>JBJMQD010000260.1:0-22873 GCA_045802855.1 Myxococcales bacterium | reverse complement strand
TGGCGGAAGGTCGAGGTCAAGCGCCTGAACACGGATGCGCTGGTCGCGGATCTGCGCGCCGAGGAGCTGGCGCTCGTTCCGGCCGAAGATCTGATGGTGATCGCGCTCGGCCCATACGAGCGCGCGCTCGTCATCCGGCGCGGCAAGCCGGCGCGCTGGCTCGGCGCCGGCATGCAGCTGGTCTGGACGGTGGAGCGGCTCGCCCGCGATACGGCGCCCGCGGTCTCGGTGGAGATCGTGGACGTGTCCGGGGTCGACACGGCGCCGCTGCGCGACGAGGTGAAGGCGCTCGTTCCGGCGTCCGATTACGTGGAGGTCACCGCGGCGGAGGGTAGCACCGGCATCCGGTACGTCGACGGCGCGCTCGATGCCGTGCTGGGCGCGGGCCGTCACGCGGCCTGGACGGCGCGGCGCAAGGTGCTGCTCGCCGTCATCGAGGTGCGCGAGCGGCTGCTCCAGGTGACGGGCCAGGAGGTGATGACGAAGGACCGCGTATCGCTTCGCCTGAACCTCGCGGCCGCCTACCGGGTGGCGGACGCGCGTCGCCTCGCCACGGTGGCGCGGGCGCCTGACGAGGTGCTCTACCTCGCCGTGCAGCTCTCGGCGCGCGAGGCCGTAGCGACGCGGACCCTCGACGAGCTGCTCGCCGCGCGCGAGGAGCTCGGGAAGGCGCTCAAGCCGGCCGTCGCGGAGCGCGCCGCGGCGCTGGGTCTCGAGCTGCTCGATCTGGGCCTCAAGGACCTCGTGCTCCCCGGTGAGATGAAGGTTCTGCTCAACCGGGTGATCGAGGCCCAGAAGGAGGCGGAGGCGAACGTCATCCTGCGTCGCGAGGAGACGGCGGCGACACGGTCGATGGCACAGACCGCGAAGGTGCTCGGCGAGAACCCGCTGCTCGTCCGCCTCAAGGAGCTGGAGGCGTACAAGGATCTGGCGGGAAAGGTTGGACAGGTGCACCTCGTCCTCGGAACCGACGCGCTGCCCCAGCTGCAGCTGAAGACCTAGGGAGGAGTCCGCCCGTGCGCGGCGGGCGGACTCCGCCTTTTCAAATCGCGCGATCGCCTCTTCTCGGACGCGGCGGTCTGTCGCGTCCCAGACGGTGGAGTCCTCTTCGCGTCCAGTGACCCTCGGTTCCTGGTTCGTGCTCGACCAGGGTGCCGACCTGGCGCTCTTCCGCTCGACGCGCTCGTACAGTCTCGTCGTCGGGTTGACGGCCGTTCCCGCCGTGGTGTGTAGGCCCTCCGCGGGGCGGCCGGTCTGGTAGATCGCGGGAATGATCGAACCGCGCACGCTCGAGCCCGTGCTCGCGGGAGCGGCGGAGGACGCGATCCTCTCGCGCTTCACCGATTGGGTGTCCGCGCAGGGGCTGACCCTCTATCCCCACCAGGAGGAGGCGCTCCTCGAGCTCCTCGCCAGCAAGCACGTCGTGCTGTCGACGCCGACGGGATCCGGGAAGTCGCTGGTCGCGACGTTCCTCCATTTCCAGGCGATGTGCCGGGGGCAGATTTCCCTCTACACCTGTCCGACGAAGGCGCTCGTCAACGAGAAGTTCTTCGCGCTCTGCGACGTCTTCGGCGCACGCAACGTAGGGATGATCACGGGCGACGCCTCGATCAACGGCGAGGCGCCGGTGCTCGTCTGCACGGAAGAGGTGCTCTCGAATCTGGTCGAGCGCAATCCGAAGCTGCGCGCCGACTGCGTGGTGATGGACGAGTTCCATTACTACGCGGATCGCGAGCGCGGAGTCGCGTGGCAGGTGCCGCTCCTCCTGCTCGAGAAGACGCAGTTCCTGCTGATGAGCGCGACGCTCGGCGACACGACGCCGATCGAGAAGAAGCTGGAAGAGGTCACCAGGCGCGAGGTGGCGCGCGTCTCCGGGGCGCAGCGGCCCGTTCCGCTGGAGATGAGCTACGTCGAGACGCCGCTCCACGAGACGCTCGACACGCTCGTCGCCGCGAACCGCGCGCCCATCTACCTCGTGAACTTCTCGCAGCGCGCAGCGGCGGAGCGGGCGCAGGATCTGATGTCGGCGGATTTCTCCTCGAAGGAGGAGAAGGCGAAGTTGAAGGACGTCCTGCGCGAGATGGGCATCCGTTTCGATACTCCGTACGGAAAGGACTTGCAGCGGTTCTTGCAGCACGGCATCGGTCTGCATCACGCGGGGCTGCTGCCGCGGTATCGATTCGTGGTCGAGAAGCTCGCGCAGCAGGGACTCCTCAAGGTGGTGAGCGGCACGGACACGCTCGGCGTCGGCGTGAACGTTCCCATCCGCACCGTGGTCTTCACCCAGCTCACCAAGTTCGACGGCGAGAAGACCGCGCAGCTGACCGTGCGCGACTTCCTGCAGGTCGCGGGGCGGGCGGGGCGCAAGGGATTCGACGACCGCGGATACGTGGTCGCGCAGGCGCCTGAGCACGTGATCGAGAACCTGAAGCTCGAGCAGAAGAAGCAGGCCGGGAAGAAGGTGGTGAAGAAGAGCCCGCCCGCGAAGGGATACGTCCACTGGGACCGGACGACGTTCGAGCGGCTCACCTCGAAGCCTCCCGAGCCGCTCGAGTCGCGCTTCCAGGTGACGCACGGGATGATCCTGTACCTCTTGCAGGCCGAGGCGCAGACCAGCGCGCGCGACACAGAAGGGCCACAAGGATACGCGCGGCTCGTGCAGATGGTGCGCCGCTCCCACGGGAACGAGGGCAACAAGCGCATCCATTTGCGCACGGCCGCCGCCGGGTGCCGGCGTCTTCGCGCCGCGGGCCTCGTCAAGCTCGTTCGCGGCAACGAGTACCTGGCTCCCCACCTGGAAGTTGCCGAGCATCTCCAATCGGACTTCTCCATCCACCACACGCTGGCGCTCTGGCTCCTCGACACGCTCCCTCGCCTCGATCCGACGAGCGACACGTACGCACTCGACGTGTTGACCCTGGTCGAGTCGATCCTGGAGAACCCGATGCCCGTCCTCTGGGCGCAGCTCGACAGGGCGAAGGGCGAGAAGGTGGCGGAGCTGAAGGCGCAGGGAGTCGACTACGCGGACCGGATGGAGCAGCTGGAGAAGGTCGAGTGGCCGAAGCCCTTGCGCGAGTTCGTCTACGACACGTTCAACGCGTTCGCGGACAAGCATCCCTGGGTAGGAGCGGAGGACGTCCGGCCGAAGAGCATCGCGCGGGAGCTGTTCGAGCGGGGGAGCTCGTTCGACGACTACGTGCGCGAATACGGCCTGCAGCGGAGCGAAGGTGTCCTGCTCCGGTACTTGAACGACGCTTACAAGACGCTTTTGACTTCCGTTCCGGAGGGCATGCGGGACGAGACGCTGGACGACGTGATCGCCTTCTTGCGCACCACGGTGCGGACGACGGACTCGACGCTGCTCGACGAGTGGGAGGCGCTGCTCGACCCGGCCGCTTCGGCGGAGGAGAAGGCGCGCCGCCTCGCCGCGGCGCAGGCGCATCGGGAGACGCTCGCGGCGCGGCCGCGAGACACGGACTCGCTCTTGCGCGATCCGCGCGTCCTCAAGGCGAGGGTGCGGACAGAGCTGCACCGGCTCTTGTTCGCGCTCGCCCGCCGGGACTTCGCGGCCGCGGCGGCGGGGCTGCGGGCTTCCTCCGCGGATTCGGCCTGGACACCGGAGGAGCTGGAGGCGGAGCTCGCGCCCGCCCTCGCGGCGCTCCGCTCTTTGGATACGACTCCGCGCGCGCGCAGGCCGGATCGGACGGCGCTGCTCCCCGACGGGCCGAAGCGATTCAAAGCGCAGCAAAAGCTGCTCGCCCCGGGGCGAGTCGAGAGCGCTGTCGACGCCATGGCGCGCGACGCGGGAGCGACGGGCGAGGAGATCGAGGCGGCGGCGTCCGTCGATTCGGCACCGAGGGAGGAGTGGATGCTCGACTGCGTCGTCGATCTCACGGTGCCAAGGCCGGAGGAGGAGCCGCTTCTCGAGCTGGTACGGATCGGGACGTAAATCGCCCTTCCCAACATTGATCCGACGCGAGTAAGACTGTATCTTACCATTCATGAAGACGGTGGTGTCCTCCAAGGGTCAGATCGTGCTGCCCGCCGAGATTCGTGAGCAGGACGGGATCGAGGCCGGCCAGGAGTTCGAGATCGAGCGCCTGGAACGGGGAAAGTATCGATTGATCCGCCGCGTCTCCAACCACAACGATGGCCTCGTCGACTGGTTGCTCTCCTGTCCGGCGAAGGGGTTTTTCGTTCCCGTGGACTCCGAGTCGACGGACACGCTCTGAGCCTTGGCCTACCTGGTCGACGCGAACATTCTTTCCGAGGCGACGAAGCCTTCCCCCTCACCGCGGGTCGTCGAGTGGCTTCGCCGCAACGAGCGGGAGCTCGTGGTCGATCCAGTCATCCTGGGGGAGATCCGTTTCGGAATCCTGTTGCTCCCGCGGGGCAAACGGCGTGCGGCGCTCGACCGGTGGTTCGACGAGGGGGTACGCCGCGTCCACTGCCTGCCGTGGGATCGCCGGACCGGGCTTCGATGGGCGGGGTTACTGGCCGATCTCCGGCGGTCCGGCCAGGCGATGCCGATCAAGGACAGCCTGATCGCGGCAACGGCGCTTGTCCATGGGCTGACCGTGGCGACTCACGACGCGGACGACTTCGAGAACGCTGGCGTGGATGTCCTCGACCCGTTCGCTGTTTGAAATCAGAAGTCGCCCGCTCGGCGCGCTCGGCTTCCAGGCTGCCGCCTCGTCGTCCGTTGTGACCGCGGGCCGCGGCGACCACATTCGTTCGATGCGCTCATTCCTCCTTGCGATGGCTGTGTCGGCGGCCGCCTCTGCCGCCGGAACGACTCGACCTTCCGCCGAACAACTCGTCCGGCACATCCTGCCCCGGGACCAGTACTCCGCGATGATGCAGCAGATGTCCCAGCAAGCCGTCAACGCGTTGCGCCAGCAGGGCTCGAATCCGTCGGCGGACGAGGGCCAGCGATTCCAGGCAGCCATCCAGGAAGCGCTGCCGTACGACGAGCTCGTCCGGATCAGCTCCCGCATCTATTCGGAGCATTTCACGGACCGCGAGATCGGCGACATCCTCGCGTTCTACAAGACGCCCACGGGGGCGAAGTTCACCCACGAGCTCCCCGCCATCTCGGGTGACAGCATGCGCGAGGCGACCCGGATCATCCAGTCGCGGATGCCGGAGCTGCTCGCCAAGCACGGTCTCGTCCCGAAGCAGGGACAGGGAACGCCAGCGGCGGCGCAACAGCAGGCCCCGGCGGCACAGCAACAAGCGCCGAGGTAACCCCCGGCCCTTGTCAGACAAGGGTCTGGAGTGGAAAAGTCGAGGACGGCCTGGCCCTGAATCATCTCGGCGTCGCGGTCCTTCCCGGAGCGCGACCTCGAAAGGTCACGCACCAGGAGGGCAATGCCGGACCCGTCCGACCCCGTGATCGCCGTGAGGGGACTGCGCAAGGAGTACGCGACTCCGCGCGGCACGGTCCTCGCCCTCGAGGACATCGACTTCGACGTCCGGGAGGGCGAGTTCGTCGCTCTCGTCGGACCGTCGGGTTGCGGCAAGTCGACTTTGCTGAAGATCCTCGCCGGGCTGCTTCCGGCGAGCCGCGGCCAGGTCGAGCTCCGCAGCGCGCCCGTCACCGGACCGCGCCGCGACATCGGAGTCGTCTTCCAGTCGCCGGTGCTCTTTCCCTGGCGGACCGTGCTGGAAAACGTGCTGCTTCCCGTCGACGTGCAGCGCCTCGGCCGGGAGAAGAACCGCTCCCGTGCCCTCGAGCTTCTCGGCCTCGTCGGCCTCCGCGGGTTCGAGCATCGCTATCCGTGGGAGCTTTCGGGCGGAATGCAGCAGCGCGTTTCGATCACCCGGAGCCTCATGCACGATCCCGCGCTCCTCCTCATGGACGAGCCCTTTGGCGCGCTCGACGCGATGACGCGCGAGAGCCTGAACCTCGAATTGCAACGCATCTGGCTCGAGCGGCGCGAGACCATCCTCTTCGTCACCCACTCGATCGCCGAAGCGGTGTTCCTGGCCGATCGCGTCTTCGTCATGACGCCGCGGCCAGGACGACTGTTGCAGCGGGTCTCCGTCGCCATCGCGCGTCCCCGGACGCTCGACATGATGGCGACGCCGGAATTCGGCAGGATCGTGCACGACATCCGCGCGCAGTTCAACGGCAAGGCAGAGGTCCGCGCGGATGGGTAGATCCGTCCTGCGAGCGCTTCTCCTCGTCGCTTCCTTCGCGGTCTGGGAAGGCGCCGTCCGGGCACTGCGCGTCCCCGCCTTCATCCTCCCGCCGCCTTCGCAGATCGGGGCGGCGCTCTACCGGGGCGCTCTGAGCGGCATCTACCTGCACCACTTCTGGATCACCCTCGCCGAGACGCTGCTCGGGTTCCTCGCCGGGGCGACGGTCGCCTTCTTCTTCGGAACGCTGATCGCGGCGAGCCGGCCGGCCGAGTACTTCCTCTACCCGTACATCGTCATGTTCCAGTCGATGCCGAAGGTGGCGCTCGCGCCGCTCATCATCGTCTGGTTCGGCCTCGGTCTCGGCTCGAAGGTGGTGAGCGCGGCGCTCATCGCCTTCTTTCCGCTCCTCGTGAACACCATCGTGGGGCTGCGCTCGGCGGACGAGGATCGCGTCGATCTGATGCGCTCGCTCGGCGCGACGCAGATGCAGATCTTCTGGATGCTGCGGCTGCCCTCCGCGCTTCCTTTCCTGATGGCCGGGCTGGAAGTCGCGATGGTCTTCGCGCTGGTGGGCGCCATCGTCGCCGAGTTCGTGGGCTCGGAGGCGGGGCTCGGCATGCTCATCCAGAGCCGCAACTTCAGCATGGACGTGGCGGGGGAGTTCGCGGTGCTCTTCATCCTCGCGGCCCTCGGTCTCGGGCTGAATGCGGTGGTGGTGCTGGTCCGCAAGCGGGTCCTCTTCTGGGATCCTTCGCAAAAGGACGCATCGGCTTCGGTAAAGGTAAAGGGGGAAACATTGTGAAAACGATCGCCGTCGCCATCACGCTCTTCGCCCTCGCGGCTCGAGCGGAGAACGTCAAGGTGGGGTTCTGCGCGCGCACCATCACCTCCGCGGCCGCTCCCTTCGCCGTCGCGATGAAGAAGGGTTTCTACGGACGCGAAGGAATGACCGTGCAGCTCGTTCCGATTCCCGGATCGACCGACTGCGTGAAGCTCGTCGCCACCGGCGACCTGCCGTACTCGCTGCCGTCGATCGAGCCGTTCCCCGCCGCCCGGGCGCAGGGTGTGAAGGCGAAAATCTTCTACACGGCCTATCAGGGGAACATCTACGGGATCGCGGTGGGCAAACAGAGCGCGATCCACTCGATCAAGGATCTCAAAGGGAAGAAGATCGGGGTCGCCTCGATGGCGTCAGGCGGCGTGCACGTGGCGCGCGGCGTCCTCGCCATGAACGGTCTCGATCCGGACAAGGACGCGCGCATCGTCGTCGTCGGAGAAGCCGCCCAGGCGGCGGCGCTCCTCCGTTCGGGAGAGGTGGAGGCGCTGTCGATGTACGACACGCAGTACGCGCTCATCGACAGCGCCGGCGTGCCGGTGCGGCTCCTCGACACCGGGCCGCTTTCGCGCTTCCCGTCGAACGGTTTCCTCGCGCTCGAGGAGACGTTGCAGAAGGACCGCGCCCAGGCGGTCGCCCTCGGCAGGGGTTACGCGATGGGAACCGTGTTCGCCATCGCGAATCCCGAGGCCGCGGTGAAGATCCTCTACGAGGTCTATCCGCAGACGAAGCCGAGCGGAAAGAGCGACGAGCAGGCGCTGCGCGACGACGTGAAGACGCTCCTCGCCCGCGCCGAGCACTGGAAGCTCGAGGCAGGCGGCGTGAAGAAGTGGGGCGAAAGCTCCCTCAAGGACTTCGACGCGTACATCGACTTCCTCCTCAAGTGGAACGTGATCAAGGACAAGGTGCCGGCGACCGAGCTGGTGACGAACGATCTGGTAGACGAAATGAACAAGTTCGACGCCGCCAAGGTCGCGGCGGAGGCGAAGTCCTACCACTAGCGAATCACTGGCAGCCTCCGTCGCCGTGGCGGCAGTCGTGGAGGCTGCGCGGCACCTCCAGCCAGTGGATGTTGCCCACGACGTTGCCGGTGCCCACCTGGACCTGGACGGGAGGCGATCCGGGCTCGAGGCTGACGCCGCTGTACGCGACTTCTCCGCTCTTCGCGTTCAGCGACACGACCGGGGTGAACTGCTGCGGGGTGACGGTCGTATCGCGGCGGACGGAGCGCGTCGTCGCCTGCGCGGTGGCGGATCCCGTCACCCCGCACTGCACGTGCCCCGTGAGCGCGTCGGCCTGGAACACGAATGCGTTGTCCGGCGGCAGCGCCCCCGAGCAGGTCAGCGCCGCCTGGTTGTTCGGCAAGAGCGTGTTCCAGAGCGCGCAGCCGGCCAGGACGAGCGCGGCGGAGCCCGTCTTCTCGTCGCCCGGCTTGCGCAGCTGGCCCGTGACCGAGTTGTTCTGGACGACGTACCAGCCGTTGCCGGTAGGCGAGGCGCAGGAGCCGGCAGTCGCGTTGAGCGGGCAGCCCGTGGCATCGACGAGCGACGATTCCGTCAGCGCCGCGCCGTCGTATGCCGCGGCCTGCACCGTCGAGGCGGGCATGGCCCGCTTGCCGCTGCCCCAGACGGAAACCGAGTAGAAGCGCGTGTACTCCTGCGGTACGGACGGCGTCCAGGGCAGCTGCGTCGCGAGCGGCTTGCCATTGGCCACCGGGCACTCCGCGCCGCCGCTCGCCCCCCAGTCGCAGTAGATGTTGGTCTCGTAGGTCTGCGCGGTCGAGCCGCAGGTGAGCGTGTAGAGGATGTCGACGATGCCGATGTCGGTGCAGGACGTCGACTGCGAGTCGGCGGAAGTGAGGTTCAGCGTGTTGGTGGCGAGCGAGGACGTCCCGGAGGTGTACTTCCACTCGCCGAGCGCGTAGTGGCCGGCCGTGCTGCTCGAGGGCGCCGGACCGATGCGGCGCCGGTTGGCGAGCACGTCGACGGAGCAGTCCTGGCGGAGGCAGGCGTCGAGGTCGGAGAGCCCGCAGGTGCCGCCGAGACCGTTCTTCATCTGGTCGCGGTTGCCGGAGCCGAGGAGGGCGCGCACGACGGGACCGCTCTGCAGCGGCACGACCGTCACCGCCGCGCGCTGGAAGAACGGCGATCGGTGCCACATCGCCTGCCCGGCGAACTCGTTGAACGCGCGCCCGCCGAACCAGTTGTCGTAGTAGCCGTCTCCGTCCGTGTCGGATCCGGGGAGCGCGAGCGCGAATGCCCAGAGCTGGCCCGCCGTATCGCCGACGATGGCGGTGTCGAAGATGAAGTCCCCGTCGGTATCCACGAACGATACCGGGGCGGCGATGGGGAAGAGGGCGTCGCGCGGATCGGCCGCGCCCGTCGAGTCCGATTTGCTGAACTTGTAGACGAGCTGGCCGCTCCAGACGTCGAGGACGTAGAACGCGCGGCCGCGGAGCAGGTCGGGATCGTACCCCCCTCCGAGGCCGATCACCCATTTCTCGCTCGCCTTCGCTCCGTGCACGTTGAGCGGTCCCGTGGCATTTGCCACGGCGACGTTGACGATCGGCGGCGATCCCGGCGCGATGTCGTCCCACGACTCGCCCACGTTCAGGGTGCGCGCGAGCCCTGGAGGGGGCCACATCCAGAGGTATTTCGGATTGAACGGATCGGTGACGTCGAGGGCGAAATAGTGCCGGCCGCCCTCCCGCTCGCCGACCACCGCGACGGTGTGGAACTCGTCGGGTTGCTTCTTGCCGTCGCGGACCGTGCTCGCGCCGCTCCCGTCCACCCACACGTCGCGCACCATCGGGGTGCCGTCGACGAGCAGGTCGTGCCTGGTGTTGACGATGTACCGCTGCAGCTTCGGAAGCAGATCGGGCGGGATGAATGCCCACTCCTCCTTGCCGCTGCCGAGGTCGTAGTGGGCCGTCTCCACCAGGGAAGGAGTGTCGGGATCGTCGCCCGCGACCCAGTTGCCGGCGTTGAAGGCGTGCAACATTCCGTCGTTCGCTCCCACCAGGACGAGCTCGGCGCGGGTCGCGTTCTTCGACTGGTATTCCTCGTAGGCGTGGGCGAATCCGCTCCCCGGGGTGGGCGCGTCCGGAGTGAGCTTGTCCGCGTAAAGCGACTCCACGCACTGGTTCGCGAGCCCCAGGCGGCAGAGCGCCGTCGTCACTGGAGGCGTGACCAGGATCGGCGAGGAGTGGAAGATGTCCCCCATCACGTGGGGCCGCGAGCTCGTGACGCTGTACCCACCGTCCGGGCTGGCGCGGTTGACGGGATTCTGCAGCATCACGTCGTACCCGCGCATGAAGTTGATGACGTCGACCGTGCAGTCGTCGTCGGTGGCGTAGTTGTGCCTGGTGAGCCCTGCGAGGGAGGTGCAAAAGTCGCCGTTCTTGCCGCCGAGCTGCAGGAGCGGCGTGATGGCCGCGGCATTCGCGACCTCGAACGAGATGAGGGCCGGCCCGTACCCGCCGGCGCTGTCCGGCGCGACCGTGTAGATGCGCCGATCGTCGATCGCCCCCGCGATGAACCGGTTGACGCGCTTTTCCAGCTCGTCCTCCGCCTCCCAGATGGGTGTGGCGGGCAGGGGTCCGGTACCGCCGTCCGGCTGGCTTCCGGTCTTCCAGGGCCATCCGCCGTCGGCTTGCCACGTCTGGCTGCTGTCGAGCTGCTCGAAGACGCCCGCGTCCTGGTCTTCCAGGATGAAGTTGTTGTTCTTGTCCTGCAGGTAGAGATCGCCGCAGCTCGCGTTCCCGTTCGGGTTCACGGCATTCTTGACGTTCTTGTCGACGACGGGATCGCAGCCCGCCGCGAACTCGTTGAAGAGCTTGTAACGCAAGAGCCGCCCCTCCCACTGCGGTCCCTGGAGCGGGCGGAAGCGGGGGATGAAGGCGAAGGTCGAGCCGCGGGTCTGGACGGTGGTGATCGCCGCCACCGAGAAGGACGTCGCGCGCCGGATGATGTCGTTGAACACCTGCTCGATGTTCGTCTCCAGGGTGCGGAAATCCTTCGCCACGGTGTAGATGCCGTCGCCGCGGGTGGCGATGCCCTGCAGGATGCTCATCTCGCCGTAGGTGTTCCGGGGATCGCCGATCCCGACCACGTAGGTCTTCACGTGCGTGCCGGGGGTGTTCATCGAGACGTTGCTGGCGTTCGCCCATCCCGCGACGTCGTCCGCGAAATCCATGTCGCAGGTGCCCGGCCACGTCTGGCGCACGCCGGGGCCGCTGATTGCCGCGGCGACGTCGGATTGCGAGCCGGGATTGAGGAACTCGTTCCCGTCGTCCGACTGTCCCATGCCGACGGTCCCGCAATTGGCGGCAGCGCTGCAGAACGCAGGCACGTTGCCCGAGGCGTCGAGCGTGCAGCGGGGGTTCGCGCTGTCCGCGCGGCCGTCGGAGAAGAGGACCATGAAGTCGGCATTGCAGCCGCTGCAGGGTCCGCTCTTGCCCTGGGCCATGGCGTTGCCGGGAAGCGCCGCGCTCGTGAACCACCACGGCTTCTCCTGGCCTCCCATGTACCAGGCGGTGTTGAAGAGCATCTCGGCGATCGGGTTCGCGACGTTGGTATAGGAGACGGTGTCGACGGCCTTCTGCTTCTGGTTCAACGGGCGTCCGCTCCCGTTGCACGACTGCGGAAGCATGAACTGGACGACCTGTCCTCCGATGGCTCCATTCTGCGCGACGACGGCCTCGCGCAACACGGAAAGGAGCGGTCCGTTCACGAGCCGTTTGTAGGCGAGCCGCAAGAGCGCCCACTTCGGGGGCTGGAAGTTGAGGAACCTCCCCGCGAACACGCCTGCGTTGGTGCTGGTATCGCGATCGGCAACGTAAGGGTTGAGCCAGTATCCGCGCGCGGTTCCCAGCGTTCCCGAGACGCAGGCGATGCATTCGGCCAGATCGCCGCCGATGATCGGCACTCCCGAGCCGTTCTTCATGGCGGTGCAGGCCGCCGCCGCGGACTGCGGGGTGCCGGTGCCGCCTACCGGCCAGGCGCCGTACTGGTAATACGAGGCGTTGTCGAATCCCTGGTTCTTGGCGCCGCCGCCGGTGTACGTTTCCGGATCTGGATAGTTGAGGTTCGGGTTGTAACTTCCCTGGTACGTCGCGCTGCCGGCGGGCGCGTTCACGTCCTTCGGCATGAAGTAGGTGAGACCGTTCAGATACTGGTTCGTGCAGCGGGCCGGAGCGGACCCGCCCAGATCGGCGCGGATCCGGTACAGCCGCTCGGTGAACTCCGCCAGCGACGCCTTCGCCGGGTACACGAGCGAGACGTTCCCCGTCTGCGCGACCACCGTGGTGAAGAAGTTGTTGTCCCCGCGCTCGGGAGGATTGGTGAGGTACTCCATCCTCTCGACGTCGCGGTCCCAGCAGGACTGTCCGGCGGGAGCCGCGAGCGCGGCGGAGCCGCCGAGCAGGAGCGTCGTGGCGAGTGAGGCGAGACGAATCTTGAACAGCACCGAGCCCTCTCCTCCTCCCCCTACAACCCGAACCGCACGTCGAACTCCACCTCGCTCTGGTGCGAGCTCTTCGTGTCCGCGCAGACGACGGTGAACCGGTAGGATGTGCCGCCGAGCTGCGCGCCGAGGCGATTCGACACATCCGTGACGCCAACGCCGCTGCCCGCCGCGGTGCTCGAGTTGGGCACCACGGTGCGGATCCCGAACTGGTCGTAATGGCCCGTGTAGACGTTCAAGTCCCCGACGTGGGTGTTGAGCGTGAGCGAGGTCGGGTCGAGGCCGAAGACACGGAACTGGCTGAGCAGCATCTCCCGGCCGGCTTCGGCGCACGAGAGGGACTTGTCGTAGTAACGCTTGGCCGAGACCGCATCCATCTCGGTGGTGCTGCGCTTCACCAGCGCGATTGCCACCACCGCGAGCACCGCCAGGAGGACCATCGTCACGAGCAGCGCGGCGCCGTGATCGGTCCGGAATCCCTGCCGCTCGCGTCCCATGGGGACCCCTTTCAGAACAGGAAACTGTTGCGCGACTCCATGTCCCTGGTGTTGACGACGGTCTGGAAACTGAAGCGCCGGAACCGGCCGCCGGAAAGGAGCGTGGCGGTCGATCTGTTCTCCATCTGCCGCTCGACGTCGCCCTGCCAGCTCGAGGGCTTCGACTGATCGGTGAGCAGCGATCGGAGGCTGAGGGAGACGCGCACGCCGCGGATGTTCGCCGAGCTGTTGTTGAAGCGGAGCGGATCGGCGATCGAGGTCGCGTAGAGCGGCATCTTCGTCACGCTCGGATCGGGCTCCTCGACCTGGCCGGGAAAGTCGCCGACGACCCAGTTGCCCTGGTTGGGACCGCCAGCGGGCGAGGGGAAGTCGGGGCCGGGTCCGGGCGCCGCCGCCGTGCCGCCGCCCGCCACCGCCGGCGCGTTGACGTTGAGCACGTAGGCGAACTGCACGTCCTCGACGCCCTGGGCGAGGGGGATGTAGTCGTCGCGATCGGCCCCGTTCTCGGGGAGGACGCCGTCGCCATCGAGGTCGAGCCCCTGGTCGAGCACGAGCCAAGGGGTCCCTCCGTAGTTCTCGACGAGGTAATGGTAGCGGTCGACGAGGAACATGACCACGCCCGAGTTCACGCCGGAGAAGCAGGCGTTCTGATTGAAGTCGTTCTGCTTCGTCGGATCCGCCACGACCATCGCGACGAGCGGGATCGCCTGATCGCCCTCACCGCTCACCGTCGTCGCGACCGTGCCCATCGTGGAGTTCTTCGCGTTCGGGCACATGAACTGGACGATGCGACCCTTGTGCAGCACGGTTCCAGCGGGCAGCGTCACGGTGGCGGTGTTCGAGCCCGTCGCCACGACGTGGAAAGCGTTTCCGTAGGTGCAACCGCCTACCGTCGTGCACGCCGTCCCGTCGGGATTGGTGCCGCCCGCGCCGACCAGCTGGTAGGTCGGGTTCCGTGCGTAGAACACGATGGTGTCCGGACCGGTCGCGGAGTCCCGGCAAGGCCGGGCCGGGCAGGCATAATTCGTGAAGTCGAACGCATGGCGCGGGTCGAGGCCGAAGCCCGCGCGCCGCAGCGCCGGCTCGATCTCGAGGAACGCGTCGCGGGCCGCCTCGCTCGCGACGCGGTTCACGTCGAGCGACTGGAAGGTGCGCTGCTGGCCGAGGAAGATCGCGGTGACCATCCCGATGACGATCAGGCTGATCGAAAGTCCCACCAGCACCTCGAGGAGCGTGAACCCCCGTCGGCGCTTCGAGCTCATTGCCCGAGGTCCTGCTGGCTCGGAATCGGTTTGAAGGTGCTGGCCGTCGTCTCGCGCCATCCGAGGTTCGGCTCCTTCCAGCGCACGACGATCTGTATCGTCTTGCCGGTCGGTGCGACGCCGTCGAACGACGTCGACCAGACGTTCCAGTACCGGACATAATCCGGAACGGAATCGCCGTCGGTGTCGGTGGACAACCCGGTGTACGCGGTCGCGAGCGTGCTCGACGCGCGAGCATTCGAATCGCTCGGCTTGTCGGAGAAGTCCGCGCGGTACGCGGATCCGTCGGGGTGGGTCGCGACGTCGCCCCGGCCCATGTCCCATTCGAGGTCGACGCCGGAGGTGGACGCGGGGTCGTTCACGTTCCACGACCGGAGGGTGCCCGGCATCAACCGGCTGTCGGCGTAGTCCCAGCGCTGGATGTTCTCCGCCAGATCCTGGGCGAGGCTCGACGCCTGGGCGAGGTGCCGGCCGAAGTGATTCGAGCGCACGCCGACGACCTGGAGCGACGCCAGGCCGAGCAGGCCGACGAGCATGACGGCCGAGGCGGTCATCGCCTCGATGGTGGAGAAACCTCTTCGATGGTTGCGGTGGTTCATTGCTTGGTCTCGAAGGTCGCCGATGCGCCGGTACGGGCGAGCACCGCGAGCGTGAGGACGGGCTGGAGGTTCGTGCCCGCGACCTTCGCCGTGAGCGTGAGTTGCTGGCCGGAAGCGACGGGGCCCCCGGACCAGGTGACTTGCGAGCCCGGTGTGAAACGGATGAAACCGAATCCCGTCTTCGCGCCGGAGGTCACGCAGAAGCTGCAGTACGGAAACGCCGGAGCGGGCGATGCTCCCGGAAAGGACGGTACGAGTTGGAAGGGCGCCGGCAGGGCGGCGCCGTAGCCGGTCGCGGGACCGAAGCTGACGCCGGTCGGTAGCGAGCCGCTGACGAGCAGCCGGTCGCCGGCGGCAGTCGGGTTCGCGGGGTCGAACGCTGCGAGATCGAAGTCCCCGCCCACGTCCTCGAGCCCCCACCAGCGCCCACCCACCGTGTCGACCACGAACACCGTCGTGCCGCCACGGCTGAAACTTTCCGCGCGCGTCGCGCGGATCTGGACGATCAGGTCGCCCGTCGCGGCGGCGAAGCCCGCGCGGTTCTTCATGCCGCGAAACGCCAGAATCGTGATGCCCGTCAAAAGTCCCATGATGGCGAGCGCAACCGTCATCTCGATGGCCGTGAATCCTCGTGCTCGCAACATCGTCGACATGGCCGGTCAGCAAGGTGGATGCCAGCAAAGTCGCTTGGCAATTAGCGATGATCCGTATTCGATCAGGAGGGCCTTGCGCTAGGGGCGAATCCGGAGACGCGCGGGGTCTTTCTCGCAGGTGCGGGCGCTCGGGTGGGCGCTCGGCGGCGGCGCCCGCTCCCCGGCGCACGTCTTTGGAATCCGGTGGCTACATGGTACGGAAGACGACTCCCAAGGAGGAGCGAGCGATGCGCGTTCGACGACGGCTCTCGATGCTCGGCGTTGTGGCGGTATCGGCGTTTGCTTCCGGCTCGTTCGCGGCGGAGAGCTATCCCAACCAGAAGGAAGCCGATTTCGTCGCCCGCGATTTCAAGTTCCAGACCGGCGATGTACTCCCGGAGATCCGCCTGCACTACACCACCCTCGGGACTCCGCAGCGCGACGGCGCCGGCCATGTGACGAACGCGGTCCTGCTGCTCCACGGTACGACGGGCACCGGCAAGAACTTCCTCAACCCGACTCTCGCGGGAGAGCTCTTCGGGCCCGGGCAGGTCCTCGACGCCTCGAAGTACTACCTCATCCTGCCCGACGGCCTCGGTCGCGGCGGGTCCTCGAAGCCGAGCGACGGCATGCACGCGAAGTTTCCCCGCTACGGCTACAACGACGTGGTCTTTGCCCAGCACCTGCTGGTCACGAAGGGCCTCGGCGTCGATCACCTGCGCGCGGTGATCGGAACGTCGATGGGCGGCATGCAGACCTGGATGTGGGGCGAGAGATGGCCCGACATGATGGACGCGCTGATGCCGATCGCGAGCCAGCCGGTCCAGATCGCCGGGCGCAACCTCATCTGGCGCCGCATGGTGGCGCAGGCCATCCGCAACGACCCCGACTGGAGCAACGGCGAGTACCAGGCGCAGCCGAAGCGCTGGACGTACACGATGCCGGTGTTCCTCATCATGACGGACAGCCCGGTGCGGCTGCAGAAGCAGGGGCCGACGCGCAAGGAGGCGGAGGCGCTCTACGACAAGACGGTCGACAACGCGCAGAAGAAGTTCGACACCAACGACTATCTCTACTGGTACGAGTCGTCGTGGGACTACGATCCGGAGCCGGACCTGGCGAAGATCAAGGCGCCGCTCCTCGCTGTGAATTTCGCGGACGACGAGATCAACCCGCCCGACATCGGGGTGATGGAGAAGTCGCTCGCGAAGATCCCGAAAGGGAAATCGGTGCTCGTCCCCGAAAGCGAGAAGACCATCGGACACCAGACGCTGACGCTCGCGGCCGTGTGGAAGCCGTATCTCGAGGAGCTGCTGCGTTCGCCGTCCGCCACCTCCGCGCGGCGGCCCTGAGTTTGCGTCGAGTTCGCGCAAAGGTTGCGTGAAGGCCTCGCCCGGGTCGACGGCGCGCATGATTTTCGCCGCGCCGTTCGGCCCGCGGTGCTCTGAAAAACCAGGCGGGCACTGAAGTTGCTGGAAGCATGCTTCCAGTGGACCCCATTTCGCGAAAACGGACCCGGCGCGTTTGCGAACTTCTTGCAGTCCTCCTGTTCTCGTACGCTTGTACTGAGGCCGCCCCGCAGTCCGGAGGCGTCGAGTCCGGAACCGCTGCGAACGATGTCTGCACCCACTGCCACTCGAGTCCGTCGTCGCCGGTACCCTTCGTCACCCCGAGGGGGGTGAAAGATCCGACCGCTCGGGGCGCGGGCGCGCACAACGCCCATCTCGGGGCGGGCACGATGCGGGCAGCGCTGTCGTGCGCCGATTGCCATCCGGTGCCGTCGAAGCCCGCGGGCCACTACGGCAGCGGCGAGGCCACGCTCGAGTTCGGAGCCCTGGCGCGGACGGGCGGACTCGAGCCGTCGTGGGATCGCACCTCCGCGACATGTAGCAATACATGGTGTCACGGCGGTGGGCTCAAGAGCCCCAATCCCTTGTCGCTCGTGTGGACCGACGCCGGCGGGGCGCGGTGCACCTCGTGCCACGGAGCGCCGCCATCCGCGCCGCACCCGCAGCGGACCGACTGCCATACCTGCCATCCGGGGACGGTCAACGCTGACGGAACGATCGACAAGCAGACAGGCCTGCACGTCAACGGGAAGGTCGACGTGAACGCTTCCTGCACGTCGTGCCACGGCGATTCCTCGCGGCCGACTTCACCGGCTGCGCCGCCCTCCGGGACGCGGGGCGAGAAGGACACCACCGCCATCGCCGTCGGCGCCCACCAGTCGCACCTGCAGGCGGGACACCTGCGCGGGCCGATAGAGTGCAACTCCTGCCACGTCGTCCCGACCGACCTGTCGCACATCGACGGGACCCCTCGAGTCGTTTTCGGCGATCTGGCGCGGACGAGCGGCGCGAACCCTTCCTGGGACCCCGAGAGCGCGACCTGCACCGCGTACTGCCATGGCGCGACGCTCAAGGGCGGTACGAACACGACGCCGAAATGGACCAAGGTGGACGGCACCCAGGCCGCTTGCGGGAGCTGCCATTCGCTGCCGCCGCCCTCGCCACACCCGCAGAACCCGAACTGCAATTCGTGCCACCCGGGAACGGTGAACCCCGACGGCTCGCTGAACGCGAGCGGCGGACGGCACATGAACGGCACCATCGACGTGGTCAACCTGACCTGCACGAGTTGCCATGGCGCCGGCACGAATCCCGCGCCGCCCTCCGGGACCCGCGGCGAGGTCGCCACTTCGGATCGGGCCGTCGGAGCGCATCAGGCGCACCTGCAGCCGGGGCCGTTCTCGCGCGGCATCGGCTGCGCGGAGTGCCACATCGTTCCCGCCAGCACTTCCCACGCGAACGGCAAGGTGGAGCTCACCTTCGGGCCGCTCGCAACGACGGGCGGAGCCACTCCGCAGTGGAGCGGGACGACGTGCGGCGGCGCTTACTGCCACGGCAACTTCCGCGGCGGCAACACGAGCAACGCGCCGGTGTGGACGAAGGTCGACGGCACGCAGGCGGCCTGCGGGTCGTGCCACGGCCTTCCTCCGTCGAACCATCCGCCGTCCGCCACGAGCTGCGGCTCGTGCCACCCTGGGTACACGCCAACGAGCGTCAACCTCGCCGTGCACGTGAACGGCAAGGTCGATGTCAACGACCTCACCTGCACGAGCTGCCACGGCGACGCGGCGCGGAACAATCCCGCGCCGCCGCTCGGAACGCGCGGCGAGACCGCCACGACCGCGCGAGCCGTCGGCGCACACCAGCAGCACCTGAACGACGGTCCGCTCCGCACCGCGATGCAGTGCTCGGAATGCCACGTGGTCCCGACCAGCACCACCCACTGGGACGGCACGGTCGAGCTCACGTTCGGCCCGCTCGCGACCACGGGCGGCGCCGCGCCGCAATTCAACGGGACGTCGTGCAGCGCTTCCTATTGCCACGGCAATTTCAGCGGCGGCATCCCCAGCAACGCACCGGCCTGGACGAAGGTGGATGGGACGCAGGCCGCTTGCGGCACCTGCCACTCGTCGCAGCCGACCACGGGGCACCACGACAAGCACCACAACAAAGGGATCGCTTGCGGCCGGTGCCATACCGGCTATGGCACGACGACGGTGAACGCCTCGCTGCACGTCAACGGCAAGAAGGACCTCGATCCGAGCACCGGCTGGAACTCCTCGACCCGCTCGTGCGCGAACTCCTGCCACGGGACGAAGCGATGGTGACCGGGATCTCCAGGAGAGTGGCGGAGAGGGCGGGAAGCTCGACCGCGGAGAGGTTTGCGGGCGCCGGGCGCGGTGTGGTTTGCGGCACGGCCCTGCGCCGCGCGGGAACGCCGGTCGCCGCATAGGAAGGGTCGAGGCGAACACGCACCGGCCGTCCAGCGGTTGCGCCCGACACGGCGAGAGAGATCGTCGCCGGCGCCGTGGCGCTTCCGTTGACGAGGAGCACTTTCAATTCCGACGCCGAGCGGACCGCGAATGCGCGCACCGCCGCGGGAGCGCCCGTCACCGCCATCTCGCTCGCCGCGCCGGCGAGAAAGCGCGACGCGAGCCACACGCCCCAGAAGTTCGCGTCGACGGTACTGGTCCCGTTGACGAGCCCGTAGCCAGCCGCATCCGCGTTTTGGGGATCTCCATTCCACGAGTAGTAGCTGACGTGCGTGAACCCGGCGTGCAGGGCGGCGGCGTAGACGTGCGCGGCCGCTGCCGCCTGCCAGGGGCCGAACCCCTCCCAGGCGTCGGGTCCGTTGCCGCAGGCCTGGGGACCGAATTCGTCGAGGAAGAGGGCGATCCGTGCGGCGCGGTCCGCGCCGAAGGCGGCGGTGAGCTCGCGGCGATTCCTTCTGGCCACGGCGGCGATGCCGTCTGCCCAGAGGACCGATTCCTGCGCCTCGGTTCCGTTTTCCGGCCCGGGCTTGCAGTTGTAATAGCCGTGGTCGAAGACGAAGTCCGGCGAAGTGCCCGCGCTCTTGAATCCGGCATGGATCCGGGGCGCGAGATAGCCGGGATTCGCGGACTGGCCGAGCGTGAGGACCGACACGCCGACCTGGACCGCGGGGTCCTTCTGCTTGAGCTTGCGCGAGAGCGCGGCTGCCTGGACGCCGTAGCAGGTCGCGTCGTGGTTGCAACGCGTGTCGGTGTCGTTGAAGGTGTTCCACACCTCGTTGCCGATCTCGAGGTACTTCACGGCGGCGGGCGCGGGATGGCCGTGCTGCCCGCGCAGCCACGCGAAGTAGCCGGCCGGCGCGACGGCATCGAAGCGGAAAGACGTGCGCGTCCAGGCCGGGTCGGGCTTCGCGGGAGCCTGCGAGTTCAGGTACTCGACCTCGTTCACGAGCTCCTGGTCGCTGGCGTTGATGTTGAGGACGTGGACGAGCCCGCCGTGCAGGCGCTCCGCCACTTTCACGAAATGGATCAGATCGACCCCGTTCGGCACCCCGCCGAGGTTGGTGTTGTCGTAGAGCCCGTTCAGGTGGAAGAAGTCGCCGAGGATGCCTCCAGGCGTTCTCCAGAGGGCGACGGGCTGCGGCAGCATCGACGCTGGGCCCAGGCAGCAGGGCTCCCAGTCCGCGACGGAGGTGCCGGTCTTTCCGTACGAAGTCAGGTTCGCTCCGACGAGCTGCACCGGCACCGGGCGGAGGACCTGATCGGCGTGCACGATCACCTGCGCCGATGCCGCCGCTGCGCAAACGAGGACCGCGGCGACCAGGCGCATGCACGGAGGAGCGGGCTTTGCCCGCGACGGGCGGAGCGCGAAAGCGCGGAGCATCCAACGATCCGTAGACGGGACGCGCCGCCTCAGTCGATGACGATCCCGTCCGGGGTCCCGCGACCGGCGAAGTAGTCGAATGCCTTGCGGCACCGGTCGCGTTCCACCTTGCCGTCGGTGCGAGACGCGCAGGTGACGAGGCGCAGACCTCTTTCCGTGGGCAGCACCAGCGCCTCGGCGAATCCGAAGAATCCGCTCGCGACCGGATCCGCTGGCGTGACGAGCAGCACGGGCCGCTGCCGTCCGCCGACGGCGAGCGGTACCTCCTCTTCCCGGAGCTTTCCCTTGAGCGTCGTGCGGAATCCGGACCGCGCGTACTCGATGGCGTCGCCCGGCTTCCGCACACCGGGAAGCGCGGTGATGGACGAGTTCCAGTCCTTGCAACCGTACAGCCGGCCGCTCGGTCCGTTGCCGTCGGCGACACATCCGTCGAAGAGTTGCTGCGCATCCGGCCGGAAGGGAGGCATTGCGGCGACGAGCAGGAGAGCGAGGGCGACCATCAGCGGAACGTAGTGCGGGCGACCCGTTTGCCATCCCGGATGTCCCGGACCCCTGGTCTGTCGTACGATCGTGTAGTGAAGCCAAACGTTCCCGTGGCGCGCATCGAAGTGGGAGCCTTCCGCCGCGACGGAGTCGAGATCCTCCAAGGCGTGCGGTGGACCATCGACCCCGGCCAGCACTGGGCGATCCTGGGACCGAACGGATCCGGAAAGACGTCCCTCGCCCGCATCCTCGGCGCCTACGAGTGGCCCAGCGAGGGCGCCGTCGAGGTGCTGGGCGACCGATTCGGGCGCACCGATCTGCGCGAGTTGCGCAAGCGGATCGGCATCGTGTCCTCCACGCTCGGGCTCCGCTTTCCCGAGTGGGACGACGCGAGGGCCATCGTGCTTTCCGGTCTGGAAGCGGCGATCGGGCGCAACCGCATCTTCACCGTCGCGGAGGCCGAGCGCGCGGTTTCCACGCTGGGATCGGTCGGGGCGGGGCACCTCGCGGGCCGCGCCTTCGGGGTGCTTTCGCAAGGTGAGCGCCAGCGGGTCCTCATCGCCCGCGCGCTGGTCCCGCGGCCGGCGCTCCTGGTCCTCGACGAGCCGTGCGAGGGACTGGACCCGGTCGCGCGCGAGCGCTTCCTCGAAGACCTGGGAAAGCTGTGCACGATGCCAGAGGGGCCGAGCATGGTGCTCATCACCCACCATCTCGAAGAGATTCCCCGCTTCGTCACCCACGCGCTCTTGCTCTCGGAAGGAAAGCCGCTCGCAGCCGGGCCGATCGCGGAGGTGCTCACGGACGAGAACCTGACCCGTGCGTACGGCGTCCCGTGCGAGGTGCGCGTCGAAGGTCCGGGACGCTACGGTTTGCGGGTCCGCATTTCATGAACGATCCGGTCCAGTATATGGAACGTACCCGCGAGTACTACGCGGCGCTCGGCTACGGCGAGCCGTATCGGTGGGCGCACCACGAACACGTGCCGTTTCAACCCTTGCGAAAACCGCTCTCGCAATCGCGGGTCACGCTCGTCACCACCGCCGCGCCGTACCAGCCGGACAAGGGCGACCAGGGACCCGGGGCGCCCTACAACGCCGCGGCCAAGTTCTACCGGGTCTACTCGCTCGATTCGGCACAGGATCACGATCTGCGCATCTCGCACGTCGCCATCGATCGCGATCACACCACCGCCGAGGACCCCGGCACCTGGTTTCCGCTGCCGGAGCTTCGCCGGGCAGCGGCGAGCGGCCGGATCGGGTCCGTGGCGCCGCGCATCCACGGCGCGCCCACCAATCGCAGCCATCGGGTGACGCTGGAGGTGGACTGCCCCGAGATCGTCGCGCGCTGCCAGAGCGACGGGGTGGACGCGGCCATCCTGGTTCCCAATTGCCCGGTCTGCCACCAGACCGTGAGCCTCGCCGCCCGCGCGCTGGAGGAGAGCGGGATCGCCACCGTCGTGATGGGCTGCGCGAAGGACATCGTGGAGCACGCCGGCGTGCCGCGCTTTTTGTTCTCCGACTTTCCGCTGGGGAACTCCGCGGGCCGGCCGAACGATCCCGGGTCGCAGAGGCTCACGATGAAGCTTGCCCTCGATCTGCTCGAGGGCGCGCGCGGACCTCGCACGACGGTGCAGTCGCCGCTGCGCTGGAGCGAGAGCGCGGACTGGAAGCTCGACTACATGAACGTCGCTCGGTTATCGAAACAGGAGATCGAGCGGCGCCGCAATGAGTTCGACG
>JBJMQD010000149.1:0-9421 GCA_045802855.1 Myxococcales bacterium | reverse complement strand
GAGCGTGCCGTCGAGGTCGAAGAGGAGGGCGCGCATGGGGGCGCATGGGACTACCAAAGCCCACGCCGCCTGGGTAGAGCGCGCCTCGGGTAGAGTAGCGGGATGCGCCTGTTCTTCTGCGTCCCCTTGCCGCAGGAGGCGAAGGATCGCGCGGCCCGCGCGCTCGCGCCGCTGCGCAAGGCGGCCGGAGGAGACGGCTTTGCCGGCGTCGCCAGTCGCGAAGGCCAGCAGGCCGGAGCATACGGAGGGGGCGGCGGCCTCTCGTGGACGAAACCCGAGCAGATGCATCTCACCCTCGCGTTTCTGGGCGAGCACCCGTCGGAGGAGCTCGATCGCATGTACGCCGCCGCGGAGCCTTGCTGCCAAATCAAGGCATTCGAGGCCGTTCTGAAGGGAGCCGGCGCCTTTCCCAATCCGCGCCGCGCGCACGTGCTCTGGCTGGGGATCTCCGAAGGCGCGAGCGAGCTGTCCGCGCTGGCGGAGCGGCTGTGCTCGGGCCTGCGCGGGGCAGGATTCGAGCTGGAAACCCGCCCATTCAAGCCGCACCTCACCGTCGCTCGGGTGAAGCGCGGCGGCGAGCGAGACGCCGAGCGGGCCCTGAAGGCCGCCGAAGTCGGCGAGGTGGCGCGATTCCACGTCGGCCGGCTGCTCCTCATGAAGAGCGAGCTTTCTCCGAAGGGCGCGCGGCACGAGGAGGTGCGCGCGTTCCCGTTGACGGCCTCCTGACGCACCCGTAGCGTGCGTGCCGGCGTGGGTATTGCAGACCGCATCGCGCGAGAAGAGTTGGCGGCGCTTTCGGCGCAGGGTCTCCTGCGCTCGCTCGAGACGCAGACGTCGCGCCCCGGCGCCGAGATCGCGCTCGCGAGCGGCGAGCGGCTGATCAATTTCAGCTCAAACGATTACCTGGGGCTCGCCGGGCACCCTGTCGTCGGCAAGGCGCTCGAGCGCGCGGCGGCGGCGTGGGGCTCCGGAGCTTCCGCGAGCCGCCTCGTCTGCGGCGATTTCGCTCCGCACCGGGAACTGGAGAACGCGCTCGCCCGCTTCGAAGGGGGCGAGGCGGCGGCGCTCTTCGGCAGCGGCTACGCCGCCAATTGCGGGCTCGTCCCGGTCTTCGCCGGACGCGAGGACGTGGTCGTGAGCGACGCGCTCAACCACGCGAGCCTCGTGGACGGCTGCAGGCTTTCCCGCGCCCGCGTCGAGGTGTACGAGCACCGCGACGTCGACGCGCTCGCGCAGGCGCTGAGACGAGCGCGCGGCGCGCGCCGCATCCTCGTCGCTACCGACAGCGTCTTTTCCATGGACGGGGACGTGGCGCCGCTCCGCGAGATTGCCGAGGCGTGCGAGCGTGAAGGCGCCATCCTCGCCGTCGACGAAGCACACGCGACCGGCGTCCTCGGCCCGCGCGGCGCGGGGCTCGTCGCGGAGCTTGGTCTGGAAAAGAGCGTCGACCTCCGCATGGGGACGCTGTCCAAGGCCGTCGGAGTCCACGGCGCCTACGTCGTGTGCTCGCGACCCTGCCGCGACCTCCTCGTCAACCGCGCCCGGTCGCTCGTCTTCAGCACGGCCCTCCCGCCCGCGATCGCGGAGGCGGCGCTGGTCGCGCTCGCGCTGCTGTCGGGCGAGGACGGAGAGGCCCGTCGCGCGAAATTGCGCCGCTCCATTGCACGGGTCGCCGCGGCGTTGCGCAAGCTCGGCTTCCCTGCCTCGGAAGAGACGCCGATCTTCCCGATCGTGGTCGGCGCTCCGGAAGCCGCGCTCCGCGCCGCCGCGATGCTGCGCGAGAAGGGACTGTACGTGCGCCCGATCCGGCCGCCCACCGTGCCGGAAGGGACGAGCCGCCTGCGCATCGCGCTTTCCGCCGCGCACGAGGAGGAGCACGTCGAGCGCCTCCTCGCCGCGCTGCGCGACCTGTGAGCGCCCTTGACGGCGCGCGGCTGCGCGCGGAACCTGCCGCCGCATGAGCAACGAGATCCCGGACGCTGCACAACAGGAGCGACACGAGCGGCTCACCGCGCTCGACCGCGCCCACGTCTGGCATCCGTTCACGCAGATGCAGACCTGGCTCGAGCCGCTCCCGGGCGACGAGCCCGTCATCATCTCCCACGCGCGCGGTTCGTGGCTCTTCGATACCAGGGGGCGCAAGTACCTCGACGCCATCTCTTCGCTGTGGGTGAACGTCCACGGGCACCGCAAGGCGGAGATCGACGCCGCGGTGAAGCTCCAGCTCGAATACGTCGCGCACACGACGCTCCTCGGCCTCGCTTCGCCGCCTTCCATCGAGCTCGCCGCGGAGCTCGTCCGGCGGACTCCGCGCTTCGAGGGACAGCCGATCCTGAACAAGGTCTTCTATTCGGACTCGGGCTCCACCTCGGTCGAAGTGGCGCTGAAGATCGCCTTCCAGCACTGGAAGCTGCGGGGCAAGCCGAAGAAGTCGAAGTTCGTGGCGCTGGGCGAGGCGTACCACGGCGACACGCTCGGCGCCGTCAGCGTGGGCGGGATGGACCTCTTCCACCAGATCTTCCAGCCGCTCCTCTTCCACGTCCTTCGCGTGCCGACGCCGTACGTCTATCGGTGGCCGACGGGAGCCCGGCATTGCCTGGAGGCGGCGGCGCTAGCCGCTGAGGCGATCCTCTCCAGCCGTCACGAGGAGATCGCCGCGTTCCTCATCGAGCCGCTGGTGCAGGGCGCGGCCGGGATCATCACCCACCCGCCGGGCTATTTGCGACGCATCGCCAAGGCGTGCCGCGAGCACGGTGTGCTGCTCATTTGCGACGAGGTGGCGACTGGATTCGGACGCACCGGGTCGCTCTTCGCCTGCGAGCAGGAGCGGGTCGTCCCGGACATCCTCTGTCTCGCCAAAGGTCTCTCCGGCGGATATCTGCCGCTCGCGGCTACCCTCGTCACCGACGAGATCTACCAGAGCTTCCTCGGCCCGTTCGAGAGCAAGCGCACTTTCTTCCACGGGCACAGCTACACGGGGAATCCGCTCGCCTGCGCCGCCGGGCTCGCCTCGCTCCGCGTCTTCGACGAGGAGAAGTCGCTCGAGCACGGCTGGCAGATGGCGCAGCGGATCGAGAAGGGCCTCAAGGAGATCGCGAAGCTCGAGCACGTCGGCGACGTCCGGCAGCGCGGTCTGATGATCGGTATCGAATTGGTGAAGGAGAAGCGATCGAAGGAGGAGTATCCGTACGCCGATCGGATCGGGCACCGCGTCTGCCTCGCCGGGCGCCAGCGCGAGGTGATGCTGAGGCCGCTCGGGAACGTGGTCGTGCTCCTGCCGCCGCTTTCGATCAACGCCGCCGAGGTGGACCTGCTCACCGAAGCAGTGCGCGACTCGATCCGCGAAGTGACGGAGACTTGAATGCGCGGATACTTCGTCGCCGGCACCGACACCGGAGTGGGGAAGACGGAGGTCGCCCGCGCGATCCTCTTCGGCCTCGCCCGTGCGGGCCTTTCCCCCCGGCCGCTCAAGCCGGTCGAGACGGGATGCGATCCCGAGCGTCCGGCCGATGCGCTCGCTTTGCGCGCGGCCGCCGGGTTCGAGGGACCGCTCGACGAGGTGTGCCCCTACCGGTTCGCGCTGCCCGCCGCGCCGCTCGTCGCCGCGATGGCGGCTTCCTCGTCGATCTCGGTGCAGCGGATCGAGGCGCTCGCGTCCAAGGGCTCTCCCATCGTGATCGAGGCGGCGGGCGGGCTCCTCGTGCCCGTCGCACGCGAAGTGGCGGCGGCGTCGCTCGAGCAGGCCGATCCGGCCGAGCGTCCACCGGCGCAGACGCTGGTGACCAATCTCGATCTCGCCGAGCGCCTGGGGCTTCCGGTCGTGCTGGTCGGCAGGGCCGGCCTCGGTACGTTGAATCACTGCGCGCTCTCGGCGGAGGCACTGGCGCGCCGGGGAATCGAGATTGCCGCCATCGTCCTCAACCGCGTGCAGGCCGAAGACGACGCGACCGTTTCCACCAACCGCAGGCTGGTGGAAGAGATGAGCGGATGCACGGTGCTCGGTCCCACTCCGTACGTCGGCGACTCCGCCGTCCGGCCGTCGGCGCTTCTGCCCTGCCTTGCCTCGCTCGTTGACACCCCGCGGCGAGGCCGTTAAATTCCGCGCCCCTTCGAGGAGCTTCCGATGGCAGACGCAGCCGGCCCCAAGCAGTATTTCGAGGAGAAGATCGCCGGGAAGCTCCAGCGCACTCCCGATCTCTCCAAGTCCGTCAACTCCGTCTACGAGTTCAACATCACCGGCGACGGCGGAGGAGTCTGGACGGTCGATCTGACGAAAGACCCCGGCACCGTCGCTGCCGGCTCGACTGGCACCGCGAAGTGCACGGTGACCTGCGCCTCGGGCGACTTCATGAACATCGTCTCGGGAAAGATGAATCCGCAGATGGCGTTCATGAGCGGGAAGCTGAAGATCAAGGGCGACATGGGGCTCGCCATGAAGTTGCAGAAGATCATCGGGTAGCACACGGGCCCGCTCGAAGGCGTCCGTGTCCTCGACCTGACCCGGCTCTACCCGGGGCCGTACGCAACGCTGATCCTCCGCGACCTTGGCGCCGACGTCGTGAAGATCGAGGATCCGCGTCAGGGCGACTACCTGCGCGATCTGTACGGCGGGTCGCAGTTCGAGGCGCTGAATCGCGGGAAGCGCTCGCTTTGCCTCGATCTCAAATCGCCCGGCGGCGCGGCGCTCTTGCGGCGCCTGTGCGCGAAGGCGGACGTGCTCGTCGAAGGGTTCCGTCCGGGTGTCCTCGACAAGCTCGGTTGCGGGCCGCGCGCGCTCGTCGCGGAGAATCCCCGTCTCGTCGTCTGCTCGATCACCGGGTACGGACAGGAGGGGCCGTGGGCCGTGCGCGCGGGGCACGACATCGGCTACATCGCGCTCGCGGGCGTCCTCGCTCGCAACGGGAACGTCCTGCCCGGCGTACAGCTTGCGGACTTCGCGGGCGGGTCGCTGCAGGCGGTGGTTGCCATCCTCGCGGCGCTGTACGAGCGCGGGCGCACGGGGCGCGGCCGCGCGGTCGACGTGTCGATGTGCGAAGGGGCGATGCAATTCTTGATTCCGCACATGGGCGGGCTTTCGGCCGGCGCGCCGGCCGCGGACGACGTCTTGAACGGGACCCGCCCCTGCTACCGCGTCTACGCGTGCAGCGGCGGAGGGGCTGTCTCGCTCGGCGCGCTGGAGCCGAAGTTCTGGGCGTCGTTCTGCGCCGGGGTGAGCAAGCCCGAATGGGAGTCGCAAGGGCTGGACGCGGCGCTAGTGCCCGATGTCGACGCGCTGTTCGCGACCGCGACGCGCGAGGAGTGGGTCGAGCGGCTTCGCGACGTGGACTGCTGCCTCGAGCCGGTGCTCGTGCCCGCCGAATTGCGCGATCACCCGCAGCATCGCGCGCGGGGTGCCTTCCTGCCCGACGGCAACCTGCGAACGCAGCCGGCGCTCTCGCCTCCCCCGACCCGCCGCGCCCCGCGTCCCGGCGAGCACTCCGACGAAGTGCTCCGCGAGCACGGATTTTCCGACCAGGAGATCGACGGGCTGCGCGCGGCCCGCGCGATCGGCTGATGCCCGAGAATCCGGTCCATTACATCGAGATCGTCTACCTGTTCCTCCTCCTCATGGTGGTCGCGCTGGCGGCCCTCGCCCGCTGGCTGCGGACGCCGTATCCGATCGTGCTCGTCCTCGCCGGGCTCGCACTGAGCTTCGTGCCCGGGATCCCGAAAGTCAGTCTCGACCCGCAGGTGGTCTTCTTCGTCATCCTGCCGCCGCTCATCTACTCGGCGGCGTGGCTCACGTCCTGGACGGCGTTCTCGCACCACCTCGTCAGCATCGTCTCGCTGGCTGTGGGCCTCGTCGTCTTCACCGTGTTCGGCGTCGCCTTCGGAGCGCCTCTGGTCATCCCCGGGTTCGACTGGCGCTCCGGGCTCGTCCTCGGCTCGGTGGTGTCGACGACGGACGCGATTGCCGCGACGGCCGTCGCACGCCGAACGGGGCTTCCCCGGCGGATCGGCGAGACGCTGGAAGGGGAGAGCCTCGCGAACGACGCGACCGGGTTGCTGGCGCTTCAGGTCGCGGTAGGGTTGGTCGCCGGCGCGGGGACGCCTTCTGCCGGAACGGTTGCGTGGCGGATCGCGCTCTTGGCCGGTGGCGGCCTCGCGGTAGGTCTCGTCCTCGCCGTGGTGGTGGACTGGTTCGAGCGTCGCATCGACGACGGACCGATCGAGATCGCCATCAGCATCCTCGTTCCGTACGCCGCGTATCTCGCGGCCGAGACGATCCACGCTTCCGGTGTTCTCGCCGTCGTCGCCGCGGGCCTCTACCTCAGCCACAGGAGCACGCATTTCTATTCGGCGAGCGTGCGGCTCGAAGCGTGGGCGGTGTGGAACTCGCTCACCTTCATCTTCAACGGATTCGTCTTCGCGCTCATCGGACTTTCGCTGCAGGAAGTGCTCGGCGGGATCAAGGACTACCCGCTCGGGACGCTGGTGTGGTGGGGAGTCCTCCTCACCGTCGTCGTCATCGCGCTGCGCCTCTTCTGGAGCTTTTCCGCGACGCACATGAACTACTTCTTGCGGCGGCGGTTCTTCGGCCAGAAGGAGCAGACGCCAAACGGCCGCGAGATCTTCCTCATCGGATGGACCGGGATGCGCGGAGTGATCGCGCTCGCCGCCGCGCTCGCGCTGCCGCAGACGGAGCCCGACGGAACGCCGTTTCCGTTCCGGAACGTGGTGGTCTTCCTCACCTTCGTGGTCATCCTGCTGACGCTCGTCGTGCAGGGCCTCACCCTCCCGCCGGTCATCCGCCTCCTCGGGCTAGGCGGAGCGGACACCACGCAGCAGGAGGAGGACGAGGCGAGGCGGATCGTCCTCGACGCGGCGATCTCGCACCTGGAGCGGGCGCGCGCGGCCGATCGGCCCGAGCACTCGCGCGTCTACGATGATCTCATCGGGCACGCGCGCGAGCGCCTGGAGCCGTTCGGCGACGAGAGCCCGGAGACGGCGATGCGCGTCCGGTACCAGGAGGCGATTCGCGAGCTGTTGCGCGTCGAGCGCGACACGGCGCTGCGGCTGCGCGAGGAGGGGAAGGTGAGCGACGAGGTGCTGCGCAGGCTCGAGCGTGAGCTCGATCTGACGGAGGCGCGTTTGCGCGCCCCTTAGTCTTCCCCGCCTCCCGACAGCGTCGGGTCGGGCGCGCGATGCGGATCGGGCGGCAGGTTGAGCACCGCGGCCGGAAACAGCTCGACGAGGAAGGAGACGATGTCCTTCACCGAGACGACGCCCACCGGACGGTTCTGCGGGTCGACCAGCGGGACGTGCCGGTATCCCCCGACGTGCATCAGGTTCAGCGCCCAGACGATGCGGTCGTCGGGGCGCAGCGACTCGGGATCGCGCGTCATGTAGTCGGCGATCCTCACGCTCCGCCAGTCAAGCCGGCGGCCCGCCACTCGATTCAGCAGATCTCGCTCGGTGAAGATGCCGGCGAGCTTCCCGTCGGCGCCCGAGACGAGCACGCACCCGATGTGCTTTTCCTGCAAGCACTCCACGGCTTCCTGGATGGTGGCCTCGGGGCCGATGGTGACTGCGGGACCTTGCACGAGCGAGCTCACCGGCTCGGTCGTAATCGCCTTCAGGATCCGCTCCCCTCCGAGGGGCGGCTCATCCGGGTCCAGCGGTTGCGCTTCGGCCATGGTGGCCTCCGTGGCTCACGCTGCGCGAAGGAGCAATGCTACAGCAGCCGACGCCAGACGAGGAAGAGCGTCCGCGGGTCGCGCACCCGGGCGCGGAAACCGACGCCGCCCCGCTCGATCCGGAGGGAGAACGGCACGTCCACGTCGCGCACCTCGGCGTTGATTCCGCGGGCGAACTCCGCGCTCTCCACCCGGGCGACGAGCTCGAAGTCGTTGTCGTTTTCCAGACTGCGGAAGTTGAGGTTCGCCGATCCGACGATCGAGAGCCGCTCGTCGAAGGTGGCCAGCTTCAGATGAGTGAAGTGGTTCTGGTACTCGAAGATGGAGACGCCCGACTCGAGGAGCTCCGGGTATTCGTGCTGCATGGCGTCCTGCGAGAACTCGTTGTCGTTCCATTTCAGGGCCGGAACGACGAGGTCGACGCGGACCTTGCGCCGCGCGGCGGCGCAGAGCTCGGCGATGATCCCGGGATGGTAGACGTAGGGGTTCTCGATGAAGATCGAGCGCTGCGCCCCGGAGATGCACTCCAGGAACACTTCCCGAACGTGATTCGGCTGATTGTCGGGCTGGTTGGCGCGCAGCTCGATGGAGTCGATGGGGATGCCGCTCGGCGGTCCGGCCCTGCCGATGGTCTGCACGGCGCCGTAGTCGTGTCCGCCGTCGAGGACCCAGCGCTCGCGGAAGTAGGCGTCGAAGTCCCGCGCGACGGGTCCTTCGAATCGGACGAATCCGTCGTGCCACTTCCACCAGGGCTCGGGCGTCTTCTCCTTGCGGGCACGGTCGGCTTCTTCGTGCGCCTCGATCGCCGGATCGAACGGGATGTGGAACAGGTACTGGGCGCCGAAGTTCGCCGACCCGCAGTAGGCGACGCGCCCGTCGATGGTGATGAGCTTGCGGTGGTCGACGTGGGCGGCGTCCATGCGGCTCGTCTTCTTGATGAGGCGCGCCTGCTCGCACAGCTTGGGATCGTCGGTCTTCGGTTCCGCGTCGTAGTCGAGGTTGCTGTCGAGGACCTCGATACCCACGGCGCGCAGCCTGTCTGCGAGCGCGTCGACGTCCATCGCGTCGTCCGGGAAGGCGGGGTCCTCCTCCATCATCTCTTCCTCGCCGGTGGAGAAGGGGTCGCCCATCTCGGTCTTCTCGAGGTTGACGAGGATGCGGATCTGGACGCCGGCGCGCGCCCGCTCGACGAGCACGCGCTCGATCTCCTTCCCGATCGGGTCGTTGAAGAAGAGGAAGATGGAGATGTGGATGGTCGTGCGCGCTGCAGCCAGGTCGGCAAGCAGCACAGGGAGGGTGCGATGTCCGTCGACGAGGTTCTCCGCCCGGTTCCCGACCATCACCGCCGCGGAAGATACACCCAGCCCCAGGTCGGATCACGGGGTTGACACCGCGGGCCGCGCTGTCCTATACGGGCCGCCCTGACTGACGCGGGGTGGAGCAGTCCGGTAGCTCGTCGGGCTCATAACCCGAAGGTCGCAGGTTCAAATCCTGCCCCCGCAACCAAACCAGAGGCTCTACAGGCACTTAGCTTGTGGGGCCTTTGCGTTTTTGGACCTTGAACCAGAGGAGCGGAACCCGAACGTTGTAGGTTCAGCGCGGCCGTTCAAAACTGCGTGAGATTTCTGCATCTACGATCGATTTCTGTGTGGACATTGGCCCCCCGGGTGCGTCGCTGACGACCGGCTGACCAAGTTTCTCCCTGCGCATGCATTCAAACGACAGACCCTACTTCGCTGGAGCGG
>JBJMQD010000067.1:0-8474 GCA_045802855.1 Myxococcales bacterium | reverse complement strand
AGAATCCGCTCGGCGAAGCTATGCCGAGCCCGTGCAGCCCGACCTTGCCGCCGAACAGCGAGAGCCGTGCGGCATCGAGCGCGGTGGCCAGGCGGAGGGAGGCCGTGCCCTGCGTCTCCACCTCGTGCTTCACGATCCGGTTCAGGCTGAAGTAGACGCCAAGGACCGCAAGGACGACGAGCCCGACGAGACCAAACAATGTGCGGCGAATGATTTTCATGCTGGCACCTAACGGTGGAGAAGCTTCAGCGCATCGGCCGGCGAGGTGGGAATCTCGTCCAGGATGCTTTTCGCCTGCGTCGAATTGCCCTTGTGAAGCAGCGACTGCGCGAGCGAAACCTTGTCGTAGATCGACTTCAAATCGGGCACGGCGCCGAGCGCACCCGACGAGCCCGTCTGGTTCTGCTCCTCTGGCTTCGTCCCCAGCTTTCCGGCGAGCGATGGATCGAGCTTCTGCGCCGCGCTCTCCGCGCGGGAAATGGCGCTCTGGTTCTCCGGTTCCTTGGGGGTCTGCTCCTGCGCCGTCTGCTGGGTGGCTCCGTTCTGCTGCAACAGCGTCGTCAACAGCCCCTTCGCTTTCGTCAGCCAGGAATCGCCCGTCTTGTCGTTCCCTTGGTCGAGAGCGGTGCGCGCCTTGGCGATGTCGGCAAGCGCGGCGATCGCCTTCGATTGCAGCGAGGAGGTGCCGGCCTTGGCGAATGCGATCGCCGGGACGAGCGCCACGAGGAGGGCAAGCTTTCTCATCACCCAAGAATGGCGATCGCTCGCGCGATCGGCAGGAGGCGGCCGAGCGCTCGCAAGGCCGCACGGTCCGCGAGACTCGATTACGCCCCTTGCGTCGCCGCGATCCGCTCGCCGCGCGACCCGCGGTTGAGGATGAGCGCCAGGAGGGTCACGCCCGCAGCCCAGAACGCCCAGGTGGAGAGCAGGAGATGCTCGATGAGAAATCCCGCCAGCCCCTGCCCGACGATCTGCGAAATCGACTGCAAGGACTGGTTCAGGCCCAGAACGACGCCCTGCTCCTCGCGTCCCACCTGCTGGGTGATGAGGCTGGTGAGCGCAGGCCGGACCAGGCCGTTGCCGATGGAGGAGAAGGCCGCCGCGACGAGCAGCAAGGGGATTCCGTAAGTGAGCCCGAGGAGCGCATATCCTATCGTTCCCAGCGCGAACCCGAGCGTGACGAGGTTCACTTCCCCGAACTTGTGCACGCGCTTCGATCGGATCGACCCCTGGATCAGGACGCCGAGGATCCCCGAATAGGTGAGCACGTAGCCCACCTGCTTGGTGCCGAAGAGGAGTCCTTGCCGGCGCTCCGCGAAGAGCGCAAAACCGCCCATGAAGACGGCGAAGGCGAAGGTGTAGAGGAAGAACTCCCAGAGCAGCCCGCCCAGGACCGGACGGCGGAAATACGTTCCATAGATCTTCCAGTCGAGGATCCGCAGGCGCCTTCCGCCGGGCGCCACGGGCGCTTCCTCTTCGGAGGCGAGCGGCGCCGCCGGCTGGGCGGCGTCGGCGACTGCCGTTACCGACGGCAACAGGAACGCGGTTCCGAGAATGCTCATGAAGGAGAGCCCGGCCGCGCAGAAGATCGGAACGTGGTACCCGTAGTGCGCGGACAGGTAGCCGGACGCGGCAGGTCCGAGCACGAATCCCACTCCGAATGCGATTCCGATCAGCCCGAACGCGCTCATGCGCTCCTTGGGCGTCGTGACGTCGGCGATGTAGGCCTGCGCGATGGAGAGGTTGCCGGCGGTGAGCCCGTCGATCGCGCGCGCGAGGAAGACCACCGGCAGGCTGTGCGCGGAAGCGAGAATGAGGAACCCGGCGAACGTGCCTAGCTGGCTGACGAGGAGGACGGGCTTGCGCCCCAGCCGATCGGAGAGCGATCCCAGCGGCGGTCCAGCGATGAGCTGGCAGCCCGCATACGTCGACTGCAACAGGCCGACGGCCGTGGCGCTTGCTCCGAAGCTCTCCGCGTAGAACGGGAGCAGCGGAATGAGGATCGTGAGGCCGAGCACGTCGACCAGCACGATGAGGAAGATCGCGAGAAGCGGCCGTTTCATCGATGGTATGCTTTCGCCTTCCGGCTTCAGCCCGTCGCAGGCAGAGCCCGCTCCTCCGGGTCAGATCGCGCGCAGCCTCTGGGAAGCTTCCTCGAGCACGGAATCCTCTTTGGCGAAGCAGAAGCGCAGCAGTCGATCGCCCGGCGGACCTCGATAGAAAGCAGTTCCCGGGATGGACGCGACCCCAACGCGGTCGAGGATGGTCATTGCCGCGTCGCGCGCCGGACCGAATCGCGAGCAGTCGGCGAGGACGTAATAGGCGCCTTGCGGGACGATGGGATCGAGCCGCGCCGCCGAGAGCGCCGAGCAGAGGATGTCGCGCTTGTGCTTGTAGCTCGACTGCATCTCGTCGAAGTACTCCCTCGGCGCGGCGAATCCGGCCGCCGCTCCCAGCTGGAGCGGCGTGGGAGCGCAGACGTAATACAGATCGTTCACGAGCGTAACAGCGGAAATGAGCGGCGCGGGCCCGACGGCGTAGCCGAGCCGCCAGCCGGTGATGCTGAAGGTCTTCGAAAGACCCATGATGGAGATCGTGCGATCGCGCAGCCCGGGGATCGATGCCGGCGAGACGTGCTCGCGGCCGTCGTAGCGGATGTACTCGTAGATCTCGTCGGTGATGACGAGCAGATCGTGTTTCTCGGCCACCCGCGCGAGCGCCGTGAGCTCCGTCCGCGAGTACATCTTCCCGCTGGGATTCGAGGGCGTGCAGATCACCACCGCGCGGGTCTTCGCGTCGACGGCGCGCTCCAGGTCTTCTTCGCGGAGCGCGAAGTCGGGCGGCTGCAGCGTGAGGTAGCGCGGCTCGAAACCCGCGACCGCCGCGGCGTTCAGGTGATAGCCGTAATAAGGCTCGAAGAGGAGCAGGCCGTCGCCTGGATCGAGGAGCGCGTTGATAGTCGAGGCAAACGCTCCGCTCGCGCCGACGGTCACGCAGATCTCGGTCGCCGGATCGGCGCGGACTCCATTGTCGCGCTCGAGCTTGCGGGCGATGGCGACGCGCAATTCCTGTGCGCCTTCCGCGAACGAATACGTGCTGCGCCCTTCGCGGATGGCCGCGATGGCGCCGTCGCGCACGAGAGGGGGCGTGGGGAGGTCGCAGATTCCCTGGCCGAGGTTGATTCCGCCCACCCGCTCGCATTCGCGGGTCATGCGGCGGATGTCGGACTGGACGAGCCCTTCGAGCCGGCGGGCGATTCTCATCGGGAGCCGTTTATCATCCGCCGCGCGCCGCTCCTAGGCGGAACCTCTGCGAAGCACCATCTCCCAGGTACCGGGCGTCGGCTCGCTCGTCGAGACCACCTCGTGCCCCAGTTCCTCCGCGTTGCGGCGGATGTCGGGCACGGCGGGGCGGTGATCGAGGACGACGCAGAGCTCCGCGCCGGCGGGAAGCTTGCCGAGCGCGTACTTCGTCTTCGCCCAGGTGAGGGGACACAAGAGGCCGCGGAGGTCCAGGCGCTCGCGGTTCATCCCTCTTCTTGGGAGACGAGGTCCTTGTACTGAGCCGCGGAAAGCAGCTCGGAAGTCTCTTGCGGCGCGGTCATCTCGATCTCGATCATCCACCCCTTCTCGTAGGGGTCGTCGTTGACCCCTTCCGGCGCGCCGACGAGGTCCTTGTTCACCTTGGTGACCTTGCCGGTGAGCGGGGCGAACAGCTCGCTCACCGCCTTGGTGCTCTCGACGACGCCGAAGGGCTCGCCACGGACGACCGAAGCGCCCACCTCGGGCAATTCCAGATACACGACGTCGCCGAGCTGATCCTTGGCGAATTCGGTGATTCCCACGGTCGCCTTGTTCCCGGCGAGCCGCGTCCATTCGTGCTCCTTGGTGTACTTCAGGCTATCGGAATAGTCGGCCATCGATCCCTCTCAGGAGGTCCTGGGCGCGGATTTCTGCGCTTCCTTCGTCACGAACGGCGTCTTCACCACCTGCGCGGCGACGGGCTTGCCGCGGATCTCGACGTCGAACTGCGTCCCTTCCTTCGATAGCTCCGCGGGGACGTAGGCGAGCCCGATGGGCTCCTTGAGTACCGGGCTCATCGTGCCGCTCGTCACTTCGCCGACGCGCTTTCCATTCGCGAGCACCGGGTACCCGTGGCGGGCGATGCCCTTGCCCGTGAGCTTGAACCCGACGAGCTTTCTGCGCAGCCCTTCCGCCTTCTGCTTGCGCAGCGCCTCGGCGCCGACGAATCCCGGCTTGTCGAGCTTGACGATCCAGCCGAGCCCCGCCTCGAGCGGCGTGTGCTCCTCGTCCATGTCGTTGCCGTAGAGGCGATACGCGACTTCGAGGCGCAAGGAATCTCGGGCACCGAGGCCGCACGGCGTGACGCCCTTCTCCAGGAACGCATCCCAGATCTTGCGCGCGCCGTCGGGCGGGCAGAAGACCTCGAACCCGTCCTCCCCGGTGTACCCCGTGCGCGCGACGATGCAGCCGCGGACTCCGGCCACCGTCGCCTCGCGGAAATGGTAGTAGGCGAGGTCGATCACCTTCGGCTGGCAGAGCGAGTCGACGATAGCCGGCGCGTCGGGGCCCTGGATCGCCACCTGCGCCCAGTCGTCGCTGCGCTGGTGCAGAGTCGTGCCGTCGCCCTTGCGCTCGCGCATCCACTCGAAGTCCTTCTCGCGGCCGCTCGCATTGACGCAGACGAAGAGCCGCTCGGGCGAATAGCGGTACATGATGATGTCGTCGATGACGCCGCCCTTCTCGTTGCAGAGCGCGGAGTATTGCGCCTGTCCGTCCTTGCATTTCGTCAGGTCGTTCGTGACGAGGCGCTGCGCCGATTCGAGCGCGCCGGCGCCTTCGAGCACCACCTCGCCCATGTGGCTCACGTCGAAGATGCCGGAGTGCTCGCGGACGGCGGCGTGCTCCTCCAGGACGCCCTTGTACTGCACCGGCATGTCGAATCCGGCGAACTCGACCATCCGCGCGCCCGCGGCGAGGTGCGCTTCGTGGAGCGGAGTCTTTCGGGGCATCGCGGGACCTATAGCCGAGCGGGCTGGAATTGGCACGCGAGGAGCGTCCGCGGCCCGCGGCATGGTACCGTCTGGACAGGCGCCGCGCGCCGGCACGCGGAGGGTAGTTCATGAAGGCGGGCCTCGTCGGATATGCGCAATCCGGAAAAACCACGCTCTTCAACGCGCTGACCGGGCTGCACAAGGGGTCGGTCCCCGCCGGGCGCGGCCACGTCAATCTCGGAGCGATCAAGGTCCCCGATCCCCGGGTGGACGCGCTCTCGGCGATCTTCAAGCCGCGCAAGACGACCTTCGCGGAGATGCTCTTCGTCGACGTGGCGGGGCCGCAGGCGAAGGGCGCGGGACTGCCGAAGGAGTCGCTGAGCTCCCTCTCGGAGGTCGATGCCTTCTGCCTCGTCGTGCGCGGCTTCGTCGCTCCCGACGGGACGCCTCCCGACGCCGCGCGCGAATTGCGCGACTTCGACGCCGAGCTCGTGCTGAACGATCTCGGAGTGGTCGAGAAGCGCCTCGATCGGCTGCGCAAGGAGCACGGCAAGACGGGCGCCGAGTACCACGAGCTCGAGCGGCTCTTCGCGGAGCTCGAGGGCGGCAAGGCGCTGCGGATGATGCGCTGGAGCGATGCCGAGGAGAAGGAGATGGCCCATTTCGGCTTCCTTTCCCGCCGGCCGCTGCTCGTGGTGGTGAACGTTCCCGAAGAGGCCGCGGCTCAGCCCGTGAATGCCGACGTCGCCGCCGCCGCCCGCGAGCGGGGCGCGGAGGTCATCGCGCTCTGCGCGCCGGTCGAGGCGGAGATCGCCGATCTGGACGCTGCCGATCAGCCCGAGTTCCTGCAGTCGGTCGGGCTCTCCGAGCCTGTGCGCGCACGGTTCGTCCGGGCCGCTTACAAGCTCCTCGACTCGATCAGCTTCTTCACCGTCGGTGAAGACGAGGTGAAGGCCTGGACGATCCGCCGCGGCGACCGCGCTCCCCGGGCGGCAGGCCGCATCCACTCCGACCTCGAACGTGGGTTCGTGCGGGCCGAGGTGGTCCATTACGGCGATTTCATGACGGCGGGCAGCGAGGCGAAGGCCCGCCACGACGGGAAGCTGAAGGTCGAGGGCAAGGAGTACACGGTGCAGGACGGCGACATCCTCCACGTCCGGTTCGCCGTGTGAGCGCGGCGGCGCTTCCTTGCCCACCCGCGCTCCCTCAACGGGTGCCGGAGTCGATTGGTACAGTAGAGCGGTGCAACCAGAGCGCGTCCCCGTAGTCTTCCCGGTCCGCTTCGAGGCTTCCGGCGAACCCGTCCAGACCACCACCCGCGAGGTGTCTGTGGAGGGCGTGTTCGTGCGCTCGCAGAAGTCGCCCGCGGAAGGTACCGCGCTCTCCTTGCGGCTCTACCTGCCGGGGAACGTCGAGCCCGACGAGGTTCGCGCCCGGGTGGTCGCCTTGCGTCCCGAGCCGGGCGGCGGGTTCTGGGCCGAGTTCGTCGATCCGCCGGCCGAAGTGATCGATTGCATCAAGCTTCTCCTCGCGCGCCGCGCCCGGGCCGCACAGGGAGCACCCGGGAAGCCCGTCGCCGCCTTGCGGCTCAAAGCGGCTCCGGCCGCCGCGCGGGCGGCCACCGTCGAGGCGCGCCGCGCCTTCCAGCGCCACGCCGCCCGGTTCCAGGTCGGTTTCAGCTCGAACAAGGCGTTCGTGGTCGAGTACGCCGAGAACATCAGCGCTGGCGGCGTCTTCGTCCATACCGAGCAGCCGCCGGCGATGGACACGATCGTGACGGTCAGCCTGCACCTTCCCGGCAACGATGTTCCGGTGGAGGCGAAGGCCGTCGTCGTGCACCGGGTCTCGAAAGAGGAAGCCGGGAAGGGCGGAAAGAGCCCCGGTATGGGCGTGCAGTTCGTCGACTCCTCGGACGAGTTCCGGGAGGCGATCGACAGGGCCATCGAGCACATCCTGAAGACCGGATAGAGCGCGGCGACGAGTCGCCACTTGCGGACGGTTGCGCCCTCTCGCCGGCGTCCTGGCGGATCCGACTCAGGGAGCCCCGTCCAGCCGCTTGCCCCACTCCGATTCCGTCTCCACGATCGCCGCCTTCTGGCCGAGGGCGAGCACCTGCTCCGCGGTGGTCGTCGAGAACATGTGCATGATGCGGGCGACCGCGCCCGTCCAGCCCGTCTGGTGGCTCGCTCCGATTCCGGCGCCGTTGTCGCCGTGGAAGTACTCGTAGAACAGCACCAGATCGCGCCAGTGCGGGTCCTCCTGGAACTTCCTGGTTCCGCCGTAGACGGGGCGCCGTCCCTGCCCGTCCCGGAGGAAGATCGAAGTCAGCCGGCGCCCGATCTCCTCCGCCACACGGTACAGGTTCATGCGCCGGCCGGAGCCGGTAGGACATTCGACGGTGAAGGAATCGCCGTAGTACGCGTGGTAATTCAATAGCGCGCGCAGGATCAGGATGTTGACGGGAAACCAGATCGGGCCCCGCCAGTTCGAGTTGCCGCCGAACATTCCGGTATCGGATTCCGCCGGCACGTAATGGACCCGATATTCTCTTCCGGCGGCGGTCGCGACGTACGGATGGTCCGCGTGGCGGCGCGAGAGCGAGCGGATGCCATACGGGCTCAGGAACTCGTTCTCGTCGAGCATGATGGCGAGCACCCGGCGAAGCTTGCTCTCGTCCATGACGGAGAAGAGGCGGCGCCCGCCGACGCCCGGCTTGCGCGGATCGTGGAAGCTCGCGGAGAGCTCGGGCCGCGCATCCATGAACCGCTCGAACTCCTCCAGCACCTCGGGGTACTTGCGGAAGAGATCCGGCTCGAACGGGGTGGCGGCGCAGAGAGGCAAGAGGCCGACCATCGACCGGACCTTGAGCCTTCGCGCGCCGCCTTCGGGAAGGCGCAGCACGTCGTAGAAGAACCCGTCCTCCTCGTCCCACATGCCCGTCTCGCCGCCCAGGTGGGTCATGGACGAGGCGATCCACATGAAGTGCTGGACGAACTTCAGGGCCATGTCCCCGTAGTCCGGGTCGGTCCGGGCCAGTTCCGCACAGATCTCGAGCATGTTCTGGGAGAACAGGGCCATCCAGGCGGTGCCGTCGGCCTGCTCCAGGTACCCGCCGGTCGGCAGCGGCGAGCTTCGGTCGAACACGCCGATGTTGTCCAGCCCGAGGAACCCGCCCTCGAACACGTTCCGCCCGGTGCGGTCCTTGCGGTTGACCCACCAGGTGAAGTTCAGCAGGAGTTTCTGGAAACAGCTCTTGAGCCAGTCCCGGTCCCCCGCGCCCTTGTGGGCCTTCTCCAGCCGGTAGCTGAAGATGGTGGCCCAGGCGTGCACCGGCGGATTGACGTCGCCGAAGTTCCATTCATAGGCGGGCAGCTGGCCGTTCGGGTGCATGTACCAGCACTGGCAGAGCAGGATCAATTGATCCTTGGCGTTCTGCAGATCGAGATGGGCGAGCGTGGTC
>JBJMQD010000005.1:0-16505 GCA_045802855.1 Myxococcales bacterium | reverse complement strand
CGCACCCGGCGAGATTTGCGCGGTCCGTCCCAGGACGAGCACGATGAGTCGCTGCTGGCCGCTGATGTCGAGGTGCGATTCCATCCGCCTCACATCCGCGACCCGCGTCGCGCGACGATGCGGAAGTATCCGAGGGCGCCGGCTTCGACGAGCCGCAGCACCTCGGTCCAATGGCTGCGCTGGATCCTGCTCGTATCGCGATACGGAACCCGCACGGTTTCGACCGTCCGGCGTGCCTCGCGCTGGAGCTCGTTCGTCAAGTCGTCGATCGCCTCGACGCGCAGGGACGCCGCGCTGACGTGCTCCCGCCACGCCGCGGCGGTCTCGAGCGAGAAGCACCAATACCGCGACAGACGGTTCAGGGCTTCCTCGTGCGAACCCGCGCGCGGCCCCCGCACCGCGTCCTCGAACGCCAGGACGCCCGAGCGGCGCAGGACGCGGGCAGTCTCCAGAAGGAGGCGCCGCTTGTCGGTCACGTGCGACCACGCGCTCTGGCTGACCACCGCGTCGAAGATTTCCCCGGTGAACGGCAGCGCGCATGCGTCGCCGAGGACGACTCCGACGTCGCCGCCGAGGCCGACCCGGCGGGAGAGCGCGACCGCGTCCCGGCAACGCGCCGGCGTGATCTCGATGCCTACCGCGTGGCACCCGAAGGAGTCGGCCAGGACGCGCGCGGTCCCGCCGATTCCGCAGCAGGAATCGAGCACCCGCATGCCCCGCCGGATCCCGGCGCGCTCGCCCAGGGCGAGCGTGAGCTCGCGGGAGCCGACGTGGTTCTGGTCGGTGAATCCAGAACGAGGATCTTCGGCGAGGTCCGATTCCGTCAGGTGTTCGAGGTCCCTGCCCGCCCGCCGGAGCCGCAGGAGGATGCGCCTCGCGCGCTGCCGGTGGTGGCTGAACGCGCGGCGGACCTCGGCCAGGCGGGCATCCATGCCTCAGCTCCCCCGCTCGGCTTCGAGATGGAACGTGCGTCCCAGGATCGCGTGGCCGAGATAGATGAGGGGCGTCATGGCGATCGCCAGGATCAACTTGAGCACGTAGCTGTTCTGCGCCAATTCCCAGATATCGTTCACGGCCAGCACGCCGGCGAAATTGACGAATTGGACCACTACCGTGTCGACGAGTTGCGAGACCACGGTGGACCCCGTGGCGCGCAGCCAGATGTAGCGGCCCCGGGCCCAGCGCTTGAAGAGGACGAAGAGGGCGATGTCGAGGAGCTGTCCGATCAGGTACGCCGTCAGCGAGGCGACGATGAGCCGCAGCGACGACCCGAAGATGGTCTGGAACCATTGCGGTGGATAAGGGGTATAGCTCGCGGCCCGTAGCGACGTCGAAGCCGAGAGGATGCCGTACGTGAGCAGCAGCATCAGAAGCCCGACGTAGGTCATGAAACGCACTGCTTTCGCGCCGTAGAATTCGTTCAGGACGTCGGTCAGGACGAAGGTGAGCGGAAACGCGATCATCCCCACCGAGACCGTCACGTGCCGGCCGTACACCGTCCCGAGCTCGACGAGCTTGGCACCGCCGATGATGTCGGAGACCACGAGGCAGGTGACGAACACGCTGCCCAGCGCGAAGAAGATCCGCTGTGGGAGTCCTTGGTCCATGCGGTTCGAGCATACGACACGTGGCCAGGGTTGCCGCGGCGCCTCGCCGCAGTACGTCATGACGGTCCGATGACCATCCCGCGCGCATAATCCGGGATCCCACTATCCAGGAACCCACCATGATCTATGCGATTTTCGCAGTGCACTGGCTCGCGAGCGTGTTCTTCCAGAGCTTCTTCCAGCATCGCTACGCCGCGCATCGCATGTACACGATGAAGCCGCGCACCGAGCGGTTTCTCCACCTCCTCACCTATCTGGTGCAGGGTCCGTCCTTCCTGTCCCCCCGCGGCTACGCGATCCTCCACCGCCAGCACCACGCCTTCTCGGACACCGAGCGCGATCCCCACTCGCCCTGGAACTTCCGCAACGTGTTCCGGATGATGTGGGACACCAAGCACCGGTACGATGCCTACGCGTACCGGCGTGAAGAGCCCGAGGCCCGCTTTCTCGGCGGTTATCCGGAATGGAAGCTCATCGACGAGACGCTCAGCCAATCGTGGGTCATGCGGATCGCCTGGGGCACGCTCTACTCGGTCCCCTACTTCCTCTTCGCCACCCATCTCTGGCAGTGGGCGCTCTTGCCGGTCCAGTGGGTGCTCGGGCCCATGCACGGCGCGATCGTCAACTGGGCAGGCCACAAGTACGGCTATCAGAATTTCGATAACGGCGACCGTTCTCGCAACACCTTGCCCTTCGACTTCGTCACCATGGGCGAGCTGTTCCAGAACAACCACCACAAGTACGGCATGAGCCCGGATTTCGCGGCGCGGTGGTTCGAGATCGATCCCACCTGGCAGGTGATGCGGCTCTTGAGAAAGGCCCGGGTGATCGAGATCGCGACTCCGCAGAAGGCGGTCTATCCCGAGCCGGCCCGCACCGCTGCGTGATTCCGTAGGCATCGAGGAGAGACACTTGGGGTTCAGCGAGCTGGGCATCTCGGAGAAGGGCCTGGCGGCGCTCGCGCGGGCTGGATTCGAGGCCCCGACGCCCATCCAGGCGCAAGCCATCCCGCCTGCCCTGCAGGGCAAGGACGTGATCGGCTGCGCCGCTACCGGCACCGGGAAGACGCTCGCGTTCGTCCTGCCGATCGTCGAGCGCCTCGAAGGCAAGCACGGCACGCGCGCCCTTGTACTGGCGCCGACGCGAGAGCTGGCGCAGCAGATCGGCACGGAGCTGGAGCGATTCGCCCACGGCCGCAAGCTGCGCAGCGCCGTCGTCATCGGCGGCGTGGGGATGACGCCGCAGACGCAGGCCTTCCACCGGGGGGTCGAGGTGATCGTCGCGACTCCCGGCCGGCTCAACGATCACCTCGATCACGGGACGGCGCGTCTCGATCAGATCGAGATCCTCGTCCTCGACGAGGCGGATCGGATGCTCGACATGGGGTTCTTGCCCCAGTTGCGCCGGATCCTCGAGCACGTGCCTCGCGAGCGCCAATCGCTGCTCTTCTCCGCCACCATGGCAGGCGAGGTGGCGAAGTTCTCGCGCGAAAATCTCCGGCATCCCGTGCGGGTGGATATCGTCAAAAGCGGGGCGACGGCCGAGCGTGCCGTGCAGCGGGTCTTTCTCGTCGGCGAGGAGGAGAAGACCGCGCTTCTACTGGCGCTGCTCGAGCAGGATGCGCTTTCCACCCTCGTGTTCACCAGGACCAAACGGCGCGCCGACCGCCTCTCGCGGGCGCTGGCGCGGGCCGGCCACGAGGTGGCGGTCATCCATGGCGACCGCTCCCAGTCGCAGAGGGATCGCGCGCTCGACGGCTTCCGGGCGGGAAACTCGCGGGTGCTGGTGGCTACCGACATCGCCGCGCGCGGCATCGACGTCGCGGACATCGGGCATGTCGTCAATTTCGATCTGCCGCACGTTCCCGAGGATTATGTGCATCGCGTCGGAAGGACGGCGCGCGCCGAGGCGAGCGGCCGCGCGTCGAGCTTCGCTTCTCCCGGCGAGCAAGACCTGTTGCGCGGGATCGAGAATCTCACCCGGCGCACCGTGGAGCGCGCCGCGGTGCCCCGGGACCATGAGCGTTTCCAGACCGAGGTACGGCGTCTCGCGGCCGCGGGTCCGGAGAAGGCGAGACGGGAGCACCGCCAAGGTGGTCGCGGCGGCGCCCGGCAACCGAACCGCCGGGCGGCCGCGGTCGCTGCGCCCGCGTCGCCTGCGAAGGGCGGAGGTCCCCCGCGGCGGGTTGGCAGCTGGAAGCCTCGCCGCCGCCGCTGAGAGCCGGCCGGTACGGCATTTCTCCTCGAAGGATGATAAACTGCGCGATACCGCGGCGCTTCCTGGGTGGATGGGCGACGCATGCGGACCTTCGAGGCGCGCATGTCGTTTTACCCGGTCGCAATTCTCGCTTGCATCTGTCTGCTCGCGTTTCTCCTTTCGTATCGGGTGCCTGCCGGGAAACCGCAGGCCGTGACCCGGCTCGCGCTTCTGCACGGCGTCCGTCCGCTGTGGGGCGAGTCGGAAGAGAGCGTGAGGAATCGCACCACCGGGGCCTCGCGCTGGCCATACAACCGGCCGGCGCCAGAGTTCGTCTGGTGGGCGCGGGCATGGCACAGGGTAATCCGTGCTTTGCGCCGCGAATGAATGCAGGGGGTCCGATGGATTACATGATCGCCGTAGTCGATCCGATCACAGGGACCGTGAACCACCGTCCGAGCCATACGCTCACGCTCGACGTCCCGGCCGACCTGGATCGGACGACCGGCGTCGTGTCGCTCGACCTGCAATCGCGCGGTCATTACATCGCCACCGATGGCAAGCAGCGCGAATATCCTGCTTCCACGAGGCCCCTCTCCTGGCGCTCTCCGGGCTCGGAGTGCATGGTCGCCGATCGCAACCAGCGCTGGGTCACCACCTCCGTTGCGGGTCTCTATCGCCTGCGGACGATTTGATTTGGCACGTAATCACCTCGAGGATCTGCGCGGCGTGAGCCGGCTGGCGGTTGCGGCGACGAAGGGCATCGCCGATCTCGTCGAAGCGATGCAGGTCGAGATTGGAAGCGGCCCGGAGGTTCTCGGAAGACCCCTGGCGATTCCCGCGCAGGCCCTCGCACGATTTGCCTGCGGCAACGTGCGCGGGATGACCAGCCTCGTCGGCGCGGGCATCGATTTCGCTCTCGCTCGATGCGTCCCGCTCCTGCGGGACAGCTCGCCGGGTCCCGCCCGCGAGGCCATGCTCGCCGCGCTCAATGGAGTCGTCGGCGATCACCTGCAGGCAACCGGAAATCCGCTCGCCATCGAGATGCGGCTGCGCCACGGAGGAAAGCCGCTCGAATTGAACCGCCCCGCCCTGCGCGCGACCTTCCCGGCTGCGAGCGCGAAGGTGCTCGTCCTCGTCCATGGCTCCTCGCTGAGCGATCTCGGCTGGGCGCGCAAGGGACATGATCACGGCGCTTCGCTCGCCCGCGATCTCGGCTGCACGCCCGTCTACCTGCATTACAACAGCGGCCTGCACATCTCGACCAACGGCAACGCCTTCGCCGGCCTGCTCGAGACGCTCGTCGAAGAGTGGCCGGTGCCCGTGGAGGAAGTTTCGATCGTAGCGCACAGCATGGGTGGACTCGTCGCGCGGAGCGCGTGCGACGCCGCGGCCTCTGCCGCCCACCGCTGGGTACCGAAGCTGCGCAACCTCGTCTGCCTGGGGACGCCCCACCACGGAGCCCCGTTCGAGCGCGCCGGCAACCTGGTGGACGTCGCCCTCGGGATCAGCGCTTACAGCGCCCCCTTCGCGCGACTCGGAAAGATCAGGAGCGCCGGCGTTACCGATCTACGACATGGCTATGTCCGCGACGAGGACTGGCACGAACGCGACCGCTTCGAGCACGGTGACTATCGCCGCCGGCCGCTGCCCCTCCCGCGGGGCGTGCGCTGCTTCGCGGTAGCGGCGACGAAAGCGAAGGTGGAAGGCGGCACGCCCGCGAGCGACGGGCTCGTTCCCCTCGACAGCGCGCTCGGCCGCCACCCTGGACCGGAGCTGACGCTCGCCTTTCCTCGCGAGCACCAGTGGGTGGGGCGGGGAATGACTCACCTCGACCTGCTCAGCCGGCCGGAAGTGTACGACGTGCTGAGAGGCTGGCTTCGGGGCGGAGCCGGACCCTGAGGCTTTTACTCGAAGAGGCGGACGAACCGGCGCGGCTCGCGCTTCTTGCGCAGGCAGCGGGCCGACGCGGTCATCAGGCAGACGGAAAGCGCGCTGCGGCGCCGGCCGGTCGCATTCGTCCCGGATCGGTGCCACAAGTGGTTGTGGATGAGGATCGCCTCGCCCGCCCGCGCCGGCAGCGGGAGCGCGCGCTCCTCGGCGCGAGCCTTCAGCAACTCCTTCGCGACGATGACGCCGCCCTCCGGTGTGGCGAGCCCGTCGAGATGACTCCCGGGGAGCACCTCGAGGCAGCCAGCGTCGACCGGGCAATCGTCGAGCGCCGTCCAGATCTGCAGGAACGGCGCGGGCGACACGCCCCAGAACACGCCCCCATCCTGGTGCCACGGCAGCTCGGTGCCGCCGCGCGCGCTCTTCGTGAACAACACCGCCCGGTACAGCGCGACCGGTCCGTCGATGAGCGCCCGGGCGATCCGCGCATGAAGCGGATTCTCGATGAAGGCGCGGAAGACGGGATCGCTCTCCAGTTTCTCGATCTTCCGGTAATCGTTCGAGGGGCCTTGCCAACCTTTACCGAATGCCAGATCGCGGTAGCGTCCCGTCGGCGAATCGTGCTGGAAGAAGAGACCGTCGTGGCGGACGCGGTCGGACATGAGATCGTCGACGCGCGCGCCCAGCGCGGCGAGCCCGTCTTCGCTCACCACCCGGCCGAGGCGTGCGTAACCCTGGCTTCTGAATTCCGCTATCGCGGGCGAAATATCGAACGTGGCTGCATCGACGCGGAGCACCGTGCCATGGTAGCCCGCCGTTCCGCGCCCGGCCATGCCTCCTCCGATCGGCACCTGCGGCACTGCGAGCTTTTGCAGCGTTCCTGGGCTATAATCTGTAACTCGTCTTGCTTTGTCGCTCGCCTCCGAGACGAGGAAGCGCCTCGGCCCGACATCTCGTGCGGGATCGCGCCTCGGCGGCGTCCTCCTGCCCTTCACCGAAAGGCGCCGCCCATGGAAACCGGAAAGTCACGATGCCCTATCGGCCAGGTGGAGCGCACAATCGCCGTTCCGGGACGAGGCACGCGATGAGACCGCTCGTCGCGGTTCGCGACCTCGAGACCGGGGAACGGGTGGGCCGTCCTCCCGACACCTTGACCGTCGACTTGCCCGCTGATCTTCCGCCCGGCGGGATCTTCACCGTGTCCGACGGCTTCCGTGCGAGCTACACGACGGCCGCGGGCAAGCTGAGGACTCGCAGCGTGACGCCAGGGCCGCTTGGCTGGCGTAGCGAAGGAGAAACATGCCTCGTCGCACGCTCGGCTCTACGCGGCCGTACTCTTCGCCACTATCGAGCATGCCGGATCGAGCCAGAAGGAAGCGCCCCGTTGGAGGAGGATGGTATCGCGGTCCCGCCAACATGACGCACAAGGAAGCGCAGGCGGAGGCGATCAGGCGATGGGGAGAAGGCGGCACCGCCATTTTTCGACCCGGCGGGAAGGGCAAGCACGGCCGCCTCGCACGGTACAAATGCGTCGTCAGCAGCGGCGAGCGCGGATACTTTCCCTCGACGGAGGGTCAGGGCGACACCTGGCAGGAAGCGTTCGCCGATGCGCGCCCACGCTGAGCGGGCCGGCCCGTGAATCTGGGGCCGACGCTCGGCGGAATGCCTGCCTCCGATGGCGTTGCCGTCGGACAAGCGCGCCTCCTCCGTCCCACGCTCGTAGTCGGTGATCGCAGGATCCCGCCGGATCTGGTTCCCGAGGAAGTCGATCGGCTTGGAAAAGCGGTGGCGGTTGCCGACGAGCAACTCGCCGTGCTCTCGGAACGCCTGCGGTCGGAAGGCCTGCGGGAAGGACGCCTGATCGTCGATGCCCATCGCTTGATGCTGGGAGACGACGAGATCGTCGGCGCGGCCCGACGGTCGATCGAGCAGGATGCGCTCGCTGCCGAGTCCGCGGTGCGCCGCGTGATCGACCGGATCGCCGCCGTGTTCGAGCGCATGGAAGATCCGTATCTTCGAGAAAGAGGAACCGACATCCAAGCAATCGGCGATCGCCTCTTGCGCACGTTGCTCGGTCTGCCCGAAGCGCTGCCGGGCGCCGCGAACGCCTCTGGGGACATCGGGATCGGGACCCTTCTCTCTCCGATCGACGCCCTGCACCTTCCTAAAGCCGGCATCGTCGGTTTTGCCTCGGAGAGCGGCGGCACGACGTCGCACGCGGCGATCATCCTCAGGTCGCTGGAAATTCCCTTCGTCGTCGGGGTGCACGGTCTGTGCGCCTCGATCCACGCGGGCGACGCCGTGATCGTGGATGGGTCGCAAGGGAACGTCATCGTTCGTCCCGCCGCCCGCACCATCGCGACCTACGAGGGGCGGCAGACCCGCGACCGGTCCCGACGGCTAGCGTTGAGGTCGCGCGGCAAGGGTCCCGCCGTGACGGCCGACGGCGTGCGCATCGAGCTCGCGGCCAACATCGAGTCGCAGTCGGAAGTACCGGCAGCGCTGGAGCTGGGCGCGGAATCGGTCGGGTTGTTCCGGACCGAGCTCCTCTATCTCGATCGGCCGGAGCTGCCGACCGAGGACGAGCAATTCCAGGACGCCGTCGCGGTGCTTTCCGCCATGGGCGGGCGGCAGGTCACCTTCCGGACCCTGGACATCGGCGGGGAGAAGCTGCCCCTCTCGATCACGATTCCCGCAGGCTCGAACCCGAGCCTCGGGATACGGGCCATCCGGTTCGCGTTCCAGCGCCCGGACGTGTTCCGCACGCAGCTGCGCGCGCTCTACCGTGCCTCGGCGATGGGCCCCCTGCGGATCATGTTTCCGCTGGTGTCGGGAATCACGGAGCTCGACCGGGCGCTACGGACTTGCGGCGAAGTGGTGGACGAGCTGCGGCGGGAAGGCATTCCGTACGCGCCGGACGTGCCGATCGGCGTGATGGTCGAGACGCCCAGCGCGGCGCTGACGACGGATCATCTGGGCCTGAGCTCGAGCTTCCTCAGCATCGGAACGAACGATCTCCTGCAGTACGTCTTCGCGGCCGATCGCGAGAACGAGGACGTCGCCTATCTCTACCACCCGCTCCACCCGGCGTTCCTGCGCCTCCTCAAGAGCGCGGTCGAGGGCGCGAAGGTCGCCGGCAAGCCTATCGCCGTTTGCGGAAGCATGGCGGCAGAGCCCGCGTTCACCTGGGTCCTTCTCGGGCTCGGCGTGCGCAGCCTCTCCATGTCTCCACCCGCGATACCGGCAGTGAAGTCCGTCATCGTCGCGAGCCGCCTCCCGGAGATGGAGGCCCTCGTCGCGAAGGCGCTTGCGATGCGTTCGGAGATCGAGATCGAGGAGCTGGTCCTGGGCGTGATGCGCGCGCGTTTTCCCCTGGAGGTTCTCAGCGGGGACCCTACGTGACCGTTCCCGACCGGCCGACGTCCGCGTGGCGCTCGCCGTCGCGCACGAAGGGGCGGACGAAGTACGTGTATCCCACGTAGCGCATCCAGGAGCGCAGGAGCAGCGAGGGGTCGATCTTGTGGGCGTGCTGCGCGTGCAGGGCCGGCAACTCCGACCAGTGCACTCCGGGCTTCAGATGGTGGACCGTGTGGTACCCGTTGTTGAAGAGGACGCCGTTCAGGATCGGGGAGAGGAAGTTTCGCGAATGGTCCCACTCGCTGAACGCGTCCGTCTCGACGTGCTGCAGGTAGTTCACGCACTGGATGAGGAAGAGGGCCGTCTGCTGGGGAATGACGAAGAAGAGTAGCGTCTTTCGCCAATCGACCAGGAACAACAGCAACATCGTACCGAAGAACACGACGTATTCCGAGGCGGCGGACCAGAAGGCGCTGCGATCCCGGTGGTAGAGATCGCGGAGGAAGGCGCGGATGTCCTTCGTCTGCGCAAAGTTCGTCAGCGTCGGATAGACGAGCAACGCGGCGAGATGATTCCGGCGGAACCACTTCGGAGAGCGCGAGCTGTCGCCAGGACGGTTGTTGAGACGGTGGTGGACCTGGTTGTGCGTCGGCACCCAGGCGACCGCAGGGTGACCGTAGAACAGGGCGATCACGTAGCTCGTGAGGAGGTTCAGCCCCTTCGAGCGCCAGATACCGAGATGGTTGTGGTTGTGGCTGATCACCGCGGAGGTGAAGAAGAAGAAGAGCGTGACCGGATACAGGACGGGGTGAACCGATCCCAGTCTCCAGTTGATCACTGTCAGCACCGCGGTAGCCGCGAGATACGCGACTGTCCTCCAATCCTCGCTGTAGCGCAGCATGCGGCTCCGATCGGCAAGAGGGACCTGCGAGGGCTCCGGTCTTCTATCTGAATCCGTGCCTGAGCGGGTGGCAGGGAATCCCCGAACGGGTGGGACAAGAACCTACATGACCGCGGGGCGGTAGAGTGACCTCACCAAGGAGGTCTCGATGCCGGGCATCTACAAGCTCATCGACGTGGTGGGGACGTCGCCGATCAGTTTCGCCGAAGCGGTGAAGTCGGCCGTGGAGGAGGCGGCGAGGACCGTGCACCACATGAACTGGTTCCAGGTGGTCGAGGAGCGTGGAGCGATCAAGGATGGGCGCGTCTCCGAGTTCCAGGTGACGGTCCGGATCGGCTTCAAGCTCGACCATTGATTCAGTCGTCGACGTCCACCATCGCGATGCGGTAGCTGCGGCTGCTGGTTGCGATGCCCGTGTCCGCCGCGACGAGGCATTCCTCGCCTCGCGCGCGGCCCGCCAGAGCGGTGGGATGAGCCAGGTACGAGCGCTTCAGCCCCGACGCGGTGACGTAGCGCGCGACGTTGTCGGCGCTCAACGAGACGCTTCCCGCGGTCTGGTCGATGTCGGGGGGAACGTCCAGCGTGAGGCAGTCGACCCGACAATCGGTCACCGCTCCGCTCGAGAGATCGACTATGCCGATGACTTTGTCCATGCGCGATGCGCACCCTTTCAGCGCGGGTTTCCGGCCAGAACCGCCGACGCGGCGGGGGTGAGCGGAGGCGAGCGCATCCACACTATAGCCCATTCGAGAGATCGATCATTCGAGCCGCCACTCCCGTCTGCGCTGGCTCGGAACAGGGGGCACAAGTTGTCCGGTCATCCCCCTCCGCTCATGCGCCGGGACAGGATCGACCAGCCGCGAATCGAACTGGCCAAGGCAAGCGCCTTGTCGAACGCCAGCCGCGGAACGAAAGGTGGCGACCGCCCGGCAACTCTGCGAAGGTCGGGTTCAGTAGCTTTCGGGCGAAGATACGTGTAGCACCGGTACGTGTCGGCACTGATGGGCGGTGCGGTGGGGGATCTCTCATCCCGCGCGGCGCAGCGGCGTCTGGCCGAGGGGATGCGCCGGATCCCGGAGGGAACGAAGCATGCGCCGCTTGCGGGTTGCCATCATCGATCTGGTCACCAAGGGACCCACGCGATCCATCTACGCGCGGGTGATGCACGCGAACTACGCCAGCATCATGCCGCAGGCGGTGGCGGTCTGGTGCGAGGCCGAAGGGCACGAGGTCAGCTTCGTTTGCTACACCGGCCTCGAAGACCTTTCCGACGAGCTTCCCGGGGCCGTCGATCTGGTCTTCATCGGCGCATTCACCGAGGCCGCCCTGCTCGCCTATGCGTTGTCCAGCCGCTTCCGGGCGCAGGGCGCCGTCACCGTGCTGGGCGGTCCCCATGCGCGTTGTTATCCGGAGGACGCACGCAAGTATTTCGACTACGTCCTCGGCTTCACGGACCGCGCCTTGATCCGCGACGTGCTGCGGGACTGTTCCGCGCATCGCCCGGAAGGAGCGCTGCTCGGAGCGGCACAGCAACCGCGCGAGCTTCCCGGGGTTCGCGAGCGCTGGAAGTTCGTCTCCGGCACCTTGCGCAAAGCACCGTTACTGAAGATCGTCCCCATGCTGGGCAGCCTGGGCTGCCCATACACCTGCAGCTTCTGTATCGATTCGGTAGTTCCCTACCAGGCGCTCGACCTGGAAGGCATGAAAGAGGATCTGCGCTTCCTCTTGCGAACGGTTGCGAGGCCAAGGATCGCCTGGCACGATCCGAATTTCGGGGTCCGCTTCGACGCCACCATGGACGCCATCGAAGAGACCGCCCCGGAAGACAGCATCGATTTCATCGCCGAGAGCAGCCTGTCGCTCCTCGGCGAGGACCATCTGCGCAGGCTACGCAAGAACGGGTTCAAGGCAGTTCTGCCCGGGATCGAGTCCTGGTACGAGCTCGGGAACAAGTCGAAGACAGGAAAGAGCGTCGGCCTCGAGAAGGTCCAGCAGGTCTCCGATCACGTGAACCTGATCCTCCGCTATCTGCCGTACGTGCAGACGAACTTCGTCCTGGGCCTCGATTGCGACGAGGGCGAGGAGCCGTTCGAGCTCACCAAGGAGTTCCTCCGGCGGACGCCGGGCGCCTTCCCGGGTTTCTCGCTGCTCTCCGCATTCGGAAGGGCGGCTCCGGTCAACCTCGATCTGCAGCGGGCGGGCCGGGTCCTTCCGTTTCCGTTCCATTTCCTCGATAACAACCACGCGATGAACGTGCGGCCGAGGAACTATTCCTGGTCCTCCTTCTACGATCAGGTGATCGGACTCACCCGCTTCGCGTTCTCCTGGAAGGCGATCGCGCGCCGCTTCGCGGCCACCCGCGGCGCCATCCCTCGCTGGATGAACATCGTACGTGCCGTGTCCTCCGAAGGATTCGGCAGGATTGGTTACTATACCGAGATCCGCCGCCGCCTCGATTCCGACCTGCCGCTGCGTCGCTATTTCGAGCAGAGGAGCGACGAGCTTCCGGAGTTCTTCGTGACGCAGATCCGCAACGATCTGGGGCCGTTCTTCAGCTCGCTGCCGCCGGGGGCGCTGCGCCACGATCCCAACGCGTATGCCGCGACGGAAACCAAGCGCCCGGCGGTGATCGGGCTCGGGGCGGCTGCGGCGTCGGAGCAACCGGCCTCGGCTCCGGACGTCGTCGGCCGCAAAGGTCCAGAGAGCTTCACGGCGTGATTCGCACAGCCTCGTCGTAGAGGGCGCCGCCGCCGCCGATGTCGGTAGCGCGCGCCCGGGCGAGGACGTTGGCGTTGCGCTTCTCCCGCATGTGACCGCCCTTGGCCATCAGCGCGACGTCGCGACGCTGGCGAGGGTCATGAAGCACCTGCACCGGCATCGAGGCGATGGCGGACTCGAGCCGGCCGAAGCCTCCGTCCGGAATCCCGCCTGCCGAATCGGGATGCACGGTGACCGCCGCCGGGCCCTGCGGCTGGCCCTTGCTCCACTGCGAGTTCTGCGCCTTGTCCGTCGAAAGCGCCATGAGATAGAGCGGGTACCCCGCGCTCACCCGCGAACCCTCGGGCGCCGACGTGATGAGGTTCACCTTCCCGGTCGTCGTATTGAACTTCCGGTCGGCGAAGAGGACCTTCCCCGACAGGTTGCTCCGCTGCGGACCGCGCTCGTCGAGGTCGGCCACCGTGAACCCGGCATCCTTGCGCAGGATGCGTTCCTTCCATTCCCGCGCTGTCCCCTGCATCACCTCCGACAGCCCGAGGCGCCCGGCGAGCGCCTGCAGGATCTCCAGGTCGGACTTCACTCCCGGCGGCGGAGCGACCACCGGTCGCGACGAGCCCACCCAGTGATGACCATAAGCGCCCAGCAGATCGTCGTCCTCGAGCAGCGTGGTGGTAGGAAGGACCAGCGTCGCCGCCCGCGTCGTGTCGGTGGGCCAGGAATCGACCACGCAGACGAATTCCCGCGACCGCAGCGCCCTTTCGGTAGTGCCGGACTCGGGCAGCATGGCGATGGGATTACCGGCGGTAATCCAGACCGCGCGGATGTCCGAGGCCAGGAGCTCGGGTCCGAAGAGCGGCTCGAGGATGGTCCGGGGCGGCTGCTTGCGGATGAAGGAGAAGTCGAAGTTCTTCCGCCGCCAGAAGTAGTACGAGACGCCGCCGCCAGCCACCCCGAGGTTGCCGGTCAGCGCGCTGAGCGCGTCGAGGGCCCGCACGATGGCGCCACCGTTCACGCGCCGGGCCATCCCCCACCCGACCAGGATCGCGGTGGGACCTTCGTGCAGCCGCGTGGCGATGTCGCGCGCGACGCCGGTGCTGACGTCCGCTTCCTCGCACCATCCAGCGAGGTCGCGCGAGAACGCCAGCGCACGGAACTCCGGAAGATGATCGCAATACGATGGCGCCGCGGGATCGATCCATTCCTGCTCGAAGAGCACCCGCGCGACCCCCATCGCCAGCGCGAAATCTCCTCCGGGCCGCGGCTGCACGAACGCGTCGCAGAGGCGCGCGGTCTTGTGCCAGACGGGGTCGATCAGCATCTTGCGCGCCGCGGAGTCCTTCAGGATGGGCACCGTGTGTGGCGAGGACACGACGACGTTCTTGCCCCAGAGCAGGATGTTGCGCGCGTTGAGCAGATCGAAGAGGTCGTGAGAATCCTCCTCGCCGAAGTCGAGCAGCTGCGCTGCGTCGCCGCCGCCCGAGCAGATGTCGCCGCGCTTCGACGTCACCGGACCGAGCTCGGAGAAAAAATAGTCGGCGAGGTGCTTGAGCGCGCCCAGCGACCCTCCGCTGCGGTAGTGGAAGATGGCCTGCGGACCGGACTCCCCGCGGATCCTGGTCAGCTCGCCGGCGGCAAAGTCGAGCGCCTCGTCCCAAGACACGGGCTGCCCCCGCAAGAGCGGCGTCGTCAACCTCTCCGGATGGTACTGCAGCGGGAGGAAGTTGTTGGTGCGCCAGCAGAGGAATCCAGAGGTGACCGGGTGCGCGGGGTCGCCGCCCAGTTGCACCACGCGGCCGTCCTCGACGTGGGCGACGATCGAGCAGGCATCCGGACAGTCGCGGTTGCACACCGTTTTGCGGATCTCGCGCATGAGGCCGCATTCTAACCTGTTACAATTCGTCCCATGAACACCGAACCCGAGCCGCGCGGCGATTCGCCTTCCCGACAGGAGCTCGTCGCCGTCCTGGCCGAGAACGGCCGCGCATTCCTCTCCTTTCTGGAGCGCCGCGTGGGCGGTCGCGAGTTGGCGGAGGACGTGCTCCAGGACGCCTTCGCCCGTAGCCTCGACAAGCTGCCGGCAACGACCGAGGAGAGCGCGGTCGCCTGGTTCTACCGGGTGCTGCGCAACGCGGTCGTCGATCATTACCGCCGAGGTGGCGCGAGCGAGCGCGCTCTCGCCGCCCTCGCCCGCAAGCTCGACGAGGAGGTCGAGCCGAGCCCCGACGACCGCGATGCCGTCTGCCGGTGCGTGACGCGCCTCACCGACACGCTGAAGCCGGAGTACGCGGTCGCGCTCCGCCGCATCGACGTCGACGGCGTTTCGGTGAAGGACTACGCCGCCGAGTCGGGAATCACTGCCAACAACGCCGCGGTGCGCGTCTTCCGCGCTCGCGAGGCGCTGCGCAAGCGCGTCGTGCGCTGGTGCGGGTCGTGCGCGTCGCGAGGCTGCATCGACTGCTCGTGCGGCGAGCCGGGCTCTTCTGGCTGCGCGCACGGGCAGTCCTGACCCCGGCTGCTCCCGGGATCGACGGCGGCTTCTACTTCGCCGCGTCGCACGAGCAGTTCTTGCCGCAGTTGCACGTCTTCTTGCAGGCGCATCCGTTCACGCAAGTGCAGGTCTCGGCCTTCACGCAGCCACAGGAATTGTTCGCGCAGCGGCACTCGTTCTGGTTCGCCATTGGATTCTCCTTGGTTCCGGGGGCTCTTGCCCGCCGTCATCCCTGTAGACGCAGGTGTCGCGGCGGCATTACAGGGCTCGCCCGTGCTACACCCGCCGCACAGCGATGAGACGGCTCGGCGCCTTCCTGTTTGGTACCGGCATGGCCGCGCTGGCCTCTCTCGCGGTCGAGGTTTTCCGCGGACCTTCGCAGACCTTGATCGGCTCGGTCCACGCCATCTCGGCGATCTCGCTGGTCGTCGCTGCGATCGGCCTCACCCTGCGCCGGGGACCCGTTCCGCTCGCCGTGTTCCTGTTGGGAACCGCGGCGCCGCTCGCGAATACCCGGTTGATCGGATCGAGCGATACCGTTCCCACCGCGCTGGTTCCCTTTGCGGTCGTGCGCACTGGTTCGCTGTTCCTTCCGCCCGGGGAAAGCGTCGTACCCGCGGCGGGAGGCCGGTTCGCTTCGAAGTATCCCGTGACGACGGGTTTGCTCGCGCTGCCGTTCGCGCTTCCGGCTGCGGCGGGCCGCGCGCCGATCGAACGAATCGCGAACGTCATCGAGAAGCTGTGCGCATCGGCGCTCACGGGGCTGATGCTAGCCCTCCTGTTCGTCGCCCAGCGCGCCCTCTGCGCGCCGCGCCTTTCGCTGATCGCCTCGGCTTTGACTCTGTTTGGAAGCGCGGCGTTGCCGATCCTCGGCCAGGCCCTCTGGCAGCATACCGGCGCGGCCCTCGCGCTCGCCGCCGGTCTCGCCGCGCGGGGAATCGGGACAGGTCCACGACGCTCGTTTCTCGTCGGAGCTTGTGCCGGAGTGGCGCTCTCGTGCCGCCCCGCCGATGCGCCGCTCGCGCTCGGCCTCCTCTGGCTCGATCGCCGCCTCACTACAGCGGCCGGCGCCGCCGTCCCGGTCCTGCTCACCCTGCTCTACCAGAGACTGATGTTTGGCGGCTTCCTGCGTACGGGTTACGGCCTCGAGGCGACCGGCGGTTGGCGGCCGGTCTGGCCGGACGGCCTGGTCGGAATGGCAGGGCTGTGGCTCAGTCCCGGACGCGGGCTTGCGGTGATCTACCCGCTGACCTTGTTCGGGCTGTGGGGCCTTTGGCGAATGCGGGAGCTTCGTCCGCTCGCATTCGCGGTGGTGGGCGAAACCGCGCTGCTCGGATGTTGGTGGGCC
>JBJMQD010000308.1:0-7775 GCA_045802855.1 Myxococcales bacterium | reverse complement strand
GGTCTCCATGGGTGCGGATCTGGCTTCCCGACAGCCGGTCGGCCAGCAGCTCGGCCAGCAGCGCCGACACCTCCTCCTCCCGGCCGGCCAGCCCGTCGGGCATGCCGTCTCCACCGGCACGGCGCACCGACCGGAAGGTCTGGCGGACGAGCGTCCGCAGTGATTGCACCAGCGACCGCTGCTGAAGCGCAGAGAACGGCTCCGGCGCATCGGGTGCCGCGGCCGAGGCGAGCACCCGGTGCAGCTCGCCCGTCCGCTGGCCCAGCAGCCGCGCCACCTCCTCGAACGAGCCCACCATCTCGGACACCTCGGCCGACTGGGGCGGGCCAAGCGGGTCGTTCGGCGCCGGTGCCGGCGGGCCGTCCTCGCGGGCCAGCGCCTCTTCCAGGAACCTGCCGATCTCGTCCAGCGCGTACGCCCAGGCGTTTCCCTCGTTGGCGACGTATCCCTGCACCACGCCGACGGTGATCGGCGCCCCCTTCGCCCGCCGGTACTCGAGCACGCCCGCCGTCCGCGGCACGTGCTCGAAGCCCTTGGCCGACAGCAGGCCGCCCAGCTCAGCCTCGGGATTCGTCCCCGCCTCGGCCTTGCGGAACAGCTTCATGATCAGCCCCTGGCCGAAGGCGATCGAGCTGTTGCTCTGCTCGGCACCCAGCGGCGCCGGAGTCAGGTCATGGCCGGCGGCCAGCCGGCGCAGCGACCGTTCGGGCACGCCTTCCAGGCTGCCCGACCTTCCGGCCACGCGGCGGCGCCGGCGGATCAGCTCGAGCAGCGCCCTGGCGACCGCGGGGTCGTCGGCGCCGTCGACCAGCAGCACGTCGCCCTCGCCGCCCCTGACCACCGCGATCGGATCGTCGTGCGGGGCATCGTCGACCCGCCGCGCCGCCAGCGGCAGCACGTAGGTCTCGGGCTCCCCGTCCGTCAGCTCGACGTCGATCAGGCACAGGTAGCCCACCGGCTCGCCCCTGACCGGGCCCAGCCGCATGGCGTCGCCGACGGAGACCCGGCGGATCTTGCGCGATTTGGCGGCGAACCAGCGCTGGCGGGGCAGGTGCTTGGCCAGCGCCTCCTCGAGCTGCGTCCGGCCCCGCCGCTCGAACACGCCCGCCCAGCCGTTGGAGCTGCGGATCGCGGGCGGCGGCGCCGCCGCGTCGCCCGGCCGCGGCTCGGGTACGTGCAGCGCGAACAGGAAGAAGTCATGCGGGCCGAGCGTCAGCACGTACGGCCGCTCGGCCGACAGCGGCGGGAACTCGGTGTGCCCGATCAGCTCCTCCGGCACCAGGCCGTCCAGATGGCGGACGTCGAGCTCCACGTACTGGGCCCGCCGCGACAGGTTCGCGACCACCAGGATCCGCTCCTCCTCGTACTCGCGCACGAAGGCGAGCACGTGACGGTTCTCGGAGAGCAGGAACTCGATCGAGCCGCGGAAGGCGGTGTGGCGCTTGCGCAGGCCGATCATCCGCTTCATCCACCACAGCAGCGAGCTGGCGTTGCTCTGCTGGGCCTCGACGTTCACCGCGCCGTATTCGGGGTCGGCGATCACGGGCAGGAACAGCCGCTGCGGGTTGGCCCTCGAGAAGCCGCCGTTGCGGTCGCCGCTCCACTGCATCGGCGTGCGCACGGCGTTTCGGTCGCCGAGGTAGAAGTTGTCGCCCATGCCGATCTCGTCTCCGTAGTAGATGACCGGCGTGCCCGGCAGCGTCAGCAGCAGCGCGTTCACCAGCTCGATCACCCGGCGGTCGTTGCCCAGCAGCGGCGCCAGCCGGCGGCGGATGCCGAGGTTGATCCGCGCCTGCGGATCCTCGGCGTACACGCGGTACATGTAGTCGCGCTCCTCGTCGGTGACCATCTCCAGCGTCAGCTCGTCGTGGTTGCGGAGGAAGATCGCCCACTGGCAATTCGGCGGGAGCTCCGGGGTTTGCGCGAGGATGTCGATGATCGGTAGCCGGTCCTCCATGTGCATCGACATGAAGATCCGCGGCATGATCGGGAAGTGGAAATTCATGTGGCATTCGTCGCCCGACCCGAAATACTGGGCGGCGTCCTCGGGCCACTGGTTCGCCTCCGCGAGCAGCATCCGATCCTGGAAGCGCTGGTCGACGTGGGAGCGGAGCTTCTTCAAGAAAGCGTGCGTCTCGGTGAGGTTCTCGCAGTTGGTGCCGTCGCGCTCGTACAGGTAGGGGACCGCGTCGAGGCGTACTCCGTCGACTCCCAGACCGAACCAGAAGTCGACCACCCCGAGACAAGCGTCGTGCACCGCGATGCTGTCGAAGTTGAGGTCCGGCTGGTGGGCGAAGAAGCGGTGCCAGTAGTACTGCTTGGCGACCGGGTCCCAGGACCAGTTCGACGGCTCGAAGTCCTTGAAGATGATGCGCGCGTCCCGGTACCGCTCGGGCGTGTCGCTCCAGACGTAGAAGTTGCGCTCGGGGGAGCCCGCGGGGGCGCGGCGCGCGCGCTGGAACCAGGGATGCTGGTCGCTCGTGTGGTTCAGCACCAGCTCCGTGATGACGCGGATCCCCCGCCTGTGCGCCTCGTCCAGGAAGATCTTGAAATCGTCGATGGTGCCGACGTCCGGGTGGACGTCCGTGTAGTCGGAGATGTCGTAGCCGTCGTCGCGCCCGGGCGACGGGCAGATGGGGAGGAGCCAGAGCGCCGATACGCCCAGATCCTGGAGGTAGTCGAGCTTCTCGCTCAGGCCGCGGAAGTCGCCGATGCCGTCGCTGTTCGAGTCCATGAACGAGCGCACTCGCAGCTCGTAGATGACCGCGTCCTTGTACCAGAGGGGATCGGATACCAGGCCGCGGCGGGGCGCCGCGATGGGAACGCGCCGTCTCACTTTTTCATCTCCGCCCCGGACGGAACACCGGCCGCCCGCCTGCTTGCGTGGAACATTGAACCCGCCCGAGTCGCGGACGATAGGGTAGGGAGCGGCCGCGCAAAACGCTCCTGGGAGCCGTCTGTCGCCTTTCGCGAACCGCGCGTCAAGCGTCCGCCAGGAACGCCTCCAGCTGCTCGCGGTGCGCGCGCGCGTCGCGCTCCCCGAGAGAGATCAGCTCGTGGGCGTACTCGGAGTCGAAGAGCAGGTAGCTGAGCAGGTCGGAGGGCTCGCTCGCCGCGGCGGCTGACTCGCCGACCCGGCGCATCAGGTATCCGGCGGGGCCGCTCAGCCTCCCGCGGACCGCCGGCCGCAGGAGCACGTCGGCGGCGATCCGGGACAGGTCTTGCGAGGGACGGATGAGGAGATCCCGCACGGGACGGAGCCCGCCTCCCGCGGCGACCAGCGCGAGCGCGACTGGCTGTTCCGCGAGCACCGCGGGGTTCAGCGCGGTGAGGGCGCTGTTCACCCGGCGCAGATTCGCGAGGTCGGCCTCGACGTGATCGAGGAGCAGCGCGTCGAGCACCTTGCCGAACAGGTACAGCGGGGACGACAGCGTCTGCTGCTCGCGGCGGTCCTGCCGGCCCGACGCCCGCGCCGAGAGGATTGCGGGGTTCGCCCGCAGGCCGATCACGAGCACCCGGCCGCAGCCGAGCCGGATCGCGGGAGCGATGGGGGTGTTCTGGCGCACGCCTCCGTCGGTGAAGATGCGGCCTGCCACGCGGACGGTGGGAAACACGATGGGGATCGCCGCCGAGGCGAGGGCGTGCTGGGGGCGGAGCCTCACCGGCACCCATTCCACCGCCGCATCCGTGGTCGAGATCGGATCCTCGGAGTTGCGCTCGGCGAATACGACGGTGTGGCCGGTCTCGAGGTCCGTCGCGGAGGTCGTCACCGCCTGCACCCGTCCGGAGGCGATGTTCTCGTGAAGCGGGCGCCAGAGGATCACGTCGCGCACCAGATCGGCGAGGGGCGCCGCGTCGAGGAGCGAAGCGACGCCGCCCGGCGCGGGGCGGCCGATGAGCCAGCGGGCGAGCGTCGCGAGGTCGCCCCAGCCGAGCCGGAAGATGTCCTCGAGCCGGAGCGATTCCCAGCGGGCGGCGACCGCGGAGACGCCGAAGTCCTCCGCCTCGGCGCGCGCGGCAAGAGCGCAGGCGTTGATGGCGCCGACGCTCGTGCCGCAGAAGATCCGGGGTCGCGCGTCGGGGCCGAGACGAGGAGCGAGAGTGCCGAGCGCGTAGCGCAAGACACCCATCTCGTATGCGCCCCGGGCTCCGCCTCCGGAGAGCACGAACGCGAGCGGACCCTTGCCTTGGACGGTCACGCCCGGATTCCAGCGGTCATCCGGGCGGACCGCAACATTTCGAGACCGTCGGTCCTAGAACTTGAACGAGAGGCCGGCGCCCGCGGAGAAGATCTGCTGCTCGAAGGCGCCGGTCGAGGAGATGGGGACGCCCTGGATCTGGGTGGTCTCGCCGCTCGTGAGCAGGAAGTCGGCATCCGCCTCGACGTACACGGTGGCGACGAGGAAGTTGAAGCCGAGGCCCGCGCCCACTCGCGCATACGACTGAAACGGCGAAGGTTCTACTTTCAGCGGAATGGCGAAACGCGCGTAGACGGGAACGATCGGCGCGCTCAGCGTGACGCCCGGACGCAACGTGGTCCCTTGTCGCGACTCGACGCCGGCCGGCGGATTCGTGATCCACTGCTCGGACACTTCGAGGTCGATGGAGAGGATGTCCAGCGGGGTCACCCACCCGAGCATCACGTTCGCCGAAGGACGGAACTGATCGGTCAGCGAGGTCCAGCCGGTATTCTTGTCGTGGGAGCCGACGACGGCCTCGCCTCCGACTCGAAGCTTCAAGGCGGCGTGCGCGGCGGGAGCCGCGACCAGCGCGGCCAGAAGTGCAAGGGCAGGGGCAACTTTCATGTTGTGCTCCTCGGAATGCAGGCCCCCTCGACCGGGGACCCCGGCCGCAGGAGCGCGGCCACCGCGCAATGTATGGATTCCCGGGGAGCGTGCGAGCCGATATCTGCCGGATCGAGATCCGCAAGCAAACGTAGACGGCAATGCGGCCGTAAGCTACGCGGAAAGCTCGAGCATTCGCTTGACGGGTTGCAGAGCGCGGACGCGGACGTCTTCGGGAACCGTGATCTCGGGCGTGCGGTCACGCATGCACAAGTAAATTTTCTCCAGCGAGTTGAGCCGCATGTAGGGACAGATGGCGCAGTTGCAGCCGCTCGAGGGAGGAGCGGGGATGAGCTCCGCGTCCGGCCGCTCTTTCTGCATGAGGTGAAGCACGCCGACTTCCGTCGCGACGATGAAGCTCTTCGCCGGATCGCGCTTCACGTACTCCACCAGCGCCCGGGTCGAGCCCACGAAATCCGCCATTTCGAGAACGCCTTCCTCGCATTCCGGATGGGCGATGAGCTTCGCCTGCGGGTGGCGCACCTTGAGCTTCTGCAATTGCCGCTCGGTGAATTGCTCGTGGACGATGCAGAACCCCGGCCACATGACGAGGTCACGCCCGGTCTTCTTCTGGACCCACGCTCCCAGGTGGCGGTCGGGCGCGAAGACGATCGGCGTTCCGGGCGGGAAGCTGGCGACGATCTTCTCCGCGTTCGACGAGGTGCAGATCACGTCGGAGAGCGCCTTCACGCCCGCGGAGCAATTGATGTAGCTCACTACTTTGTGGCCAGGGTACTGCTCGAGCCACTTCCCGAACTGATCGGGCGGGCAGCGGTCGGCGAGGCTGCAGCCGGCGTCGAGGTCGGGGATCAGCACCTGCTTCTTGGGATTCAGGATCTTCGCCGTCTCCGCCATGAAGTGGACGCCGCAGAAGACGATCACCTGCGCGTCCGTCTTCGCCGCGGCCTGCGAGAGCTGCAGCGAATCGCCGACGAAGTCCGCGATGTCCTGGATCTCGGGGTCCTGGTAGTAATGGGCCAGGATCACCGCGTTCATCTCCTTGCGGAGGCGGTCGATCTCCTTCTCCAGCGCGAGCCCTACCGGAATGGGTGCGCGCGAGCGGTCGATCGATTTCGTGGGCGGCTTCGTCTGGCCTGCAATGGGCAAGGTCATGGGGTACCTCTTTGATGCCAGGCGCCGACGTTCGTTCTAACGTCCCCCGCGGTCCGAAACCAGGCGCCCGAGCCCTTCCACGATCGCCCTGCCGCCGTCGTCCACCTGGGCGAATCGGTAGTCGCTGCGCCCCGCGGCGAGCTGGGGGACGCTCGAGAGGTCGAGGTCCTCGCGGAAGGTCGCCGCCGTCACCGCCCGGCCCTCCACCACCACCCCCACGGGAGCGCGTTCCTCGAGGCGCGAGAGCAGCGCTTTCTTCACCGGCCTTCCCAGGTCCTTCGGGACCCGGACGACGAGTACGCCGCGCGCTTCCTCTCGGGCGGTCCGGGCGAGATCCTCCGCGGGCGCAAGCGTCTCCTCGTGCTCGCGGGCGAGCTTCTCGAGGCGTGCTTCGAGCGCGGGGGGGATCCTGGCGGGCGATTGCACGAGCGCTTCCACGAGATCCTGCCTGAGCGAGTCGCGCTGTTTCGATCGCAGCGCCGCCGCCGCCTCGTCTAGCGCCGCGACGTACAGGCGCGCCCGCGCGCTCAAGGAATGTCCCCGGCCCGGGCTGTCCACGGCTCGGGCGTCCTCGTCCGCTTCCGGCCAGGGGGGGATCCCCTTGCGCAGGAACTTCACCGCCGAAAGAAGCCCGTCGAAGTCGGCGTGCGCGATCACGTTGTCGACGGGGCCAGTGCGGATCACCAGCTCCTCCGTGACCAGCTCGGGGCAGGCGTGGGCTTCTCGATTCGGCACCAATATGAAGCGCGGATCGTCGCGGTAGCGGGCCCACCCGACCGGGTGCTCGTGGTGATCGACCCAGAGCGCGAGGCGGTCGCCGAGCGCATCCAGGAACGGAACCGTGACCCGCTCGTACCCGTCGCCCGCGGCGAAGGCGACGTCGACGGCCACCACCCTTCCTTCGGGAGGTTGCGGGAGATTCCCGGGTTGCTCGACGAAGATGACGCCCACGACGGCGTACGTTCTCACGCCCTCCCTCGCCGTCAAGGTATGCTCGGCCGCGCATGCAGAATCTGCGCGACAAGTTGCTCAAAGCCGGCCTCGTCACCGAGAAGCAGGCGCACGACGCGGAGAAGGGGCCGAAGCGTCCCAAGACCACGGTGAAGGCGCGAGAGGACGCCGTCTCCGCCGAGGAGCGCCAGCGGCAGGAGGCTTTCGCGCTGCGCGAGGCCGAGCTGTCCGACGAGCGGCGCAAGGAGGCGGCGAAGAAGGCGGAGGCGCGGATGCAGTCGGAGCGCGCCTTGCGCCTGCGTCAGCTGGTCGAGGCGAACCGGGTGCGCGAGCCGCCCGGCGAGGTCAACTTCCACTTCGTCAAGCGGAGCGGGAAGATCGGAAGGCTCGCCGTCTCGCCGGACACGGCGAAGCTGCTCGAGAGCGGCGCGGCGGCGGTGGTGGAGGATCCCGGCCAGCCCGAGCATGCGGTCGTGCCCAGCGAGGCCGCGGAGCGGATCTACCAGGTGGACCCGCAGGCGATCCGGTTCTGGTTCGGACCGGAGAAGCCCATCGGGTTCGAGTTGGAGTAGCGATCCCGCCCGATCTCGATCTCTTCGCTTGCTCACTTTCCGAACGTGAGGCCCGCGGTGAACCCGAACTGGAGGAAGGGAATGCTCGCCGGCACGCCCATTCCGGCCCCGCCTGTCCCCGCGTAGATCTGCCCTTCGGTGAAGACGACCGGGGCGAACACGCGGGTCGCGAAGTGCAGGCCCACGTTCGAGCTGATCCACGTCTTCATGCCCAGCACGATCGACATGGCGAACCGCCAGGTGTCGCGCGCGTCCAGTGTCGACCCGTCGGTCAGCGGGATCTTTCCCGGAGCGC
>JBJMQD010000203.1:0-9719 GCA_045802855.1 Myxococcales bacterium | reverse complement strand
ACTCGCCGATCTGGCCGACCTGCCCCTGCAACGGCATCCACATCACGACCTGATCCCTCGCGTGTGGGAATTACGGTCGTCCCTTACGGCGTACGACGCCGTTTACGTCGCGCTCGCCGAGATCCTGGACGCTCCCCTGGTCACGCGCGATGGCAAGCTTCTGCGTGCGCATGGACATCGCGCCCGCGTCGACCTGATCTAAGCGTCCTACGCGGCCCAGTCCTCGACCGGCGGACAGCTGCAGATGAGCTGCCGATCGCCGAGGACGGCGTTCAGCCGCCCCACGGAAGGCCAGAACTTGTGCGCCAGCACCCAGGGAGCGGGGAACGCGGCGCGGTGCCGGGAGTAGGGGCGGTCCCAGGAATCGGCGGTGAGCACCTCCGCGGTGTGCGGCGCGCCCTTCAGCACGTTGCCCTCTCGCGGCTGCTTCCCTTGCTCGATTTCGCGGATCTCCTCGCGAATCGCGATCATCGCCTCGCAGAACCGATCCAGCTCCGCCTTCGACTCGCTCTCGGTCGGCTCGACCATCAGCGTCCCGATCACCGGGAACGACGTAGTCGGCGCATGGAAGCCGTAGTCCATGAGCCGCTTCGCGACGTCCTCCACCTCGATGCCCGCGTCGCGCTTCACCTTGCGCAGGTCGAGGATGCACTCGTGCGCGACGGTGCCGCTCTTGCCCTGGTAGAGCACGGGGAAGTGGGGATCGAGCCGGGTCGCGATGTAGTTCGCGTTCAGGATCGCGATCTTCGTCGCCTGCGTGAGCCCCTCCGCGCCCATCAGCTTGATGTAGGCCCAGCTGATGAGGAGGATCGACGCGCTTCCCCACGGCGCCGCCGACACGGGCCCGATCGCCTCCTCGCCGCCGACCCGCACCACGGGATGACCGGGGAGGAACGGCGCGAGATGCTTCGCGACGCAGATGGGTCCCATCCCCGGACCGCCGCCTCCGTGCGGGATGCAGAAGGTCTTGTGCAGATTCAAGTGGCAGACGTCGGCGCCGAAGTCGCCCGGACGGCAGAGGCCGACCTGGGCGTTCATGTTGGCGCCGTCCATGTACACCTGCCCGCCGTGCTCGTGGACGGCGCGGCAGATGCGCCGGATCTCCTGCTCGAAGACGCCGTGGGTGGACGGGTAGGTCACCATCAACGCGGCCAGATCCTTCGAATGCGCGCGCGCCTTCGCCTCGAGGTCGGCGACGTCGACGTTGCCGTTCTCGTCCGTCTTCACCACCACGATCTTGAATCCGGCCATCGCCGCCGAGGCGGGGTTCGTCCCGTGCGCCGACTGGGGGATGAGGCAGACGTTCCGATGCGCCTCGCCGCGCGACTCGAGCCATTTGCGGATGACGAGGAGCCCGGCGTACTCGCCCTGCGCTCCCGCATTCGGCTGCAGGGACACGCCCGCGAACCCGGTGATCTCCGCCAGCATGGCGGAAAGCTCGTCGAAGATCTGCGCGTAGCCGGCCGCCTGCGATCGCGGCGCGAACGGATGGACCCGCCCGAACTCCGGCCAGGTGACGGGGAGCATCTCCACCGTCGCGTTCAGCTTCATGGTGCAGGAGCCGAGCGGGATCATCGCGTGGCAGAGCGAGAGGTCCTTCGACTCGAGCGAGCGCAGGTAGCGCAGCATCTCGGTCTCGCTGTGGTGCGAGTTGAAGACCGGATGGGTGAGGTAGGGCGAACGGCGCTCGAGCGCGGAGGGGATCGCCGGCCGCGGCGAGAGATCCGACATCGGCACGTCCCCGAACACGCGGAGGATGTTCTCCACGTCTTCCCGCGAGCAGGTCTCGTCGAGGGCGATGGCGACGGTGCGCGAGTCGAGGCGGCGGAAGTTCATTCCCGCCGCTTCCGCATTGGCGACGATCTCGTCGGCGCGGGTTGCCTGCAGCCGCACCGCGACGGTGTCGAAGAAGGAGTCGTGCAGGATCTCGACGCCGAGCTTGCGCAGGCCCGCGGCGAGGAGCATCGCGACGCCGTGCACGTGCTGCGCGATGGCCTTCACGCCGGAAGGGCCGTGGTACACGGCGTACATCGAAGAGATGATGGCGAGGAGCGCCTGCGCGGTGCAGATGTTGCTGGTCGCCTTCTCGCGGCGGATGTGCTGCTCGCGCGTCTGCAGCGCCATGCGCAGCGCCCGCTTGCCCTGCGCGTCCACCGACACGCCGATGATCCGTCCTGGCATGTGCCGGACGTACTCCTCGCGGCAGGAGAAGTACGCCGCGTGCGGTCCGCCGTAGCCGAGCGGGACGCCGAATCGCTGCGACGATCCGACCGCGATGTCAGCGCCAAGCTCGCCCGGCGGAGCGAGCAGGGCGAGCGAGAGGATGTCCGCGGCCACCACCGCAAGCGCCCCGTGCGCGTGGACGTTGGAGATGAATGGGCGGAGATCGCGGACGTTCCCGTCGGTCGACGGGTACTGCAACAGGGCGCCGAAGATCTTCGTCTTGAAGTCGAACTCGGCCGGGTCGGCGACGACGATCTGCCACCCGAGCGGCTTCGCCCGGGTGCGCACCACCTCGATGGTCTGGGGGTGGCAGTCGGAAGCGACGAAGAACGCGGACCCGCTCTTTCCCGACACGGCGTGGACGAGACTCATCGCCTCCGCGGCGGCAGTGCCCTCGTCGAGGAGCGAGGCGTTCGCGACCGGAAGGCCGGTGAGGTCGATCACCATCGTCTGGTAGTTGAGGAGCGCCTCGAGACGGCCTTGCGAGATCTCCGGCTGGTACGGAGTATACTGAGTGTACCAACCAGGATTCTCTAGCACGTTGCGCTGGATGACCGGAGGGGTGACGGTGTCCGAGTACCCCATGCCGAGATAGCTCCGGCAGATGCGATTCTTGGCCGCGATCTGCCGCAGCTCGTGGAGGAGCCCGTACTCGGACCGTCCGGGCGGCAGGTCGAGCGGCCGGTCGAGGCGAATGTCTTTCGGAACGGTGGCGTCGATGAGGGCGTCGAGCGAGCCCTTGCCGAGCACCTCCAGCATCTGGACGACGTCCCTCGCGTTGGGGCCGATGTGGCGGTCGATGAAGCGATCGGGGTGCCTCGGCATTGCCATCTTCGCGCAGCTCCTGAAGGTCGAACCGGCGCGGTCTACCATGCCGGGCGGCGTAGAGTAACCGCTACCCTCGAGCGTCGCCGTACCCTAGGACGTCCCTCTGCCAGGCGGCCTCCGCCGTGCGATCGGCGAAGCAGATCGCCTCCGGATCAGCCCGCCGGGCGAGCTCCCGAACCATCTCCGGCGGCGGGGGGTCGCCGACGATCCGAGCGCCGGGAAGATCGTCGCCGAGCCTCTCGGCATCGCGAAGCGCCGTGGCAGCCCGCTGGTCGCGGAAGACCGGGACGACGTCGCGCACCGCGTCCACCCAGTCCGCCCGCGCCTCTCCTCGCAAGACGACCGAGATCCGTCGCTGCAGATCCTCTCCGCGCCAGGCGAGGGCGCGCGAGGCATAGGAGGAAGGAGCCGAATCAAGTCGGGCGCGCAGGAGCTCCAGCAGATCGAGAGGAAACTCGTGCCGCGGAGCGAGCACGACGTCGAGCGTCGCGTGTGGATCGACGCTGAGCCGCGCATCGATCGCCCGCAGCGTTGCGGCGCGGCTGCGGAACAGGTCCGCACCCTCGAGCCAGAGCGCGACGTGCTGTGCCCCGGGAGGCGCGGGCGCGAGCGGAGCGTCGAGGTCGACGTGGAATACGTCCGGCGGATCTCCCTTCTGGGCTCCGCGACTGGCGACGGCGGCGAAGCCGGCTCCTCCGGGCGCCTCCACCAGATGCGGCCGCGGCACTTCGTCGAGGCGCCGTCCGAGACGCTCCTCTGCCTGCGCGAGAGCGGCGCGGATCTGCTCCTCCGACATGGTCGCGGTCCGGGTCACCCGGTAGGGCGGAGCCGGATCGAAGACCACTCCGTCCTCGGCGGCCGTCGCGCGCATGGCCGTGCCGGGCAAGAGCGACAAAGGAAAGACCTGCGCCTCTCCGCCGAGGCCGTTCTCGAGGAGGAAGTCGACGCCGCGCGCGACGTCGTCGGGACGGTCCCCGGGAAGCCCGACGATGAGATCGACGAGAAGCTCGATTCCTTCGTCGTGGAGCATGCGCGCCGCTTCCGCGACGAGCGCCGGGCTTCCCCCGCGCCGCACCCGCGCCAGGGTCTGCCGGTTCACGGACTGGAGCCCGATCTCCAGCTTGTCGAATCCGGCCCGGGCGAGCTTGCGCGCGTGCTCCGCGGTGAGGCCTTCCGCGCGCACCTCCGCGAAGAACGAGACCGACCGCGGGGTGTTCACCTCCGCGAGCGCGTCGACCAGCTCCACGAAGCCCGGCCGGTGGTTGAACGTCGGGTCGAGGAACGTCACCTGCCTCGCGCCCTGGTCGCGGAGTTGTGCGACGAGAGTCGCGCTCGCCTCGACGTCGAGCGTACGGAGAACGCTCGAGGAGCGCGGATAGAAGCAGAAGGTGCAGTGCGATCGGCATCCGCGCACCGTCTCGACATAGATCGACCGCGACGGCTCCACCGCTATGTCGCCCGCGAGATAGGGCGACGGATATCTGGACAGCGGGAACCCGGCGGCGGGAGCGGCGCCGAAAGAGCCGAGCCCGAGCGGGCGGCGCACCGCGACCCCCGGAACCGTCGCGGGGTCGCCTCCTGCGACGAGCGTGGCGAGGAGGCCGGCGAAGTTCTCCTCGGACTCGCCGGTCATCGCCAGATCGAATCCGCTCTGCCCGAGGAGGAACGGGTTGTCGGCGGAAACCTCGGGCCCTCCCACCACGATGCGCGTCCGCGGCGAGAGCCGCTTCACCTCGCGCGCGAGATGGAGGCTGCGCTCCGTGTTCCAGAGGTAGAGCGAGAGCCCGAGCAGGTCCGGCTCTCCGCGGGCGCAGAGCGCGGCGAGGAGCGTGTCTCCGAGGGCGTCGGTGGCGGCGGGCGGAACGACTTCGACATCGACGCCCCGCAGTCCAGCCGCGCGCGCCGCGACTGCAAGGCACCCGGCGGCGAGCGGGACGTTACCGGTCGCCGCGAGCGCGGCGGGCGGCGGGACAGGAAGCTGGACGAGCCGGACACGCACCGCCGCACATCATCGCAGAAACCGGATTGCGGCTCGTGTCACTTCCCTGTGCGCCCGGCTGGCACGCCGCGTGCTCCCAGGAAAGCCAGGAGGTCGTCATGAACACCATTCGCGAGAACCTGTTCCCCGTCACCGTGGTCTTCTGCTGGATGATCTCGTCGGCCTACACCATCTTCCTCATCGCCTAGCCGTCCGGATCCGGGAATCGAGGTGCGGAACCGAGACGGAATCAGCTCAGCCGGGCGTAGCTCGCGTCGGTGCCCAGGTAGGCGCGGTGGATCTCGTCGATCCGCTCCGACACACCCTCGGGCAGCGGCTTCTGGCAAGCGTCGATACCGGCCTCCAGCTGCGCGACATCGGCGGGGCCGAGGAGCACCGAATCGACTCCTGGCCGCGAGGCGACGAAACGGTAGGCGAGGTCGACGGTTGCGATCGCCGCCTCCTTTGCGAGCGACGTGTACGCTTCGACGAGCTCGAAGAAGCGCCCGCTCAGGTAGCGCTGCTGGTACATCGGGTTCTTGTCGAACCGCGATCCCGCTTCCGGGTCCTTGCGCAGCCCCTTCCCGGCGAGGAGCCCACCGGCGAGCGGGTTGTAGACCGTGGTGTGGATCGGATGCTTGCGCGCGAAGGGGAAGTATTCGACGTCGAGCTGGCGCACGAGCACGTTGTAGATGACCTGCGATACCGCGGGCCGCGCCATTCCCGCCCGATCGCAGAGGCCCTCGATCTCGACGATCTGCCAGGAGGCGAAGTTCGAGACGCCCCAATTGGCGATCTTCCCCGCGCGCAAGAGGTCGTGCACCGCGCCGACCGTCTGGTCGATCGGCACTTTGAGATCTGGCTTGTGCAGGTAATAGAGGTCGATCTGCTCGACGCCGAGGCGCGAGAGGCTCTCGTCGCAGGCGTCGCGAACGCGTCCGGGAGCGAGGCCTTCCGAGGCGCCCTTGCGAACCCACGCCCCGACCTTGGTGGCGATGCGAGCTTCCTTGCGTCGTCCGCGCAGCGCCCGGCCCAGGATCTTCTCGGACTCGCCGTCGTTGTAAGCGTTGGCAGTGTCGAAAATGGGAACGCCCCGGTCGAAGGCGCGGTCGACGATGCGACGTGCCTCTTCTTCTGGCGTCCGCTTGCCGAAGTTCATGGTGCCGACGACAATCGACGCCTGCGGCGTCGTGCGGGGGCTCAGCCAGGCTTCCATCGCGCCTGCTTACCACGGCGTCAGCGCGGAATCTGCTGAAGCTCGATGATGCGGACTCCATCGGGCTCGAGCCGGTACCCGACCCGGAAGCCGCTCACGTCGACCTGCAGGAGGGAGACTCCCATCGATTCCCAGAACGCGTCTTCTGGAGGGATGCAGGAGACGGAGTCCGCGATCCGTTCGAGCACCCGTACGATGTCGCGGCGCACGGCGTCGTCGATTGCGCACGGCTCCGGCGGGAATTGGACGGTCTGCGGCACCCCGAACGGATTTGGACACTTGCCCGGCTCGGTGCAAGCCGGCGGGACTATTTCGGCCGTGCTTCAGTCACGAGGAGCGTGTCGCCGTCGACGGCGTAGAAGAAGGACCAGCCGCGCACGACGAGGCGGAGCCTGCTCACCCGGGCGGAAGCCCAGAAGGGGCTGTCCTCGGGAATCCCCTTCAGGGCGGCGGCGATCTCCTCGAACCGGACGCGCGCCTCGGCACAGACCGCCGTGGGAGCTTCCCCGAGGTTTACCGGCTTCATGACAACGCGATGAGCCAAGGGGTCCCCGTCTGGTTGAATGCCAGCCGAACATTACAGCAACGGGGGTGTGTGGTTTCAAGGCTTGACAGACGTCGCAGTCGCCGCCCGCCAACCCAGCGAATCTACTGGCGAGACGGGGCTTGAAGCCTACGTGTTTGTACGCGGGCGGACGCAAGGTGCGCCGCCCGCGCACCGGGCATGCGGGAAAGCCCTCACGACCTTAGTCGTCGTCGATTTCGCCTGGCCGTACCTGCGAGACGCGCGTCGCCCAGTTCCCGAGCGACCCACGGGTGTTTCCGCAGGTGCCGAACGGGGCTTGCAGGTACGTGGTGAAGTCACAGGTCTGCGCGACGAACTCCGACGAGATCCAGACGCTGTCGCCGTCGCTCGCCGCCGCTCCATAGTCGCCCCAGCGCGGGCGATTGCTGAACGACGGATACCCGGTGAAGCCGTCCTGCGGTCCAGCGCCCTCGGCGACGACGTGGACGGGGCCCGCTCCGGCCCTCGCGTCGAGGGTGACGAAGGCGGCGCTCGGGAAATGGTCGGCGCCGACCAGCGTGAAGGCGAGTACGCCGCGCCCCTGCCGCGAGACGCCGATGGCGGGATAGCTGACGTTGTTGTTCGCCACCGCGATGGTTCCCTGGGTCGCGATGCGGCCGTTCTTCGGGTTCAGCACGAAGAAGGCGATGCCCGCCTTGGTCGCGCCTCCCACGGATACTGCCGTATCGAGCGCGCCCCAGAGCAGGCCCTTCGCGAAGGTGACCTGCTGCATGCGCGTGTCGTTCGTGTCGAGCCTGGCTGCGCCGAAGTTGCGGACCGCACCCGATCCGATGATGAGCCCGCAGCGCGTACGCGTGGGCGTGCCGAGGTCGGCGATGCAGTCGCGCAGCGGCAGATTGCCGGCCTTCTGATCGGCCTTCGGAACCGGCCCACCGTACTGATCGACGGCGACCGTCTTCACGTTGAGAACCGGAGTTCCGCGCCCGGTATCGAGCGACCGCGTGTTCGACACCGTCCAGACCACCAGGTCCGACGAGGTGAAGGTGTTGCTGAAGACCGCGTCGGCGCTGAGCAGGAACTCGGTGCCCTGTCCTTCGTTCTCGAAGTCACCCTTCGCCGGCGACTGCGCTGCCCAGACCGTGTGGCCGACCACGGGCGAGTCGTTCGGGTCGCCCGTGTTGAACAGGATCGCCGAGACGTTCGCCGAATGCGAGACGAGCGCGCTCTTCGAGATCGCGTAGATCTGCGCGCCCCGGAATCCCGGTGCCGCCAGGTTGAATTCGTTCGTGGTGAGGAAGATCGCGTTCGCGTCCGCCCCGATGTGCGGGTAGTCGCCGAGGCAGGGACCGCCCGTGCAGCGGTGGTTCGGGGTTCCTTCGCTGCCGTCGTTCTGCACCGGCAACGTGAACACCGTCCAGGTGCCCGCGGGGTTCGAAGTATCGCTGACGGCGATGTCGAGATGGTTGCGGCCGCTCAGGTTCTGGGTAGTCGGCGCCGCGCGGTCGAGGGTGAGCACGACGTGGAAGAAGCGCTGCGTGTCCTGGTCGAAGAGGCAGATCGGATCGGTAATGGAGGGACCGAACTGGAGCGGGCTCTTCGTGCGATCGATAGCGGGCGGATATCCATAGAAGCTGTTCAAGTCCACCGGGCCCACGACGAGGCCTCCCGCCGTGTCGAAGATCCGCATCACGTCGTTGACGCTCTCGACCACGAAACCAGCACCGACGCAGAGCGCCTGATCGGGAGGCTCGACCGAGAACTGGTTCCCGTTGTTCGAGAACCGCTGGTCGAAGAAGTTGACGCCGGTGAAGCTTTGCACGACCTGCGAGTTCGCCCGGGCGCGCCGCGAGTCCCGCGCGTCGCGGGCGGCTGCCTCGGAGAAAGCGGTGATCGCGCGGTTCACGTTCGCGCGCGCAAAATTTCCTTCCATCTGGATCGGACCGGCATCCTCCCCTTCTCCGTCGTCGTCGAGTGCCTCGTTGATCTCTTCGTTCGTGACCAGATCGCCGCCGACCACGCTCGTCTGCGGGTTCGTCCTGATACCCGCCGACAGCGGGACTTTGACGGGCGCCGCCCGGGCGGCGAAGGAAACAGCGAGGAGTGCACCTGGTAGTGCGAGCCGTGTGAGCGTCATGTGGGTTCCTCGTCAGGAGTCGGAGGAACGCCCAACGAGCGGCCGGGGGGCGAGGTCGCCCGCTGAACGTCCGAGCGGGCCTATACGGCGCGCGCATGCAGCCGGTCAAGGCGCCGGCGGAGCGTCAGACGAGCGAGCTGTACGAATCTACCAATGGACGGCTGGGAAGGCGCGGCCCGGGCGGGCGAACAGGAAGCCCTGCTGCAGGTCGCAGCCGAGGCTTTGCAGGGTGTCGCGCTCCTCGCGCGACTCGATGCCTTCGGCGAGCACGGTGATGCCTAGCTCCTTGCAGAGCGAGGTAATCGAGCGGACGAGCTTCTCTTTGGTCGGTTCGCGGTGGAGATTGCGAACCAAGGCGATGTCGAGCTTCGCCACCTGCGGGTCGAGCTGAACGAAGCTCGTCAATCCGGAATAGCCGGCGCCGAGATCGTCCACCGCAACCGAAAAACCCATCTGTTTCAATCGATCGACCCTCGCCCGGGCGTCCGGTACCCGCTCGAGCCCCGCGCGCTCGGTGATCTCCAGAACGGTCCGCGACGCCATCTGGGTGAGCGGTGCCGCGGGATCGTAAAGCGACGGATCGAGCAGATCTTCCGAGTGCAGGTTCACGAACAGCCGCGCGTCGGTGCGACTCATCCGCAGCGCGGCCTTCTGGCGGACGGCGCGCCCCAGCTCGAACAGCCTGCCGAGCCGCTCCGCCGCCGCGATCAGTTTCTCGGGCTGCGGAAAGCTGGATTCGCTGGTGCGCAGGAGCGCCTCGTACGCGACCAGGCGCTTTTCCGGCCACCGCACGATGGGTTGGAACGCGAGATCG
>JBJMQD010000096.1:0-10196 GCA_045802855.1 Myxococcales bacterium | reverse complement strand
TCCTCTACTCCGCCCCGGCCGTCGCCCACCCCGAACGACGCGGAGCCTCTCAAGCCCGCAGGCGACACTCCTCGCTGACGGGCTCGAATTTTACCGGATCAGTGGTACGCTCCCGCGCCACCTACGACGCAGAGGAAGCATTCTGATGGACGGCCAAGAGGTCCGGGAGCTGGTCGCCCTGGGCAAGGAACATTACCAGCGCGGCGAGTACTCAGCGGCAGCGGGCATCTTCGAGCAGGTGATCGCGCGGGGCGCGGCCTACGCCGACGTGCATCATCTGCTCGGGCTCATCTACCACCAGATGGGCGAATTCGAGTCCGCGCTGCACGCGCTCGAACGGGCCGTGGAGATCAATCCGCAGTACACCGAGGCGGTGCTGAACCTCGCGATTCTCTGCAACGACGTGGGCCAGTACGAGCGCGCCCAGCAGCTCTACGCGCAGGCCACCGAAGGCGCGCGCGCCGGTCCCCGCGACTCGCTCGGGGACGAGCCGCTCGACGCCTTCAGCCGCGGGAAGATCTCGAACCTGCACGCCTCGGTCGGCGACGGATACATGAGCTGCCGGCGGCCGCTCGACGCGGCTGTCGAGTACCGGCGCGCCCTCACGCTCTGCCCCACGTTTGCCGATCTGCGCCTCAAGCTCGCGAACGCGCTGCGCGATGCGGGCCAGCGCGACGCCTCGCTCGGGGAGTTGCGCCGCGCGGTGCACGACGCGCCGAACCTGCTCGCCGCCCGGGTAGCCCTGGGCGTCGCCTACGCTTCGGCCGGAAAGATCGACGAGGCCCTCGCGCAGTGGCACGAGATCCTGCGGCGCGATCCGCAGCATCGCACCGCGCAGGTGTACCTGAAGCTCGCCGAGAAGGACTCGAACGGAGGCCGGGGGTGAGCGAACGCGGCTTTGCGCTCCGGTTCATCAGCGGGAAGTACCAGGGCGGCGAATACCCGCTCCCCGACACCGGCGAGCTCGTCATCGGCCGCTCCTCCGAGCTCGACATGGTCCTCATCGAGGACATGGTCTCGCGCAAGCACGCCAAGCTGACCCTGGGGGGGCCGGAGCTCACCATCAGCGACCTCGGTTCGACGAACGGCACCTTCGTGAACGGCGAGAAGGTGACCAGCTCACCGATCAAGGAAGGCGACCGGATCCTGATCGGGACGAGCATCCTCAAGCTCGTCTCCATCGAGAGGGTGGCGGGATCGGTGGTGGATCCCAAGCTCGCGCAGGCGGCCCTCGACCGCGCTGCCGCGCAGAAGCGCAAGACGTCGGGAGAAAAAAGCTCCGTGCAGGGGCGGCTCGAGGAGGTCCCGCTCGTGGACCTGCTCCAGCTCCTGTCCACCTCGAAGAAGACGGGCGCCATCGTCATCCGCGGAGTCCGCGGCGGCCGGGTCCACCTGCGCAAGGGGCGGGTCATCTCCGCTTCCGTCGACGCCGACCCGACGCTCCCGCCCAAGAAAGCGCTGTTCCGGATGGTCGGCTGGGGACAGGGCGCGTTCGAGTTCGTGCCGGTCGAGGGCGAGCAGTCGCCCATGCCGAACGAGATCACCGAGAGCACCGAGCAGCTGGTGATGGAGGCGCTCCGGCAAGGCGACGACCTCGCCACCGCCGGGCTCCCTCCGCCCACCGCCGCCATCGGCATCGCCATGCCGCTCACGGCGAGGCTGCGCGACCTTTCGCCGGAGGAGATCGACCTCGTGCAACTGGTGCACAACTACGGGGTCGTGCAGGCGGTCCTCGATCGCGCCTCGGGGAGCGACGCGGATACGGCCCAGAAGCTCGCCTCGCTCATCGAGCGAGGGTATCTGCGCCAGTTCTAGCTTTGCTGGTCGGCGCGCGGCGTCGCGGTTAGCATCGCGGCTCCGTGACTGCGCCATCCGATACCGCTCCCCAGCGCCTCCCCAGACTCACTCTCATGAGCCACGGCTCGGGTTGAGCCTGCAAGCTCCGCCCCGCGGAGCTCGCGCAGGTCCTGCGCGGCCTACCTTCGTTCCCCCGCCCCGAGGCGCTCCTCGTCGGCACCGAGACGCGCGACGACGCGGCGGTCTTCCGCATCGACAAAGAGCGCGGTCTCGTCGCCACCGTGGATTTCTTCGCGCCGGTCGTGGACAACCCGCGCGACTACGGAGCCATCGCCGCCGCCAACGCCATCAGCGACGTGTACGCGATGGGCGGCGTTCCGCTCTATGCGCTGAACATCGTCGGCTTCCCCCGCGGCCAGCCCTGGGAGCTTCTCACCGAGATCCTCGCCGGCGGCGCCGAGAAGGCGCAGGAGGCGGGCTGTCCCATCATCGGCGGCCACAGCGTGGACGACACCGAGCCCAAGTACGGGCTCGCGGTCACAGGGCTGGTCCATCCGGACCGGATCCTCACCAATTCCGGAGCGAAGCCGGGCGACGCTCTTCTCCTCACGAAGGCGCTCGGCACCGGCATCGCGGTCACCGCCATCAAGAAGGAACAGGCCTCGCCGGAGCTGGTACGGGCAGCGGTCGCGCAGATGAAGACGCTGAACCGCGCCGGAGGGGAGATCTTCGCCAAGGCGTATGCCAGCGTCCACGCGCTGACCGACGTGACGGGATTCGGGCTTCTCGGCCACCTCGACTCCATGATGCGAGGGAGCGAGACGCGCGCCTTCGTGAAGGCGGGCACGCTGCGCGTCTTGCCCCAGGTCCGCGAGCTTGCGGTGCAGGGTCTCGTTCCGGCGGGAAGCCGCGCGAACCTGGAGTTCGTAGCGCCGCGGTGCCGGTTCCCCGAGGGGTACCCGGAAGTGGACCGGATCGTCCTCGCCGACGCGCAGACGAACGGGGGACTCCTTGCCGCGGTCGCAGCGGGGGAGGCGCAGAAGCTCCTGCGGATGCTCGGCGATTCGGGAATCGACGCGGTGCAGATCGGCGAGGTCGGGGAAGGCGAGCCCGGGGTGGACGTCGTTATCTGAAATGCCGGCCTGAAATGCCGCGCTCCGTCATCCGTAAGGAACGGGGTCAAGGAGGCAGAACAATGCTCCGCAATGCCTTTGCCATCGCCGTCGCGGTCGTGATCGGCGCGTGCGTCCTGAAGCTCTTCAGCGGGGTGGTGGGCGGGCTCCTCGGGATCCTGCTCGGCCTCGCGTGGCTCGCCGCGAAGATCCTCATCTTCGTGGGAGTCGCCTACTTCGTGCTGTCGATCATCAGCCCCGACACCGCGCGAAAGGTGCGCGAGCGTGTAGGCGGCGGTACCGCCTGAAGTAGGCGCTTCTCGCACCAGGGAAATCCTTCGACCCGGCGGCAGTTTTTCACGGACCGGACGATGTGACGATCCGCAACGTTGCGGAAACCCTGGGGACTCCTGCTATCGTTGCGAGCGTGCGTCCCCTTGCCCACCTCGCCCTCCTCCTGGCGCTGATTCCTGCTTCGGCGTTCGCCGGGGTGCAGACCCGGTCGCTCACCGTGGTTCTCGATCCCGGCCACGGCGGCGCCTTCCCGCACGACGGCGCGCACGGGCGCGGCGGTCTCGTCGAGAAGGACATCGCTCTCTCCGTCGCCCGGAAGCTGAAGACGATCCTGGAGCGCTCCGGGGCACTGGTGGTGCTCACCCGCGATGCGGACCTGGACGTTCCTCTGTCCCAGCGCGCGCAGATCGCGAACGAGGCGAACGGCGACCTCTTCCTCTCCATCCATTGCAATTCGATGGAGACTTCGCGCGACCGGCGGGTCACGCGCGGGGTGGAGACGTACTCCCTTTCGCCGGACCCGACCGATGCCGAGGCAAGGCTTCTCGCCGATCTGGAGAACGGCGGACCGGCAGCCGCGCCGATTCGGAAGAAGGCCGACGCGGTCTCGGGCATCCTCGCCGACCTCGCGCTCAGCCAGGCGCGCAACGACAGCGCCATGCTCGCCCGCATCGTCCAGCACAACATCGTCGCCGGCGCCGCCTCGCCGAGCCGGGGAGTCCGGCAGGCGCCGTTCGTCGTGCTGTCGGGCACGAAGATGCCTTCGGCGCTGGTCGAGATCGGCTTCATTTCGCATCCTGCCGAAGGGCCGCTCCTTGCCAAGGAGCAGCACCAGGACCGCATCGCGGAGTCGCTCGCCGCGGCGGTCGAGGAGTTCGCGGAGCAGGTGCTCGCGCGGCGCCTTCTCGCCGGCGGCGACCGCCCCAAGGTGGTCGTTCCCGAGCTGACGCTCGACGGGAAGAGCACCGTCAAGCCTGCGACCGACAGGCGTTCCGCGGCTCCCCGGCGCGGGCGGGCTCCGCAGACGTCGCGTCCGGCGGAGTCGGGCACCATCCTCGGCGCTCTGGTGCCGGTTGCGGCCGCCGGCTCGCCGCGGTAGCAAGCGCAGTAATGCCGAGACAAGGGCGGGGAATCGACGAGCTACGGCGCGTCGAGCTGGTCACCGGCTTTACCGAGCACGCGGAAGGAAGCGTTCTCTGCGCGTTCGGACGGACACGGGTCCTCTGCACGGCGACGGCCGAGGAGCGCGTCCCGAGCCACGTGAAGGGAAGCGGTCGCGGCTGGGTGACCGCCGAATACGGGATGCTCCCGCGCTCGACGCATACCCGGACCGACCGCGAGGCCGCCAAGGGAAAGCAGTCCGGGCGGACGCAGGAGATCCAGCGCCTCATCGGGCGATCGCTGCGGGCGTCGTGCGATCTCGCCGCACTCGGCGAGCGGCAGGTCGTCATCGACTGCGACGTCCTCCAGGCCGACGGAGGGACGCGAACGGCGGCGGTCACGGGCGGCTACGTCGCGCTCGGGATCGCGCTGCGACGGATGCGCCGCGAGAAGGCGCTGCGCGCTGCGGTCGCGGCGGTGAGCGTCGGGATCATCGCCGGAGAGATCCGGCTCGACCTCGACTACGAGGAGGACTTCGCCGCCGAGGTGGACTTCAACGTGGTCGCCAACGCCGCTGGCGAGCTGCTCGAGGTGCAGGGGACCGCGGAGAAGAAGGCTTTCACCCCGGAGCAGCTCTTCACGATGGTCGCGCTGGCCCAGAAAGGCGCCCGCGAGCTGCACGTGCTGCAGCGTGCGGCGCTCGACCACGCGGCGGCCGCGGACCGCCCCGGCCGGGGATGATCCTCGTCGTCGCGACGGGGAATGCGGGGAAGCTCGTCGAGTTGCGCGAGCTGTTGGGCGGGCTCGATCTGGCTTTGCGCTCCCTCGCCGAGGTGGGGCTGCCCTCGCCCGAAGAGACCGGGAACACGTTTGCCGAGAACGCGGAGCTGAAGGCGCTTGCGGCGGCGACCTTTGCCGGAAGCTGGGCGCTCGGCGACGACAGCGGGCTCTGCGTCGATGCGCTCGGAGGCGCGCCCGGGCTCCACAGCGCGCGGTATGCCTCGACTGACGAAGCGCGGCGCGCGCGGCTCCTGCGCGAGCTTGCCGAGGTCCCCGCAGAACGGCGAGGCGCGCACTTCTTCTGCGCGGCGGCGCTCTGTGCGCCGGATGGGCGCATCTTCCGCGCGGAAGGGCGGGTCTACGGCGCCATCGCTTTCGCGCCGCGGGGAACGAACGGGTTCGGGTACGACCCCCTGTTCCTGCCGGCGGAGACGCCGGGGCTGACTCTGGCGGAGCTTCCCTCCGCGGAGAAGAACCGCCTCAGCCATCGCGGGCGCGCGGTCGTCGCGCTCCGTCCGGTGCTCGAGGTCGCGGTGCGCGGGCCGTGACCTTGCGGTCCCCCGCTTGCGCGGGTCACGGGAATTGAGTACACCCCGCCGTCGCTTCGCGCGGGGCGTAGCGCAGCCTGGTAGCGCGCCTGCCTTGGGCGCAGGAGGTCGGAGGTTCGAATCCTCTCGCCCCGATCCTCCTTGGCGAAATCGCCGGGTGGCCATGCGCGGCGCGAGCGGCGGTGGCCGTCGCGCTTGGCGCGCCCAGCAGGGCTCGAACCTGCGACATCCAGCTTAGAAGGCTGGCGCTCTATCCAGCTGAGCTATGGGCGCGATGTCTGGCGGACCGGGGCCCCGCGTTTAACGGACGGGTCGACGACGGTCAAGCTAGCGCGCTCCCGCCGGATCGTGTAGATCCCGCGCCCCGCGGACGAAGGGCCATGGTGGCTGTAGCTCAATGGTAGAGCACTGGACTGTGACTCCAGGTGTTGCCGGTTCGAGCCCGGTCAGCCACCCCAATCTCTGAGGCTCGCCCCGGGGCGAGTGCGCCCCTTCGAGCCGCTCTCAGGCTGGTCCTTGACCCGGGCGCCCTGCCGGGATACACAGCGCGCCCCGAAACCGCGGACCTGGGGCGCGTAGCTCAATTGGCAGAGCAATGGACTCTTAATCCATAGGTTGAAGGTTCGATTCCTTCCGCGCTCACCACCGACAAGCCATCGATTCCACGCCGGAATCGGGGGCTTTTCGCTTCGGCCGGCTCGGCGATGTCGGACCCTCTTGGTACGGAATGGGGCGGACGCGCTTCGTCGCGCCGGAGAGCCCCGACGATGAATCGTGGAACGAGCAGACCGGATCCGGACAGCCTGGACGCGCTCTTCTGGTCGCGTTTGGCGCTCTATGCCGGGAAGGCCGCGGAGACGGCCCGCGGGACCACGTCCCAGCAGGATCCACGAGCAGCTCGCGAAGTCAGTCGGCCGCGAAGTGCGCGCGCACACGGGCGACGAGCTCCTCGAAGCTGAATGGCTTGAGGAGGACGGCCACAGCGGATTTCCAGCGGGCGAGATCGGTAGGGCCGGTGGTGGTGACGATGACGGGCACCTTCGCAACGTTCGCCTTCGCCAGAAGCCTCGTGGCCGCGGTGCCATCGCGCGGACCGGCGGTGACGAGCAGGAGACCGGCGACTCCTGCCTCGATGGCGGTGCCGGCGTCGTCAGGCGAGACGACGCGGACTGCGAAGCCCGCCTCCTGCAGGAGGTCGGTTTCCAGGGTCGCGGTATCTGCATGAGGCTCGACGACGTAGATGAGCTTCATGGCGTCCTCTTCGGTGTGCTCCTTCCGGCGAAATCCGATAATGCCGCGCGAAGGAGTGTCAAGCGAGGGAGGCGCGCTCAGGACTTTCCGGCTTCGACGGGCGGCGTGAGCGGCTCGCCCGCCTCGAGCGGATAGAGCTTGACCTCGTTTCCGGCGCGCACGAGGCGCTTGCCCACAGTGGGGAAGTCGGCGATCTCGAACTCGCCCTTTTCACCGCCGGTCAAATAGACCAGGTCCTCGGAGCCGTGATTGCGGAGGTTGTGCAGGACCGAAGGGGTCCGGAAGCCGATGAAGTCTCCCGGCCCGATCTCGTGCTCCGCATCGGCAATCCGCGCCATGCCCCGGCCGGAGAGCACGTACATGAATTCCTCCTGCACGTAGTGGTTGTGCAGGATGAACGACTCCTTTCCGGGCGGAACGCGGATGAGATAGAGGCCCACGCGCCGCAGGCCGACGAGGTCGGACAGCGGCCAGCCGTGGATCTCGGAGTTCGGGTTGAGCGGGTGCTTCTGGCTCTCTTCGGGGATCTTCGCGCGATCGCTCGCGCGAATGATCCAGGGAAGCTCGTCAGGCATGCCCGATTTCTACCCGATTCGTTTCAGCGCCGGCGAAGGACCTTGATCTCCACCGCGTCGCTCCGGCCCTCGGCCCGTAGCCGCTTTGACGCGACGCCGTGCTTGCTCAGGTAGGCGATGACGGACTTTGCGTGAGCGTCGTCCGGTGCCGAGATGCCGACCAGCTCGATTTCCGGATGGGCGGCGAGCAGCTTCGCCGCGCTGTCGAGCGTCGGCTCCTTCGCTGGCACGTGAGATCCGCTGAAGGCGATGGGCCTCGCCAGCTCAACGTGATCGCCCGAGAGCGATGCGCGCGGGGCCGCCGCGGGAAGCGGGATGGCAGAGACCGCGGGCAACGCCGGCATGGATGGCATCGGTTCGGCCGACGCGACGGTCCGCTTCTGCTTCTTCGCGGCTTTCGGCGGCGGCAAGGGCGGGAGCTCGGGGAGCGGAAGCATGGTGACTTCGTTCTTCGCGCCGGTCTTCGGCGCTGCCGCGGCGGCGGCGACCGGTGCGGGCTTCGGTTCAGAAGGCACCGACGAAGGTGCGGCAGCCATTTCGGGCTTGGCTTCTGCCGCGGGAGGAGCGGCCTCGGTGAGATGAACGGGCGTGGGCGGACGCAACGGCGCCCCCCGCGCATTCGAACCGCAGACGGAGGGCGAGAAGCCCACGCCGCCGATGATCCGCACGCCGGGAGTTCCGATTCCGGACGACAGCGCGCCGCCGAGGGCCAGATCGAAGGTCATGGGACCCGCGCAATACGACACGCCGCCGCGCCATTCGCCGGGAACCGAGCCGTCCCCCAATCCCGCCCGCAGGAACGCCGCGCCCTCGATCTCGAAGATCACCCGCCGGGGCGCGAAGGGTCCACCACCGGGAAGCCAGGCGAGACCGGCGCGCAATCCGAGCTCGTCGCCGGTCTTGACGCCGAGCACGTCGCGCTCGGGGCGAAAGCGAAAGTAGACGTTTCCGAGCAAGTCGAGCGCGGACCTCTCGGAGAAGGCCCAACGATGCCCCGCGGCGGCGAGCGCCTCGCCCTGCAGCGACGAATCGCCGAGGAAGCTCTCCTTGTTGGCGGTGGGCAGATCGAGGGACCCCTGCATCGCGAGGTCGAAACCCGAGCGCTCCTGTCGAAGGATGGCGGCCCGCATCGTCGTCCGCAGATCTCCCAGCCCGCCGCCCAGAACGGCGCCGCCGCTCACATTGGTCGGTATCGGGGAGAGATCGCCGCTCTGCTGGACGAGAAAGGGGAGCTGCACCCCGAGCGAGAGCGGTCCCCAGAGGTGTCCCTGGCCGGTCAGCCATCCTCCGACCCGGCTTCGGATGAGCGACTGCGCCTCTCCTCCGCCATCGGGAACGAACATGAGGGGCTTGCTCTGTCCGACGAGGAGGCCGCGGGCCTCCCACGCGGCCTCGCCGTCCTCGAGCGGTCGCGCGCCTTCGACTCCGATCGTGCCGTCTCCGCCGGAAGCAGGACGGAAGTTGTCGAGGCCGATATCCGTCCCATCGGCCCGGGCAGCTCCGGCTCCGGCCGCCACCGCGGCGGCGAGTGCGATTCCCTTGCGGCCACGACGCCGCCCGAGGAGCGGGACGAGCCCGAGGAGGAGCAGAGCTCCGAACGTGCCGGAGCCACCGGCGCTGGAGCAGCCAAAGCCGCTCCCCGCGAGGTGGCCCGCGAGGCTCACGTCGAATTGCTCTCGCGCCGACGGTGCGGTGTTGCCGAGAGAGTCGGTGGCCGTCGCGACCACGAAATGCGCGCCGGTGGCGATGACTCCCGCCGAGGCGGAGAAATGGCCGCTCACATCGGCGGTCACCGCGGGCAAGGGCGCGGCGTCGTCGATCTTCACGACCACCGATGCACCGGGCTCCGCGGTGCCCTCGACGTGGACCGGATTCGCGAGTGTCTTCCCGACAAGCTGGCTCGAGAGGAGCGGCGTCGCCGTGCGGGTCTTCACACGCAAGGTGGAGGTGCCGGGCGCGGAGGGGTTCGCGGCGAGATCCGTCTGGATCGCCGAGAGCGTGTAGACGCCGTCGGCGAGCGCGGGGGTAGGGCTGCAGGTGACCGCGAGCGACGTGGAAATCGTCTGCGGGAGGCAGTTTGCCACCACGGTTCCGGCTCCGTCGAGCACGGAGACGGCGAGCTTGCCACCGGCTTCAGCGGCCGTGATCTGAAGCGCGGGTGACGTCTGGCGGGTGGCGGCGCCGTTCGCGGGGGCCGCGATGGTCGGCGCGCGGGGAGCGAGCGTGTCGACGGTGAACCCGGGCGTTGTCGTCGTCAGCGCCCGAGAGCTGTCGGACGGGGTCTGCGAGACAGCGAGCGAAAGTCCCGGCAGGCGATCCACGGCCGGTATCGGCAGGACGCAACTCCAGGAACCGTTCGAGCTCGTTCCAACACAAGGGGTCGAGCACTTGGCACTCGTCAAGTTCGCGCTGCCGGGTCCGATGAACTTCACATCGACCGTCTCACCGGGCGCGCAGGTGCTGCCGCCGACGAGGCTGCTCGTAGCGATGTTGAAGAGCTGGTTCGCAGGGGCGGTGTTGAGCGTCGGGCTCGTCGTGTTGACGAGGAGAGGAAGTGATGCCGAAGGCGCAGAAAGATTCTTGCTGGTGCTCGCATCGACCTCGTATGCAACTGTCGTGTACGCACCGGGCGCGATATTCGTCGTTGGCAAGCAGCTCCACGTACCCGGAGGATTATTGATCGCTGTCCCGGTAGCGACGCAGAGAGGGTGGTTCACACCCGTCGTGATGGCGGCGTT
>JBJMQD010000012.1:0-12936 GCA_045802855.1 Myxococcales bacterium | reverse complement strand
CTGGGCGGCGCGGCGGTCGACGTCTACCCCGACGAGCCCGAAGGCAAGAGCGACGGGTTCTCGTCGCCGCTCCGCGGGTTGCCCAACGTGATCCTCACGCCGCACGTCGGGGGATCGACGGAGGAGGCCCAGGAGGCCATCGGCCGCGAGGTCACGACGGCGCTGGTCAAGCTGGTCAACACCGGCTCGACCACGGGCGCCGTCAACTTCCCGCAGGTCGAGCTTCCGTCGTCGCCGGGCACGCACCGCATCCTGAACGTGCACCGCAACGTCCCCGGCGTGCTGGGCGACATCAACAAGCTCGTGTCCGATCTGACCGCGAACATCCGCTCCCAGCTGCTCGCCACCAATCCCGACATTGGATACCTGATCATGGACCTCGACCAGGACGTCTCGGACAAGGTCAAGCGCGGCATCGGGCGGCTCGACACCAGCATCAAGACGCGCATCCTGTACTGAGCCTGCGATCGGCGCGCGCGCGCGCTCGTTCGTCGGCCAAGAACGGGCCGAGGCTCGTCGCGGATGATCGCAGGGCGATGCAGTCGTCGGCCCGTGCCGGTGATGGACGGCTGCCGCGGGGGGTCGCGGGCATGTTGCGGATGCCGCCATGACGGCCGAGCGTCCTCCGCAGTGCGTTCACGGGGAGGCCACACACCGCGTGAATCTCGGTTGGGCGGGCGCGGCCGCTTCCTGTTTCGGCGTGCCCGCCACGACGCTAACCGACGGACCTCCTTGAACGCGCAAGCGCGGGGGCATTGCATGTCGGACGGCGGCTCCAGGCCGAAACGGTTGCAGGTTGCCACCGGTGCGACGTGCGCGGACCGTTCGGCAGTCATCATCGGAAGTGGTGACGACGAGTACGTGTGCGGCGGGTGCTTCGCGACTGTCGTGATGGGATTCGATATCGACAGGCTCGCCGGTGCGTTGGTCCGATGCTCGAGCTGCGGACTATTGAACGAGGCGGTGTGTCATGTCGGGACTCGTCGCCCCGACGAGACGTGACGGCCGGCGCACCCGCGGGTGCTGACGGCCGGCGATGGTCACGTGGAACGTCCCGCAGGTGCGGACGAGCTGGCGTGCCAGCGTGCGAGCAGCTGTCTCAGAGCTCCGATGGAGAACGGCTTCTCGAGAACGCCGAGGAGCGGCGTCTCGGGACGAGGCATGACGGCCGCATCGAAATGACCGCTCATGATGATGACCGGCAGTGAGACTCGCCGACGCGCGAGCTCCTCGACGAGGTCGAAGCCGCTCATGCCGGGCATCCGCACGTCGACGAGCAGACATCCTTCGCCACCTTCGTACTGTGCGAGAAACGACTCGGCGGACCGGAACGTGCGGCCCTCGTATCCAAGCACGCGCACGATCTTGGCGACGCTCCTGGCCACCGCCTCATCATCGTCGACGACGAATACGGTCGCGCCACTCATGCGGCCACCTGCGTCACCGCCGTCGCGGCCGGCAGCTCGAAGTAGAACAGCGCACCGCCAGGCGGGTGTGGTCCGGCACCGATGACCCCGCCCTGGCCCCGGATGAGCGTTTGGCAGATGCTCAGACCGAGGCCGAGCCCGCTTGGCTTCGTGGTCTGGAACGGGTGAAACAGCCGCGGCTGGATCGCCGGCGGGATGCCCCCACCGGTGTCGGTCACCGATACCCGGACACGTCCCCCGCCCGCGGCCGTCTCGATCGTCAGGCGTCGCACTGCGCGCTCCCGCATCGCATCGGCGGCATTCCTGATGAGGTTGACGAGGACCTGCTCCATCTCGAGCTGGTCCGCGACCACCGCGGTTGCGTCGCGATCGAGCGCGATCGCCGTCGCGATGCCGGCGAGGCGGAGCTCGTGGTCGAGCAACCCGAGGACGTCCTTCACGACCTTGTCCACGTCCACGAGCTCTCGTCGGCTCGGACTCGACCGGGCAAAGGTCCGCATCCGGCGCACGATCTCGCCGCCGCGGAGCGCCTGCTCGGCGACCTGTTCGAGCGCCGAGTGCATCTCGGCCTCGCCCCCGAGCTCGAGCGCCGCGCTTGCCTCCAGGTGGATCGCGGCGAGCGGTTGGTTGAGCTCGTGCGCGAGACCTGCCGCCATCTCGCCCACCACCCCTACCCGCGCGACGTGCGCCAGTTGCTCGCGCAACGCAGAGGCTTCCTCCACTGCCTTCCGACGTTCGCGAGCGAGCCGACCGGACCGCGCGATCGCCGTCGCGACGGCAAGGGGATATCCCACCATCAGCGGGAGCGACCCGATCACCACGACCATGCTCACTTCCGGCCTCACGGAGGCTCCGACGACCACCGCCGTCGTCACGCACGCGACGGCCATCTGACCGAGCGCGCGGCAGAGAAACCGGCGTCCCCAACCGAGCTTGTCCATGCTCTGCATCGTGACGACGAGGACCGTGGGCAAGAGGCTGAAGCTCATCAGCGCGACCCAAGCGCCGCATACGGTGGCGTCGGCGAGCAGGTTCGCGCGCTCGATGGCGTGAGGGTCCGATGCCCGTCGTGCCCGTAACCAGGCGACATGGGGCCACAGGAACCCGTGTCCTCCGAGTGCCGCCCAGGCGAGCGGCGAAGCGCCGCGATCGTAGAACACGGATCCGACGGTCAAGAACCCCAGGAAGAGCCCCAGCGTACGCAGGCGATACACCTGTCTCGAGAGGCGAAGCGTGCTCGTCGTGTCAGGCGTCATCATGGGTCGACACGCGGACGCTTCAGGGACGGGTGAACATACATGGAGCATCCCTCAATCCTCGGCGCGGACGGATCATGCGATAACAGGGCCAACCCGCTCGACCACCGCCGCGTGGCGCTCGTCCTCGACGTCGGCGAGTTCGCACGCGGATCGACGAGGTCCTCGGGCTGCGACCCGGGTGGACGAGCACCTCAGGGTCGGCGGGTGGCCCCATGACCCTGAACACGAGGTGGCCCCATGAGCCTCGCGAAGACCGCCGCGCCGCCCCGAGGACTTCGATGCCAATCCCGTTCGAGTACGATTTCAGCCTTAACGGTAACGCAGTCCAATTGACGCTTGGCAGCATCAAGACAAATGTGCAGCGACTCGAGCAGGAGCGCACGTACGGCGGTCTCATGGAGGGAGTACCCAACACGGCATTCAACGATCGAATCCTCGAGCCGATCCGGCGCGCTTCACAGGGCCGAGGCTTCTACTTCATCGAGCCGCAGAGACGTGACTACTTGCGCACGCCCGGGGACATGGCTGAGGTGCGGAGCATCGGAGGTCGCCCTCCAGAATGGCTTCCGATGGTCTATGTCAGCATGAGGCTGCAAGCTGGTCCGTCGTGGGTGGAGGTCCGCTTCTTCCAGGACGAATTTGCGCCTCCACTCGACGACCGGATCGGCGCGGCTCTCCTGGCGCTCGACTGGTACGCGCGGGCCGAAGGCGTGGATGACTGGTGAGTCGACGATCTTCTCGGCCCGTGCGTCACCGCGCAGGCGTCATCGCTGCGCCGATCTCGAACGTGAGCCCCGCGAAGACGCCGTCCGAGGCTCCGCCAGCACCGGTCGTGGTGCTCGGCGCCGTGACCTGGACGTAGCGGACGAACGGTCCGACCCACACAGCGCGGTCTCGCCGCAGCGGGACGGCGATGCCGGCGCCGATCGCGACCGCTCGGCGGTCGCCCGCGTCGGCCCGCACGCTCAGCACCTCGACGTCGACCCACGGTGAGGCTCCGCGCCACGACCGCTCGTCGTGGGGCCGCTTGAGGCGAAGCCCGACGCCGTACATGGAGGCCATTCCCGACATCGGCGACGTGGCGTCGGAGAGGGCGGGCAGTCCCACGTACCCCGCGCCCAGCGCCAGGTCGAGGCAGGGGCCGATGCCGAGGAGCGCCCTGATCGACGCCGCGCTGGGGAGCTGCAGTCGCTGCGAACCCAGCCCGGCGACGGCGATGCCCGGCTCGAGGCTGAAGGCGAGGCCCTGGGCAAACGCCGCGCATGGTGCGCAGGCGATCGCGGCGGCGCACCAGCATCCCGCCGCCACGCACCGGCTGTTCGAACGCCACACGCTTGCTTTCCGCAGGGCAACCGATGGAGCCGAGACCGCTCTCCCACGATCGGGCGCTGCTCCCGAATGTAAGCACTCGTCAGGGAGCGACGCGCTGCTGCTGCCGCCGCCTCACGCCGCGCGCGCGGAGAGCGCCGACAGGTACGGCAGCCCGTCCATGTACTGAACCTCGAAGTAGCCGTGGCGGGCACCCCACGCTGCCCACGGCACCGCCTCGCCACGGACCCACAACACGGCGCCGCTCGCGCCGTGGAGGTGGCGCCGCTGGCTCCGGCACCACGACGCGCGCGCCATCGGGCCGCCCCACCCGCGGAACATGCGCGCGACGGTGCTCTTCACCGCGGCGAAAAAGGCTCGTGGCTGCATCGGTCGAAGATAGCACATGCGAAAGACGGCCCGTTTTCGCGCAGTGAACAAGGGGTGGTGCGCTCCCGCCAGGGCGAGGCTAGATCACCGGTGGATCCGCGCGCCGTACCGATCGCCGACGACGGCGCGGTGCACGTGGTGCGCCTCGTCCTGGGGCGGCGAAGCGCGGAGGCGACGCCTCGCGTCGCCGATCCGGGCGTCGCGTCGAGCGCGGTGCTATGATGGCGAGGCAAGTCGCCCTCCTCACCTGCAATCCAGCTCGCGCCGTGGCGGCCCAGAGGGAGCCCGTCATGGTTCACGAACACCTTGCGCGCGACGCGCCGTCCGGAGCGTCCGAGCCGTCCCGCTCACAGCGCGAGGCGCCGGCGAGAGCCTGGCATCCGCTCGACGGCGGGGTGCATTTCGTGCCGAACGACGGCCGCCGGTTTCCATACTGCGGGAGCTGGCGCTCGAACTGGAAGCGCACGGAGGATGCCGACCGCGCCACCTGTCCCGAGTGCCGGTCGCGTCTCGTCTGACGGCATTGCCGGCGCCGCTGTTCGTTCATGGCGGCGCCCAGTTGCGTTGCGCTCGCAACGTCGCTTCCGCCGCCATGATCAGATCCGGCGCCTATCGGCGCCTCACTCCGGGGGGAGAAACTCTCCCCCCGAGACCCCCCATCGCGAGCGTCACCTCAAGTGAGCAGCGCCATCAGTCCTCGGAGTCGTGCGTGCGCGGGCCGGCGAGGCGGACGTCATCGGCCAGCATCCGGACGCACGCGGGACAGGTGACCGCAGCGCTCGTCCCTCCTCGCGATTCGAATGGATCGTCGGGGTGCCCACAAAGCACGCGCCGCGTCTCCTCGACGACGTGATGGATTGCGCCGTAGCCGTTCTGCACGGTCATTCCGCGGTCTTTCGCCACGGGTGTGCCGCACGGACCGCCGTGTCGAGGATGCGCAGGGTCTTGCGCGACCTCCTGCCGGCGCTGCTCGGCGGACCGCCGCCCGCCGAGCGGAGCCCGGCGGCATCGATGGTGAGCTCTCGCCACTCGGCGCGGGTGAGCGGCGAGCACCGCATCGTGCCCCCCGCGTCCGCGTGCGGATAGTGGACCTCGCTCGCCACGTGACGACCGTTGCGATCGCCGAGCGCCAGGGCGCCGCGGCACACCGGGCAGGTGACGATCATGCCGTCCTCCATTCGACCGGGGCGAGCATGTGGTGGAGCGCGGGCGGGATCACGGGTGCTCCCTCGCCGAGGTCCCGGGCGACCTGGCCATCCCGCTCGCTCCGGTGTGGGCGAGGGGCAACAGCTCGGACCAGCAGAAGCCGCAACGCGTGGCCGCGAGGGAGGCTCGCATGGAGCGGCGACTCACCTGTTTCACGTTGTGTGACGAGCATGACGTCCTCCGAGAGAGGTTGAGAGGTTGCGCGACGATGTCCGGGGAGCGAGGCCCGTGCGCGCTGCAGCGGCGGCGCAAGGGAGTCCTCTGTCGAGCAGAGCGCGTGGCAACCGCAGCGTGCGCCCTTTCCTTCGCGAAGGCCACACGGCGTCGGCGAGACCGCAACTTGTGCGCGCAGCGTCCGGGTCGCGCGACCCAGCCCTGTGGGAGCGGCTGGGGGTCGCAGATGGTGAGTCAGTTCACCTTCACCTGGATGATCTTCGGCTTGGCGTCGGCCTTTTCTTCGGCACGTACACGACGAGCATGCCGCACCTGGGATTGCGTCGACTACATCTCCATCTGCCCCATGCCGCCCATACCGCCGGCCCTACCGGCCTCCTCCCTCGGGTGCTCCGCGATCATCGCCATGGTGGTGAGCATGAGCGATGCGACGGAGGCCGCGTTCTGGAGCGCCGTGCGGGCGACCTTGGTCGGGTCGATGACGCCGCCCTTCACCAGGTCCTCGTACTCGCCGCTCTGGGCGTTGTAGCCGAAGTTCGTCTCCTTCGACTCCTTCACCCTGTTGACGACGATCGACCCCTCGAGCCCGCCGTTCTCGACGATCCGGCGGATGGGCTCCTCGAGCGCCCGGCGGACGACGTTGACCCCGAACTTCTCGTCCTGCTCGGCAGCGACCTCGTCCAGCGCGTGCAAGCAACGCAGGTACGCGACGCCGCCGCCGGGAACGATGCCCTCCTCGACGGCTGCGCGGGTGGCGTGCAGCGCGTCCTCGACCCGGGCCTTCCTCTCCTTCATCTCGGTCTCGGTCGCAGCGCCCACGTTGATGACCGCCACGCCGCCGACGAGCTTCGCCAGCCGCTCCTGCAGCTTCTCCTTGTCGTAGTCGCTCGTCGTCTCCCCGATCTGCGCCCGGAGCGTCTTCACGCGCGCCTCGATGTCGGCCTTCTTGCCGCCGCCGTCGACGATGGTGGTGTCGTCCTTGTCCACGGTGATGCGCTTGGCGCGCCCGAGGTCCTTCAGCGTGACCTGTTCGAGCTTCAGGCCGAGCTCCTCGGCGATGAGCTTCCCGCCGGTGAGGACCGCGATGTCCTCCAGCATGGCCTTGCGGCGGTCGCCGAAGCCTGGCGCCTTCACCGCGCACACCTGCAGCGTGCCGCGCAGCTTGTTCACGACGAGCGTCGCGAGTGCCTCACCCTCGATCTCCTCGGCCACGATGAGGAGCGGCTTGCCGTCGCGCGCCACCTGCTCGAGCAGCGGAAGCAGATCCTTCATGCTCGAGATCCGCTTCTCGTGGATCAGGATGTACGCGTCCTCGAGGGCCGCCTCCATCCGCGCCGGGTCCGTCACGAAGTAGGGCGACAGGTACCCGCGGTCGAACTGCATGCCCTCGACCACCTCGAGCGTCGTGTCGAGGCCCTTCGCCTCCTCGACGGTGATGACGCCCTCCTTGCCCACCTTTTCCATCGCCTCGGCGATGACGTTGCCGATGGTGCGGTCGCCGTTCGCGGAGATGATGCCGACCTGCGCGATCTCCTTGGGGTCCTTCGTCGGCTTCGAGAGCTTCTTCAGCTCCGCCACCACCGCCTCGACCGCCTTGTCGATGCCGCGCTTGATGTCCATCGGGTTGTGCCCGGCCGCCACGAGCTTCGAGCCCTCGCGGAAGATGGCCTGGGCGAGCACGGTCGCCGTGGTGGTGCCGTCGCCGGCGACGTCGGAGGTCTTCGACGCGACCTCCTTCACCATCTGCGCCCCCATGTTCTCGAACCTGTTCTCGAGCTGGATCTCCTTGGCGACGGTGACGCCGTCCTTGGTGATCGTCGGGGAGCCGTAGCTCTTGTCGATGACGACGTTGCGGCCCTTCGGGCCGAGCGTGACCTTGACCACGTCGGCGAGCGTGTTGACGCCCTTGAGGATGGCCTCTCTCGCGCGCTGGTCGAAGATGATGTCCTTGGCTGCCATGTGTGCTCCTCAGCGTAAAGGGGTGGAGTTACTTGCCCACGATGACGCCGAGGATGTCTTCCTCGCGCATGATGAGGTGCTCCTCGCCGTCGAGCTTGATCTCGGTCCCGGCGTGCTTGGAGAAGAGGACGCGGTCGCCGGCCTCGACGTCGAGCGGACGGACCTTGCCGTCCTCGAGCACCTTGCCGTTGCCCACGGCGATCACCTTGCCCTCGATCGGCTTCTCCTTCGCCGTATCGGGAATGATGATGCCGCCCTTGGTCCTATCCTCCTCCGCAACACGCTTGACGATGATGCGGTCCTGCAGTGGACGGATCTTCATGCTGTCCTCCTTCACTGACGGCGTGGTCGTGGCGGGATCGGGAGCCCGGGAGAAACACACCGGAGCCGAGTCGAACGTAAGACCGCCTTCGACCTTGTCAAACGCGGCAGAGGGGTGGGCACCGAGATCGGCGCGCCCGGGGAACGTTGGGGCGTCGGCGCGCGAGCAGTCGCAGGCCATGACGGGGGCCGACATCCGGGCGGCTGGTGCAGACCATCGGAATGGCGTACCTGTGTCCCTTCACTTTGAAGGAGCGAGCGCCTGCGTCTTCTGACGCCGCCCTTCCCCCCCAGACCGCCAGTGGCGCGAGGCCTCGACGGTGTCCTCAGGAGCCCCTATGGCACCGAGCCGCGACGAGACATCCGCCGAACGCATCGCAGGCGAGGCGGATGTCGTCCTGGAGGGCCGGCGAAAGGAGGCGCTGCTGACGGCGGACGCCCTGCAGCGCGCGATCTTCAACAGCGCGAACTTCTCGAGCATCGCCACCGACGCGAAGGGCGTCATCCAGATCTTCAACGTCGGCGCCGAGCGGATGCTGGGCTACGCGGCCGCCGAGGTGATGAACCAGATCACGCCCGCCGACATCTCGGACCCGCAGGAGGTGATCGCGCGCGCCACCGCGTTGAGCACCGAGTTCGCCACGCTCATCGCGCCGGGCTTCGAGGCCCTGGTGTTCAAGGCCTCGCGGGGGATCGAGGACATCTACGAGCTGACCTACATCCGCAAGGACGGGAGCCGGTTTCCGGCGGTCGTCTCCGTCACGGCGCTGCGCGACGCGCAGGGGACCATCATCGGCTTCCTGCTGATCGGCACCGACAACACGGCGCGCAAGCGGGTCGAGGCCGAGCAGGAGAAGCTGGACCAGCGTCTGCGGGACCAGCACGAGGTGCTGCAGGAGAAGAACCGCGAGCTGCAGATCGCCAAGGTCGCCGCGGAGAAGGCGAACCGCTCGAAGTCGGACTTCCTCTCCAGCATGAGCCACGAGCTTCGATCTCCGCTGAACGGGATCCTGGGCTTCGCGCAGCTGCTCGAGTCCGACAAGCCGCCGCCGACCGCCGGCCAGAAGGAGAGCATCGGCCAGATCCTCACCGCGGGCTGGCATCTCCTGAAGCTGATCGACGAGATCCTCGATCTCGCGAAGATCGAGTCCGGAAGGCTCTCCCTCTCGCCCGAGCCGGTGTCGCTGCCCGAGGTCATGAGCGAGTGCCAGGGGATGATCGGGGGGCAGGCGCAGAGCCGCGGGATCCAGATCACCTTCCCCACCTTCGACCTCCCCTGCTTCATCCACGGTGACCGCACCCGGCTGAAGCAGGTCGTGATCAACCTGCTGTCCAACGCGATCAAGTACAACCGTGCGCGCGGCACCGTCACGGTGAGGTGCACCGCGAAGACTCCCGGGCGCATCCGCATCAGCATCGAGGACAACGGTCTCGGGCTCTCCGCGGAGCGCCTGGCGCAGCTGTTCCAGCCCTTCAACCGCCTCGGGCAGGAGGCGAGCGGCGTGGAGGGATCGGGGATCGGCCTCGTCGTGGCGAAGCAGCTGATCGAGCTGATGGAAGGCGAGATCGGCGTGAAGAGCACGGTCGGGGTGGGGAGCACGTTCTGGTTCGAGCTCCCGGCGGCCGCCGAGCCAGGGTTCGCGTCCGACAGCGGCGAGCTGAGCGCGCCGGCGCCCTCCCAGGTGCGAGGCGGCGAACCCGAACGGCTGGTGCTCTACGTCGAGGACAACGTGGCCAACCTGAGGCTCGTCGAGCGGCTCGTCGAGCGCCGCCCCGGGCTGCACCTCATCAGCGCGGTGACCGCAGGCCTCGGCATCGAGCTCGCGCGGGCCCGCCTGCCCGACGTGATCCTGATGGACATCAACCTGCCCGACATGAGCGGCATCGATGCGCTGGAGATCCTGCGCCGCGCCCCCGCCACGGCGCGCATCCCCGTCGTCGCCATCAGCGCCAACGCCATGGCACACGACATCGAGAAGGGCCGGCAGGCGGGCTTCTTCGAGTACCTGACGAAGCCCATCAAGATCGACGAGTTCACGGCGACGTTGAGCGCGGCGCTGAAGCACGCGGACAAGCACGTCGGCGGCGAACGGCTCGCAGGGACGACCCGATGATCGACGCGGCCGACATTCACGCGGCCCGGATCCTCATCGTCGACGACCACGACGCCGACGTCCGGCTGCTGACGCAGGCGCTGCGCGGCGCCGACTTCACCTCGCTCGCGTCCACGACGAACCCGCGGGACGTCTGCGCGCTCCACCTGAGGGATCGCTACGACCTGATCCTGCTCGATCTGAACATGCCAGGCATGGACGGGTTCCAGGTGATGGAAGCGCTCCGCGAGATCGAGAAGGACGGGTATCTGCCGGTGCTCGCGATCACGGCCGAGCCGGACCACAAGCTCCGCGCGCTCAAGGCCGGCGCGAAGGACTTCGTCACCAAACCCGTCGACCTCGCCGAGGTGGTGGCACGCGTCTCCAACATGCTTGAGGTCCGCCTCCTTCACCTCGAGACCCGGAAGCTCTACGATCAGGTCATCGCGGACCGCGCCGCGCAGCAGGCGCTCGAGCGCGCGCTGCAGGTGGCGGCGGAGGCCGCCGAGGCGGCGGAGCGCGAGCACCAGCGCGCGCTGGCGCAGGCGGCGCAAGCCGCCGAGGAGCCGCTGGGGATCGTCGCGAAGAGCCCCGCCATGCGGAAGCTGATGGACCTGGCCCGGCGCATCGCCCAGGTCGACTCCACCGTCCTCATCACCGGAGAGAGCGGCTCGGGCAAGGAGCGGATCGCGCGGCTCATCCACGACCACTCCACGCGCTCCGCGGAGCCGTTCATCGCCGTCAACTGTGGCGCCATCTCGGACACGCTCCTCGAGAGCGAGCTGTTCGGGCACGCGCGCGGCGCGTTCACCGGCGCCACCCGGGACCGCCCCGGCCTGTTCGAGGCCGCCAACGCCGGGACCCTGTTCCTCGACGAGGTGGGAGACGTCTCGCCGGGCATGCAGGTCAAGCTCCTGCGCGCGCTTCAGGAGCGGGAGATCCGGCGCGTGGGCGAGAACGAGACGCGGCCGGTGGACGTGCGGATCCTGGCTGCGACGAACCGGGATCTCGTCAGCGGGGTCGCCAGCGGCGCCTTCCGGCAGGACCTCTACTACAGGCTCAACGTCGTCGAGCTCCGCGTACCAGCCCTCCGCGAGCGCCGGGACGACATCCTCCCTCTCGCGCGGGTGCTGCTGTCCGCCGCGGCGTTGCGGATGAAGCGCAAGATCGCGGGCATCTCGCCGGAGGCGGCCGATCAGCTGCTGCGCTGCGCCTGGCCGGGGAACGTCCGCGAGCTCCAGAACGCGATGGAGCGCGCCGTCGCGCTCGCGCGGCGAAGCAGCGTGGAGCTCGAGGACCTGCCCGACGAGGTCCGGCAGGCGGCGGTCGTCCCCACGGTCACGGGATCGGCGCGGCCGCTGGAGCAGATCGAGAAGGAGCACATCATCGCGATGCTGGAGCTGAACGGCGGAAACCAGACCCACACCGCCGAGCAGCTCCAGATCGGCTCGGCGACGCTCTACCGCAAGCTCAAGAGCTATGGATTGATCCCCGGGAAACGCGCTGTCCGGAAGGCGTCCGGGGACGAGCGGCCGTAGCGGCCGGGCGAACGTGGCCCCACGGTCACCGCCTGAACGAAGTGCCGGCGCGAGGACCGCCACACGTACCTGCGGACGCCCGGAGGGGAGCGTCCCAACAGTCCTTGCGCCGGCACTGTTAGTGTACGCGTCCTGGCAGCGCCGGGCCAGCGACTGCGTGTCGCTGTGTCAAGGCGTCCATCGTTCCCGCCGGTCGACCGAGCAAGCAGGCGGGCGCGCGGCGCTGACCGCGCGCCATACCCGCTCCTCCGCGCGGCACCGCGTGGCGCTCGCGGCCCCGGGTTCCCGTCGGGGGGAGTCGATCTTCGTTTACACCATCCGTACACTCGGACCGGTCCTACCCCGCTCCCCCCGCGGCCGCTGTTCACGCCCTCGGCAGGTGCTGTCCATGGTCGCGTTTCGTGAGCACGCAGGAGCGAGTGTCGATCCGTCCAGCGCGCGCCGCTCTCCCGGGGAGAGAGGCCGCGCCCTCGGCGACCTCAGCGAAGGGCGACTCGCGACGTTGCAGCAGCTCGCACATCGCCTCTGTCGCTGCCACGATCGCGCGGCGATCGCGAAGGCGGTGATCGACGTCGGCGTGGACACCCTGCACGCGGACGGCGCGGCGGTGAGCGCGCTCGGCCCGGCCGGCGCGCTCGAGCTGCTCCACGCGCACGGCGACGCGCCCTTGCGCCCCGACGCCGAGCCGCGCGGTCAGCTCGACGCCTGGAGGCCGCGAGCCGACGCCGTCGCGGCGCGCGTCCCCGTGTGTCTCGAATCGGCGAGCGAGATCGAGGCGCGTCACCCCGAGCTCTCGGCGGGAGGCGTGCGCGGCCACGCGGCGTGGGCCGCCGTGCCGCTCATCGTGGAGGAGCGGGCCGTCGGGCTCCTCGAGCTGTCCTTCCGCGAGCCGCGCCGCTTCGACGCGCGCGAGCGCGCCTACCTCGCCGCCGTCGCCGACGAGTGCGCCCGCGCGCTCGACGCAGTGCGGCTCAGGGAGGATCTCGAGCGCGTGTTCGCCCGGCTCAAGGCGGCCCAGGAGCTCACCGTGGCGCTCGGCGGCGCGGCGACGCCGGGCGAGGTCGCGGACGCGCTCTCTCACGCGGCGCTCGCCGCGACCGCGGCAGCCACGGCGTCCGTTTCATGGCGCGAGGACGACGGTGGCCTGAAGCTCGTGCAGAGCGCGGGCGGCGGATGCCTCCACCTCGAGGCGGGGCGCGTCGCGAGCGAAGCTCGCCTGCCGATCACCGACGCGGAGGCGAGCGGCGCTCCGGTCTGGGCC
>JBJMQD010000480.1:0-5715 GCA_045802855.1 Myxococcales bacterium | reverse complement strand
GATGCAGCATTATTCCGTTCTAACGACGGCGGCCATAGCTGGCAGGAACTCTCTGGCCTGCGCGGGCACGGAAGCGGACCGCAGTGGCAGCCTGGTGCGGGCGGCATGTGCCTGCATACCGTCCTTCTCGACCCTGCTGATCCCAATCGGATCTACATCGCCATCTCTGCCGCTGGCGCCTTTCGGACCGATGACGGCGGCAAGACCTGGAAGCCGATCAACAAGGGCCTGCGCTCGCAATACATCCCCGACCCCAACGCCGAGGTCGGCCACTGCGTCCACCGCATCGCCCTGCACCGCTCGCGGCCGAACGTGCTGTTCATGCAGAAGCACTGGGACGTCATGCGCAGCGACGACGCAGGCGACAACTGGAAGAAGATCAGCGGCAACCTGCCGACGGATTTCGGCTTCGTCATCGACGTCCACGCGCACGAGCCGGACACGATCTACGTCGTTCCCATCAAGAGCGACTCCGAGCACTTCGTGCACGAGGGCAAGCTGCGCGTCTACCGTAGCCGCAGCGGCGGCAACGAGTGGGAAGCGCTGACGAAAGGGCTCCCTCAAGAAAACTGCTACGTCAACGTGCTGCGCGACGCGATGGCGGTCGATTCGCTCGACGACTGCGGCATCTACTTCGGCACCAGTGGCGGGCAGGTCTATTGCTCGCCCGACGCGGGCGATAGCTGGAAGCCCATCGTGCGCGATCTGCCGGCCGTGCTTTCGGTCGAGGTCCAGACGCTGCCATGATCCGCGTGGCGTTGCCTTCTCACCTGCGCAGGCTCGCGCACGTCGACAGCGAGGTGACGCTCGAGGTCCAGGGACCGGTCACCATCGACTCGGTCCTGGATGCGCTCGAGGCCCGTCATCCCGTGCTCTCGGGAACCATCCGGGATCACGCTACGCGGCAGCGGCGCCCATTCCTGCGCTTCTTCGCGTGCGAGGCGGATCTGTCCCACGATCCCACCGACAAACCGCTGCCAGCCGCCATCGAAAGCGGCGCCGAGCCGTTGATCGTCATCGGCGCCATCGCGGGCGGCTAGCAGTCGGAGGTCGCGTTACGGACCGGACGACGTGATCGGATCGCTGAACGGCGAGTCCGATTCCCGGGCGAGCGAGAAGGATCCCGGGTTGGTGCCCGAGACCGAGCCCGCCATCGAGTTCCCCGCCACCGTGCCGTCGAAGATGCCTTCGCCGGGCACCTCGAAGTGGACGCTCGCGAGACTCGCGCGAGCGCTCCGGATCGGCGCGACGGCGTCGTCGACCCGCAGCCCGCCCGACAAGTCCTGATCGGCGCCGGTGAGGTCCACCGAGATCGGCAACTGCAGGCCGTCGCGCAGGAGGACGCCTTGCCACCGCCCCGCGAGCCGGCTTTCGGCATGCGCCGGCGCGCTCATCGCTCCGAGGCTTGCTCCGAGGATCAAGAACCCGATCACCGTCGATACCTTCATGGCAGCTCCTTTCGGCGCTTCGTGCGCCTCGCTGGATGAGACCGGAACGCCGGAGTCGCCATTCCGCCGGGAATAAAGTCGCGGAAGGTTCGTTCAGGCCGAAAGTCGCCCGCCCGCGGTGGTGTGCATGTGCTGGTGCAGGGAATGCGTGCGCGCAAGGTTTGCGGTCTTGCGCGGATCACTTGCGTGCAGCGCACAAGGCGGCGTCAAGGGCCCGGCGCGGAACCTGCAAGACCAAACGGTGGCGTGGCTGCGGACGCATCGACGAAGGGGAGACGATGAGCGGAATCCTGGTCGGAGTGGATGGTTCTCCCAAATCGCGGGAGGCGGTCCGGTTCGCGGCGAGGATCGCGCGCGGGCTGCGACTGAAACTGCACCTCGCCTGGGTCGCACCGGGGCTGGACGCGATGGGGATCCACGACTTCCCGCCCGCGGTGCGGGAGTGGAATCGCGAGAACGAGGAGCGCGGACGAGCGCTCTTGCGCGAGGTGGTCGACGCAGAGTTGCATCCCTTCGGGGATCCCGAAGTCGAAGGCGAGCCGCTCGTGACGCAGCCCCCGGAGATCGAAGTGATGCGTGGCTCGGCGGCAGAGCAACTCGCGCGGCGAGCTGAGCGCGACGACATCGAGCTGGTGGTGGTCGGTTCCCGGGGCAGGGGCGCCGCTGCCCGGTTCCTCCTTGGCAGCGTCGCCGATCGGCTGGCCCGCGTAAGTCCGAAGCCGCTGCTCATCTGTTCCTGACCCGAGCGGCAAGCCGAGGAAAGCAAGGTCATCGCTCGGTCGACGTAGGCGTCGGTGAGAAAGTCGCCGACTGATACCGCTCCAGCCGTACGGCCTTTTCAGCGCGAGCGGGCCACGAGGGCGGGTGCCGGCTGCGCGAAGGTAGGACACGCGCTCCCCTTTCGCTAAACATGCACACCCGCGTAATTCTCTTCGCGCATTCTGCAAGGCCGTCCGCATACGCTAACTTTGTCGAATGCTTATCGCCGGCAGCGCACGATGAACAGTCCTTCTCTCGATTTCACGCTGGGCGCCCCCGCCCCGGCGCAGGACGCCTCCGCCGCGCGAGAGCGCCCGGCGCATCTCGCGAGGAGCCGCATCTCCCTTGCGCTCCTCCTGGGCGCCGCGGGCGGGATGCTGTTTGCCGCCGTCATGGCGCATTCCTGGCCGGGAACGCTGTGGGAAATCCTCGTGCACGGTTTCGAGGGAGCGCTGGTGGGAGGTCTTTGCGACTGGTTCGCGGTCGCGAAGACGTATCGCACCGTGGAAGACAACAAGGACGCGGTGGCGACGTCCATCGGCGATTGGGTCTCCGGAGAGCTCCTCAGCCAGGAGGTGATCCGTTCCCGGCTGGATGCGCTCATCGACGACCCGCAGGTGCACGAGCGGCTCTGTCGCGCCATCGACCGGAGCCTGGGATCGGCCCAGCAAACGAGGAACGTCGTGGCGAGCTCGTGGAAGACGGTCGAGGGAAAGATCGTCGATCTCGCCGCCGGCTACCAGTTGCGCGATGCCGATCTCGGCGCTGGCCAGGCGCTCTTCAAGGACGACACCATCGCGACCGTCGTCAGCCGCTGTGTCGGCGAGGCGCTCCTCGAGGTCGCCGCGAGCAACGAGCTCGTGGCGTTCGTCGAGGAAGCCCGCGGGCGGCTCCCCTGGCTGGCGAAGCTCGCCGTGAGCGCTTCCGCGATCCAGAACAAGCTCTGGGAGCAAGGCGAACGCCTTCGCGACGGCGTTTGCACCGAGGAGTCGGATGCGCTGCCGACCCGCGTACGTGGCCTCGCCGAGTTCGCCGCCAATGCATATGTCCGGGCCTGGAACAAGCTCAGCGACGTCGAGCGACGGGCCGCCAGCGAGGCGCTGGTGCGGCATCTGCGAGAGCCGCTATTCGACGCCGTGACGCACCTCATCGGCGCGGAGCGCGAAAAGCTTCGAAGCTTCGATCAGCTCCGCCAGTACCCGCCCGTGGCGAGCCTGGTACAGGGTGCCCAGCAGTTCGTGAACCAGGATCTGTCGCTGAGCGTCGGACGGGCCGTATCCAGCTCGCTGCGGGAGTTGCCCGCCAGGTCGTTCCGGCAAAACCTGGAGTCGAGAACGCGGTCGTATCTGGAGCTCATCCGGATCAACGGGACGCTGCTCGGATTCGCGATCGGTTCGTTCATGGGAGTGTGCTTGAGCTCCCTCGCGTCGCGCTGATCTCGCGCACGACGGCGCCGTACGTGACACGGAACCGGGCACCGGAGATTGCGCCGGGCGGGCGCCTCCCTCGCGCGCAATCCTTGCGCGCGGCGATGCGTCGCGCCACTCGTGACAAGGCTGTGGCACGTTTTGCGCAACTGTCGGGGCGCGGAGGTAATCGTGCATCGTTTCCACGTTCCCGTCATGGGCATCGGCTTCACGATCGACTCGGCGCTTCGCGTGGCGAAGCTCGGCATCTCGACCGTGATGTCGCTCGCCGACGATCGCCTCATCGAGAGGGTGCGGCGGCATTACTGCGAGGTGTACGGGCTGCCTTGCACACCCATCACGGCGCAAGATCCCGACGCGCGCGCGAATCGCATCGCCGCGTGGCTGGATCTCGTCGACGAGGTGGTGACCAGGCAAGTTGCGGAGCTGAACGCAGAGCCGCTCGAGCCCGGGACCGACAAGTGGCGCTACGTCGCTCTGCTGCCCGACTCCTCCGAGTTGAAGCAGAAGGCGATGCGCGGCGAGAAGGTATTCCTGCCCCCTGGCGCCATCGACGTGAACATCATGACGAAGGTCGACGGCGCGACGTACTCGCCCGACGGCACGCAGCGCGAGGCGGAGCACAGCCTCGCCAAGGCGGCGCTGCGCGGCTTCGCGCGCTCGAGGGTCGCCGGGAGCGTGGTGCTTTCGGCGGGCGTGAACCCGTCGCTCTTCGGCTACCTCGAGCAGTTCGACGAGTTCCACCGCGACGCCTCCGGTCATCTCGCGAAGCCCATCATCCTGAAGGTGAGCGACGTGCGATCCGCGCTCATCCAGGGCAAGTTCCTCGCCAAGAAGGGCGTGGAGATCGCCGAATTCCGCATCGAGTCGGGCCTGAACTGCGGCGGCCACGTCTTTCCCACCGATGGCGAATTGATGGGACCCATCCTGGCCGAATTCCAGAAGGAGCGGGGCAATTTCGCGAAGCTGTTCGATCCGCTCCTCGAGGCCTGGTACGCCTCGCGCGGCCGCACGCTGCCCGCGAGCGCGCGCAACCGCCGGATCCTCGTCACCGCCCAGGGCGGGGTGGGAAACCACGGCGAGATGCGCAGGCTCACCGAGCATTACGGCGTCGATCTGGTGGGCTGGGCGACGCCGTTCCTGTTGGTGCCGGAGGTGGTGCTGATGGACGAAGCCACCCGCGATCAGCTCGCTCTTGCCACCGAGGACGATCTCTACGTCAGCAACGCTTCCCCGCTCGGCGTGAAGTTCAACAACCTGCGCGGCTCGTCGTCGGAACGGTGGCACCGGCAGCGGGTCTCGGACGGGACGCCCGGTTCGCCCTGCCCGAAGGAGCTGCTGGCGAGTAACACGGAGTTCCCCGGCCCGCGCCCGCTGTGCACCGCCTCGGCGGAGTATCAGGAGAAGAAGCTGCAGGCCGACGGCTTCGCGCAGCCGCCGCAATGGGATGCGGCGCCGCACGTCTACGAGAAGGCGTGCATCTGCGACCATCTCGGCAATTCGGCCCTCCTCGGGCTGGGCATCTCCAAGAAGGAGCTGCCCGTCGCCGTCTGCCCGGGCCCGAACCTCGCTTACTTCGATCGCACCTACCGGCTCGAGGAGATGGTCGATCACATCTACGGCCGCGGGGAGAGCCTGGTCCCAGCCGATCGCCCGCACATGTTCGCGAAGGAGCTCGAGCTCTACGTGGACCATTGCGTGCAACTCGAAGGGAAGAAGTTCGAGTCCTTCCGCGACAAGCTCCTGCAGGGGATCGCGCATTACCGCGCGCTGGCCACGGCCTACCCGGGCGAGAACATCGCCTCGCTGCACGCGGCGCTCGACGCGCAAACGGCGCGCCTGGCGAACCATGCGGCGGCGGCGGTCCGCTCGGTCGCGTAGCGACTCCCGGACGCCCCGGGCGGCCCCGACGCGTGCACGGCCGCCGACGGATGCGGTGATCCGAGGCGCGGCTTCCCACGGCCAGCGTCGTGCTCTACCTCGGCAGCGGGATCGCCATCATGCCGGTTGACAGGATCTGGCTGCCCACCATCTCGCCGTGATCGGTGATGCGAATGGGCGAAGTGGCGTTCGCCCCGGGA
>JBJMQD010000477.1:0-28785 GCA_045802855.1 Myxococcales bacterium | reverse complement strand
CTGGTTGGGCCGCAGGCCCCGGATCGACTTTCCCTCGAAGAGGATCTCTCCCGTACTGGGAGCGAGCGCGCCGGTGATCACGTTGAAGAGGGTCGTCTTGCCGGCGCCGTTCGGGCCGATGACGCTCACGATCTTGTCGCGCGGAACCTCGAACGAGACGTGGTCGAGGGCGCGCAGGCCCTCGAAAGACTTGGAGACGTCGCGGATCTCGAGGAGGGGCCCGGTCATGCGACGCGGCGGCGCAAGAGCGCGAGGAGGCCTTCGGGCATGTAGCGCAGGACGATCACGATGATGAGCCCGAAGAGGAGCAGGTGCAGCTCCGCGAATCGCGCCCAGAGCGCCTCGCCGAGCGCCGAGAGGAGGATTCCGCCGGCGAGCGGACCGAACACCGTCCCGGCGCCGCCGAAGATGGCCATGAGGATGACCTGGATCTCGTACGCCGCCGGGAAGGCGGACGACGGATCGACGTAGCTGAGCCGGAACGCGTACAGGCCCCCGGCCACCGCCGGGAAGAGGGAGGCGAGGACGAACGCCCGCAGCTTCGCGCGCGTCGTGTCGACGCCCATCGCCTCGGCCGCGATCTCGTCCTCGCCGATCGAGCGCAGGCGCAGGCCGAAGGCGGAGCGATCGACGAGCCACGTCGTCAGAAGCGCCAGGACGACCAGGATCGCGGAGGCGAAGTAGAGGGCGCGAAGGCTCTCCGCGGGCGGAAGGTAGATCCCTTCGCCTCCATTGGTGACGCTCGACCAGGCCGAGGCGACGGTCTGCAGCACCTGGGCGAGCCCCAGCATTCCCAGGGCGAAGTACGGACCGCGCAGGCGGAGCATCGCCCAGCCGAGCGGGACCGCCAGGACCGCGGAAATCGCCATTCCCGCGACGACGGCGAAGGGCCAGGCCCAGGAGGCCTTCGCGACCAGGATGGCCGTCGCGTAGGCGCCGACGCCGAAGAAGGAGATCTGGCCGAAGGAGAGATATCCGGTGTACCCGGAGATGAGGTTCCATCCGTACGCCATGGCGACGAAGAGGAAGGTGGTGAAGGCGAAGCCGACCAGGTAGTCGGACCCGACGAACGGGATGGCGACGACGAACAGGACGGAAGCGGCGGCGACGATCCAGGTCACTGCGGCTTCCGCCCGAGAAGGCCCTGCGGGCGGGCCAGCAGGACGAGGACGAAGAGCAGGAACGCGATGCCATTCGCGATCTGCGCGCTGAGCAGGTACCCGCTGAATACCTCGGAGGTTCCCAGAATCACCGCTCCGAGCAACGCGCCGGGAAACGAGCCGAGACCGCCGATCACGGTCACCGCGAACGAGCGCACCGTGTAGGCCGTCCCCTGCGCCGGGGAGACGGTGAAGATCATCACCAGCAGCACTCCGGCCGCGGATGCGAGCGCCGACCCGAGGGCGAAGCTCACCACGCGGATATTGGGAATGTCGATCCCGCACACGCAAGCACCGTCGGTGTTCTGCGAGACGGCGCGGATGGCCCTGCCGGCGAAGGTGAAACGCAAGAACGCCCAGAGGAGAAGCGACACCAGCGCCGCCAGCGAGAAGGCGAGCGCGCGCGACTTGGCGAAATCGAGCCCCAGCGCATGCCACGATCCGGGCATGTACATGACCGTTTGAAATTCGTTGCCGAAGACGAGCTGGGCGGAATTGATCAAGATGTACGAGACGCCGAAGGTCATGAGGAGCGACCTCTTGCCGAAGTCGCGATCCTGCGGCACGCGTCCGAGCAACAACTTCTGGATCACGGCTCCCAGCACGAAACCCATCGCCGCGCCCGCGGGAAAGGCGAGGAGGGGGCTCAGCCCGAGGCGCGAGAACAGCCAGAAGGTGAGGAACCCGGCCGCGACGATGAAATCGCCGTGCGCCAGGTTCACGACCCCCATCACGCCCCAGACGAGATTGATGCCGAGCGACATGAGGCCGTACACGCCGCCCAGCATGATCCCGTTGACGACGAGTTGCAGGAAGACGTGTCCGCTCACGCGTGGCTACTGCCGCGAGGACCAGGCCGGCATGGGGAGGACGGCTTGGCCCTGCGCGAGCTTCTCGGGCCACACCAGGACCTGCTTTCCCTTCTGCCACTGCAAGAGCGCGGAGGTGTAGCCGACCTGGATGGCGCTCGAGTCGACCTCGAAGCGGCCGTAGACCGTATCGACCTTGAGCTTGCGGACGGCCGCGGCGAGCTTCTCCTGGTCGATCGCGCCCACCTCCTTCAACGCCGCCTCGAGGACCTGTCCGGCCGCGTAGTTCGAGGCGCTGTGGTAGTCGGGCGCGCGACCGAACTTCTTCTGATAGCGGGCGGCGAACTCGCCGTTGCCGGGCCACGGCATGGTCGCCGCCCATTGGGTCGCGCCGAAGACGAATTCGCCCGTCGAGCCCAGGTTCCCGAACTCCGGTTCCGCCGCTCCCACCGCGACGGCGAACATTTTCGCCTCGACGCCGAGCTCGCGGGACTGGCGGATGATCCCCTGCGAGTCGGGCAGGTAGGAGTTGGCGAAGACCACGTCGGCGCCCCTCTCCTTCACCTTGGTGAGGAGCGCGCTGAAGTCCGAAGTCCCCTTCGGGTACGTCTCGTTGAAGACGACCTCGAGACCGGAATCGGGAGCCTGCTTCAGCACCTCCGAGGCGACCGCCTTGGGAAAGGCGGTGTCCTCGGAGAGCATGGCAAGCTTTCGATAACCCTTCGACTTGGCGAGGGCGAGCGCGCCCGCCATGTAGCGCGACGCCTGCGTCTGGGCCTGGAAGTTATATTTGTAACCGCGTTGGTAGATTTTGACGTCGGCTGCCTCGGGGCCCAGCATCGTCATCTTGTGCTTCTCGGCCACGGTGCTGACCGCGCTGGTCACCGCGCTCGAGTACGGGCCGATGAGGAGGTCGACCTTGTCGGAGGTGATCAGCTTCTCGTAGAGCTGCACTCCCGTGTTCGCGTCGCTCTTGTCGTCGTAATAGACGAGCCGCAGGGGCCTTCCGAGGAGCCCGCCGCGCTGGTTCACGTCGTCGACCCAGAGCTGGGTCCCTTCCAGGCTGTACTTTCCGCCGGCGGCGTAGGAGCCGCTCAGCGACATGGACGCGCCGATCACGATCGGCTTCTTCTCTTCGGCGCGGGCGGAGGAGAGGACGACGACTGCCAGGGCGACGATCCATCGCGTGCGCATCGCTGTCTCCTAGTCGAGAAGTCTTCCGATCTGTGCTTCGGTTTCCAATTTCCAGATGCGTCCGATGGCGGCGCGCATCTCGGCTTCGCTGGCGCCGCCCCGAAAACTTCCCAGCCGGATCGCCTTTGCTTCCAGCTCGGCACGGGTGAGCGTGTTTTCCGGATCGCCCTTCGGCACGTCGACGCGGGCGGCGTACGTCCTGCCGTTGGTCGTGCGCGCCTCGACCTTGCCGATCCATCGCTGCGGGTAGGCTGCCTCGACCTCGTCGTCCTGGACCATCCGCACGCGCTCCCGGAACGCGGCGACCCGCGGGTCCGTCAGGGCCAGTTCCTCGAACTCGCGCAGGCCCGCGGCGCCGTGCACCGCGACGAGGCCCAGCACCGTCCCCATCGAGAACTTCGCCTGGTGGACCGTCTGCGGATGGACGACGGGGCCGAGCACGTCGAGGGCGGCCTTGTGCACTCGCGCCGTCACCTGGGCGATCTGGTCGTGCCGGAGATTTTCGCGCCGCATGACTTCCAGGAGCGCGTCCGCGGCGGGATGCGTGTGCCGGCACGAGGCGTGCCACTTGTACGAGGTCTCCGAGATGGCCCAGCGGCTGCCCAGGCGATCCGTGATCCTTTGCGGATCAGCGTCCCTCGACATGCCCGCCGCCATTCCCTGCGGGCCGTCGAGGATCCGGCGCGCTCCCGTCATCCCTTCACGAGCGAGGAGGGTGGCGAGAAGCCCGTCGGCGGCGGCTTTCGCGGTGTGCAACTGCTTCGAGTCGGCGGCGTCGCGGAGGAATTCCCAGAGGCCGGCGGCCTGCGTCCCGGCGGAGCCGAGCGCCTCTCGGGTCCTCTCCGCGTCGAACCCGAGGAGCTTCGCCGTCGCCGCCGCGGAGGCGAGCGTGCCCGCGGTGCCGGTGGTGTGGAAGACGGTGTAGTGGGAGCGCCCGAGAAACTCGCCGATGCGGATTCCCGCCTCGTAGCCTGCGATCGAGGCGAGGAGAAGATCCTTGCCGGAGCGCTTCTCGGCCTGTGCGAGGGCACGGACCGCGGGGAAGACGACGGTTCCCGGATGGAAGACCGACCCGTTGTGCACGTCATCCTGCTCCACCACGTGGGACGACGCGCCGTTCACCAGGGCGGCGAAGTACGGACTCGTGCCGCTGCGATCGACCAGCACTTCGCTCGGACCCCCGGGCGGCCCCGCCTGCCTTGCAAATGCCTGGAAGGCCCGCACGGGCCGCGAATCCTTCCCGGCGAGAGCGGAGCCGAACCAGTCGAGGAAGAGCTCCTTGGCGTTCTCGACGACGGCGGCGGGCACGTCGGCCCAACGGAATCCGGCGAGGAACTCGCAGAGGGTCGTGGTTGGATTCGGGGACATCAGATCGCTCCGGTCACATGAAGACCCTGAATCTGTTGCGCAGAGTATCCGAGGGAGAGCAAGACCGCCTCGGTGTGCTGCCCGAGCGCCGGGACGGCGCCCATCGAGGGTGTCACTCCTTCGAGGTTCGCGGGCGGCAAGGTGGCGGCGACCGGACCGGCGCTGGTCTGGACCTCGCGCCAGCGGTTGCGGGCGGCAAGCTGCGGATGGGCGGCGATGTCGGCGATGGTGTTCAGCCGGCCGTTCGCGATTCCTGCCGAATCGAGCCGGGCGACGACGTCCGCAGCGGTCGCTCCCGCGAAGGTTTCTTCGATGATGCGAGTCAACTCCGTCCGGTTCGCCACACGGGCGCTGTTGCTCGTGAAGCGGCGGTCGGTCGCGAGGTCCGCGCGGCGCAGGACTTGCTCGCAGAACACGGCCCACTCGCGCTCGTTCTGCAGGCCGAGCACCACCGTCTTCCCGTCGCCGGTGCGGTGCGGGCCGTACGGCGCGATCGAGGGATGCGTCGCACCCGTCCTTCCCGGGGGCCGGCCGCCGTAGCGCCCGTAGTAGATCGGGTATCCCATCCACTCGACGAGCGCCTCGAGCATGGACACCTCGACCCGGGTGCCCCGCCCCGTGCGCTCGCGCTGGAGGAGCGCGGTGAGGATCCCCGAATACGCGTACATGCCGGCGGCGATGTCCGCGACGGAGATCCCGCAGCGCGAGGGGGCCTCGGGAAGCCCGGTGACGCTCATCAGCCCGCCCTCCGCCTGGATGAGCGTGTCGTAGGCCTTCTTGTCCCGGTACGGTCCGGTGTCGCCGTATCCCGAGATGTCCGCGACGACGAGTCGCGGGTTGTGGGGAGCGAGGGTCGCGAAGTCGAGACCGAGGCGAGCCGCCGCTCCAGGCGCGAGGTTCTGCACGAGGACGTCCGCGCGGGCGACGAGCTTCGAGAGAGCCTCCCGCGCCTCCGCGCGCTTGAGATCGAGCGTCACGCTCTCCTTGCCGCGGTTGAGCCAGACGAAGTGCGACGAGAGCCCGTGCACCGTCTCGTCGTAACCGCGGGCGAAATCGCCGCTCCCCGGGCGCTCGATCTTGACGACGCGCGCGCCATGATCGGCGAGATGCCGCGTGCAGAGCGGAGCCGCGACGGCCTGCTCGAGCGAGACGACGGTGACCGTGTCGAGTGGAAGCATCGATCAAAAGGAGCGCGGGAGGCCGAGCACGTGCTCCGCGACGTAGGAGAGGATCAGGTTGGTGGAGATGGGGGCGACTTGATAGAGGCGGGTCTCGCGGAACTTGCGCTCCACGTCGAACTCGGCGGCGAAGCCGAACCCGCCGTGGGTTTGCAGGCAGACGTTCGCGGCTTCCCAGGAGGCCTTGGCGGCGAGGTACTTCGCCATGTTGGCTTCCGCCCCGCACGGTTCATGCGCGTCGAAGAGGCGGCAGGCTTTCCAGCGCATCAGGTTCGCCGCCTCGACTTCCACGTACGCCTCGGCGATGGGGAACTGCACGCCCTGGTTCTGGCCGATGGGCCGATCGAAGACGACGCGATCGCGAGCGTAGCGGGACGCCTTGTCGACGAACCAGTACCCGTCGCCGATGCACTCGGCGGCGATCAACGTCCGCTCCGCGTTGAGGCCGTCGAGGATGTACTTGAAGCCCTTCCCCTCCTCGCCGATGAGGTTCTCTCTGGGAACTTCCAGGTCCTCGAAGAAGACCTCGTTGGTCTCGTGGTTCACCATGTTGCGGATGGGCCGCACGGACATGCCCCGCTTCATCGCCGCGGGCACGTCGACGAGGAAGATGGAGAGGCCTTCCGACTTGCGCTTCACCTCGGGTAGCGGGGTCGTGCGGGCGAGCAGGATCAAGAGGTCGGTGTGCTGCAGCCTCGACACCCAGACCTTCTGGCCGTTCACGAGATAGCGATCGCCCTTGCGGACAGCGGCCGTCTTCAACTTCGTCGTATCGGTCCCGGTGGTCGGCTCCGTCACCGCCATCGACTGCAGGCGCAGCTTCCCCGAGGCGATCTCCGGCAGGTAGCGCCGCTTCTGCTCCTCGGACCCGTGCCGCAGGAGCGTCCCCATGTTGTACATCTGGCCGTGGCAGGCGCCCGAGTTCCCGCCGCAGCGGTTGATCTCCTCCAGCACCACGGACGCCTCGGCGAGACCGAGCCCGGCGCCTCCATATTCCTGCGGAATCAAGGCGGCGAGCCAGCCCGCTTCGGTCAGCGCCCGGACGAACTCCTCGGGGTACGCGCTCTCGCGGTCGAGGCGCTGCCAGTAGGCGGAGTCGAAGCGGGCGCAGAGGGCCCGCACCGGGTCACGGATCTCCTGATACGAGGCGTCGCGCACGGCTCCCCGGGTGTAGTTTGACAGGCGGTTCGGACAGATTGCACCGTGTCCGTTGCCCTACGTCAACGTCGGAGGTTTTCAAGCGTGGACGAGTCGCAGGATCTTTCACCCTGGATCGGCAATACCGAGGTGCGCAAGGACGCGGTGCGCGCGAGCCAGGTCGCGGCCTGGAACGCCACGCTCGACCACGACGAGCCGTTTCCCGCCGAGCGCGAGCCGGTGCCGCCCGGGTTCCACTGGACGCTCTTCGCGGACGTCGCGCGGCACTCCGAGCTCGGCCCCGACGGTCACCCGAGGCGGGGAGGGTTCCTGCCGCCGGTGACGCTTCCCCGACGGATGTGGGCGGGAAGCGAAGTGCGGTTCGGCGTGCCGCTGCGAGTGGGCGACGACGTCGAGCAGACCTCGGTCGTCGAGCACATCGAGGAGAAGCAGGGGCGCGCGGGGCGGCTCTGCTTCGTCACCGTCCACAGGACCACCCGATGTCCGCGCGGCATCGCCGTCGACGAGGACCAGCATCTCGTCTACCGCGACGCGCAGAACCGCCCGGCGTTCGGGGGCCCGATCAAGCCCGCCGACCCGGGAGCCTGGCGAAGGACCATCCTTCCCGACGACGTGCTCCTCTTCCGCTTCTCCGCCCTGACCTTCAACGGCCACCGGATCCACTACGATCATCGATATGCGACGGAGCAGGAAGGATATCCGGGCCTCGTCGTGCACGGGCCGCTCATCGCCACGCTGCTCCTCGATCTGCTGCGCCGCCGCCTCCCCGAGGCGAGCCCTTCCGCCTTCACCTTCAAGGCGCTGCGCCCGACGTTCGACATCTCCCCGTTCGACCTGGACGGCGAGCCGGACCCGGCGGGCGGCCCCGTGCGGCTGTGGTCGACCGACAACAACGGCGAAGTCGCCGTCGAGGCGGAGGCCGTGCTGAAGTGACCCTGCCCGTCGCCTCCGGTGCCGGGTAGGCGCACCGCCTGCGCATGTGGTTTACTCTCGAAACAACGTCGAGAGACACATCATGTCGAGTCTATTGAGCGCGACCGAATACCGGCTCCTCGTCGAGCACTCTCCCGTGATGATCTGGCGCGCGGCGCTCAACGCGGAGTGCGACTACTTCAACGATACCTGGCTCGAGTTCACCGGCCGTTCGTTCGCCGAGGAGATCGGAAACGGCTGGGCGGAGGGCGTCCATCCGGAAGACCTCGAACGCTGCGTGAAATACTACCTGGATCATTTCCATCGTCACGAGCCGTTCGAGATGGAATACCGGCTCCGCCGCCACGACGGCGAATACCGGTGGATCTTCGATCGCGGCACTCCCTTCTACGACGACGCGGGCAACTTCGCGGGCTTCATCGGAAGCTGCGTGGACGTCGACGACCGGCGCCGGGCCCAGGAAGCCCGCGAGCGCAGAGGTGAGCAGGAGCTCGCCTCGGCCCGCGATTTCGAGAAGTGGATCATCGCCATCGTCAGCCACGACATCCGCAATCCGCTGAACGCCATCGCGGGCTCCGCGGCGACGCTCCTGAAGGCGTCGGAACCCGCCATCGTGAAGCGCGCCGCCGAGCGGGTGCTGCGCGGCGCGCAGCGGATCGGGGACATCGTCGGCGATCTGCTGGACTTCTCCCGCGAGCGGCAGGGCACCGGCGTTCCCCTCTCCGCCGCTCGCACCGATCTGCGCACGATCTGCCGGCAGGTCCTCGACGAGTTCGACGGCGTTGCGAAAGAGCACACCCTCGAGCTTCGCTGCGAGGGCGAGGCGGTCGGCGAGTGGGACCCGCACCGGCTGACGCAGGCGATCTCGAACCTGGTGGGCAACGCCATCGAGCACAGTCCGGCGGGCTCTCCCATCCAGGTGAAGATCGACGCCGGCGAGAAATCGGTTGTCGCCGAGGTGCACAACGAGGGGCAGATTCCCCCCGACGTGCTGCCCGGCATCTTCCATCCGTTCAAATCGGGCGGGGAGAAGATCGGGCGCAGCAACGGCCTCGGCCTGGGGCTCTTCATCGCCCAGGCCATCGTCAGGGCGCATCGGGGGAAGATCGAGGTCTTGTCGACGGCGGAGGCGGGAACGAGCTTCCGCCTGGAGCTGCCGCGCCAGCCCGCCGCGTCGGCGTGAAGACGGTGGAGCGGGGGCGATGCGCACCACCATCCGGGGCGCGCATCGCTTGCGCCGGTTCGCTCCGATTCAGCCTCTGGGCGCCGCGAGCGAGCCGCTCGCGCTGGTCAGGGCGCCCGTCGCGGGATCGTAGTTGAGCGTGAAGGTCGCGGCCACCGTCCGGGCCGCGGCCGTTGCTGCCGACTTGGGTGGGAAGAACGGGAACGTGACCTCGACCACGTCGGTGGCGACGAAGGCCCGGGTCACATTGGCCTCGCTCTTCGCCGAGTAAAGGGCATGCGAGGACAGGCCGCGGCCCGATACGTCGAGATTGATGGAGACGACGAGGCGCGGCCGGCTGCCCGGGAAGGCATCCGTCGCGAACATCACGCGGATCTTCGCCGTACCGGTGAGGTCGACGCTTTCGGGAAGCCCGGCCACCGTGCCCGCAACGCGCACCACCGCGTTGCTCGTCGTCGTCTGTGCGAGGAGGGGAGGCGCGAAGGCGAGCGAGATCGAGACCGCGGAAACGAGCAGTTGACGCGTCTTCATGTTCGCTCTCCTTTCAGAACGCGGTGGGAAGGATCTCGGTCGGGGCCTCGAACTTGACCCCTTGCGGGGTCGGGATCGGCGTCGGAAGCGGCCGCAGGAACGGAGCGCCGCCGTCGTCGATCTCCCAGCGCAGGAGCATCGCGTTGTCCTCGTGCGAGGTGTTGTGGCAGTGCTCCATGAACATCCCGCCCCAGTCGCGGAACTGGAGGGTGACGGTCACCGTCCCGCCAGGTCGCAGGCGATAGACGTCCTTGCGCCCCCTTTCCCAGGCGGGAACGTTTGCGGCGCTACCGTCGCGGGCGAGGATCTGGCCCTCCTCGAAATGGATGTGGATGGGGTGGTCCCAGCCGCCGCCGCCGTTGGCGATGGTCCAGATCTCGCGCGTGCCGAAGCTCGGCGCCGCGGAGATGCGACCGAAGTCCGCGGCGAGGGTCCCGCCCTGGTTGTCGGTCTCGATGCCCCAGGGCCCGCGCCCCGAACTCACCGGGTCGTTGGTGGTCTGGTTCGCGCCGCGCGAGAACTCGAATACGCGAGTGCGCGCGACGGGGATCTTCGACAGATCGGGATTCGGGATCAACGTGGCAGGTACCTGGCTCGCGTCGGGCGTCGCCGGATTGCGGACGATGCGGAACTCGAGGAACTTGCCGACGCCAGGATCGCTCGACTTGCCGGCCAGCGCATCGGCGAGGGAAAGATCGTTGGAAGGCGCCCTGCCGTCCTCGTGCTCGGCGAGGTTCACCATCCATACCTTCGCCCCGACGGGATATCGGGAGAAGTCGATGACGATGTCGTAGCGCTCGCCGATGCCCTGCTCGTCGAGCTCGGTGAGGACCACCGGCGTCGGCAGCAGGTTCCCGTCGTTGCCGATCTGGATCATCGCCGAGGCGTCGCTCAGCGCGATCTTGTAGAAGCGGGCGGTCGAGCCGTTGAGGATGCGGAACCGGTACTTGCGGCGCTCGACCTCGAAGAACGGCTTGTACCTGAAGTTCACCGTGATCACGTCTCCCAGGAAGCCGTCGAAGTTGAAGATGTCGAAGAAGAGCTGCCCGCCCTGGTCGAACGCCTTGTCCTCGACGACCATGTTGACGTCGTAATCGAGGTTACCGAACGATTTCGCCGCGCCGCTCGGAAGGCGCAGGTTGACGCCGTCGTTGATTGCCTCGTTGCCGCGATCGAGGCCGCTGTAGATGTTGAGCATCCCGACGTTGCCTTTGTAGACGTTTTGCGAAGTGAAGCCGAACATGTGGTCGTGGAACCAGTGCGAGCTCATCGTTTCGTGGAAGTCGCCTGGGACGTTGACGATGCCGCCGGTGTCGTCGGGGGCGCTCGCTCGCGGGTCGGTCGCGCCGGTATTGATGGTTCGGAAGCCGGCGAGGACCCAAGGCCAGTGGTAGTCGTAGAACTGGCCGGGGAAGAAGAACGCGCCCGTGAAGCCATCGTTCTCGGCGCCGTGGTGGGCATTGTGCTCATGGGTGCTGATGGTGTGCCGGCCGAAGCCGTTGTTCTGCGTCACGTCGAACGGGAGCTCGTTGTGATGGCGGAAGAGGACCGGCTCGCCGTAGCGGATCTGGAGGAGCTTCGGCGGAACGGTTCCGTTGAAGGTCCAGACGCTGTTCGGCTCCTGGGTGGGAAATCCTGGATGGTACCTGACGGGGATCGGTGTCGCTGGGTTGATCCCCGAGTTGAGGCTCGGGGGCACCTGTGGGTTGTAGCTGGTGTTGACCCGCGCCTGCCTCTGGAACACCTCGACCGCGATCCTCGGGGGGAGCGCGGCGAAGAGCTGGTGGGCCCAGATCGGTCCGGGCGGCCGCCCCTCGATGGGACCGGTGTCGCCAGGCCTCACCCCCTCGAGCGCGGGGTTCAGCGGCCGCTGCGTCTCGTTCGCTTCCGCCGTGGGTGCGGGATTGAGGAAGCCCGGCTCCGGGTGCCGGATGAGCACGTCGAAGCGCGGCATCGGTGCGGTGAACGGCAACACCCCGAACAGCGGGCTGGGCGGAACACCCGTGGGAATGGCCCCGTAGGCGCTCTTCGAGAAGACGCTGAGCCCGTTGGTCAGCACCAGCGTCCCCGCCGCCGACAGGAGACCCATGCGGACCAGATCGCGGCGAGTGATCTGACCCTGGGAGAATGCCTTGAGGATTTCAGCGCGATTGTTGCGAGCATTCGTTGCCTCTCGAAGGCGAGCCTTCGAGGCCTTCTGCGGCAGGTACATATTGCACTCCCGTCGTTGCCCCCCCCGAGCCACAAAATTGCGGACACGGGCGCCGGACGTGCTAGCGATGACAACGACGGGCGAGGGCGTGGCGCCGAACGTGCAATTTTTCGGAGCAGCTCTCTGTAAATCCGTCATTCCTGAAACGATTTTTCCAGCGTGGATGTGCATTGGAGCACCATCGGTGATGCCCGAATGCATCGTGGGTGACAGTTCGGATTTTCGCGTCGCGGGTGGCGGTAATCGCTCACCCACAGCTTGCGGGTTTCATCCGACCTGAACGGTTGGCATCGACGCGTTCGGACCTATCTAACGACAGCCATGGCAACGGGATCTTCCAGTGTGCTGGTTGCTGCCAAGATGAACGTCGTATGCTACGGACTCCTCATCATGCTGATCTCGGTGTTCGAGCCCGCGGGCCTCGCCGGCCTCGCGCGCCGGGCCGGGCTCAAGATCCGCTGAATCAGGATCGCAGCGGCACGACCCGCACCTGCGCCGCTTCGAGCCGCTCCCGCACCGCCCGCGCGATGAGCGGGGCCCCCGGCGTGTCGCCGTGCAGGCAAAGCGTTTGCGCCTCGATCTCAAGCCGCGTTCCCGTCGAGGTGATCAGGTAACCGTCTCGAGCGATGTGCAGCGCCTGCTCGGCGGCCTCGTCCGGATCGGTGAGCACCGATCCCTTCTCCTTGCGGGGCATGAGGCTGCCGTCGGCCAGGTAGCGGCGATCGGCGAACGCTTCCCGCGCGGTGGGGAGCCCGGAAGCGATGGCGGCGTCGATCAGCCGGGAGCCGGCGAGCCCGACGACCACCAGATCGGCGCGCGCCTTGCGGACTCCTTCGCAGACGGCGCGCGCGAGCACGGGGTCGCGGGCGGCCCGGTTGTAGAGGGCGCCGTGGGCCTTCACGTGCACGAGCCTGCCGCCGTGGGCACGGACGAAGGCTTCGAGGGCCCCGATCTGGAACAAGACGAGGCTCGCCGCCGCCTGCGGAGAAAGCGCGATGTCGAGACGCCCGAAGTTCGCCCGGTCGTCGTACCCCGGATGGGCGCCGACGCAGAGGCCGCGCTCGAGCGCGAGCGTCACGGTGCGGTCCATGATCTCGGGTCCGCCGGCGTGGAGTCCGCAGGCGACGTTCACCGAGGTGAGGAACGGAAGGATCGCGCCGTCGTCCATCCCTTCGCCGACGTCCGCATTGAGGTCGATGCTGTTCATCTCGCGTCCCGGCGCGCCGCGAGCGCCTCTTCGAGAGTCGCGGGCGAAAAGCGGATGATGGTGCCCGGCCGCGCCTGTGCCAAGAGCGGCAGATCGGCCGAGATGACCGTCGCGATCTTCGCGTACCCACCGGTGACGGGGCGGTCGGGTCCGAGGACGATGGGAAGCCCCGCGCCGGGCACCTGCACGGACCCAGGCGCGGTCCCTTCAGGCGGGATGTCCGAAGGACGCGAAAGCTCGACGCGCGGCCCTTCCAGCCGCAAACCGCGCCGGTCGCTGTGCGGGCTCGTGCGATAGACGGCGGAGAAGAACGTCTCCCGTCCCCCGCCGGTGAAGAAGTCCCACTGCGGTCCAGGCAGGGCGCGCAGCTCCACCGTGTCGCCGCGGGGCGCCGACGGAGGCGGCGGCGCGAACGGGAACGGCGGAGGCTCGCGCGCCTTCGCGATCACGTCGCCGGTCCGCAAGGGCCGCGCAGGCGTTCCTAGCGGGCGGAACGCGAGGCCGCCTCCGAATGCCAGATAGACGCGAGCTCCGCCGCGGACAGCGCCGATCGAGAGACGAGCGCCTGCGTCCGCGCGATGCGGCCGGCCGCCGGCGAGGGCTGCTCCGTCGAGCCTCGCTTCGGCATCGGCGCCCGCGAGCGCGAAAGTCGCGCCGTCGAGAAAGAGCAGCTGCGGTCCGGCGATCGTCAGCTCGAGCGCCGCCGCGAAGGGCGGATTGCCTACCAGCGCGTTCGCCGCGGCGAGGGAGGCGAGGTCCATCGCGCCGCCCGCGCCGACGCCGAGCGCGCCCAGGCCGTGGCGGGGACCACCCTGGACGGTGGTGAATGCGCCGGGCTTTACACACCGCAAGAAAGGCACGGCGACGTCGATCGCGGGCGGGTTCGGCGCGGCCGCCAAGGCGGCAAGCTCCGCCGGACCGATGGGCTCGAAGACTGCGCGATCTCCCGGCAGGAGGAGCGACGACGGCGTGGCGGCGGGATCGAAGAGCGTGGCAGCGACCCGGCCGATGAGACGCCACCCGCCAGGGGAATCTTCCGGATAGATGCCCGTGTAACCGTCCGCTACCGCGACGCTCCGCGCGGGCACTCGCACGCGCGGCGATTCCAGCCGTTGGACGGACAGCTCGCGCGGCGCGCCCGTCATGTAGGGGAACCCGGGCGCGAAGCCGAGGAATGCGACCCGGTGCTCCGCTCTCGAATGGAGCCGAATCAAGTCCGCGGAAGAGAGTCCCGCGCCGCGGGCGAGGTCTTCGAGGTCGGGGCCGTCGTAGCAGGTGGGCAGGTGGACGGTACGGGGCGCGGGCTCGCCGCTCGCCACCGCCGGGCGCCGCAAGAGATCCTCGACGTCGCCGTGGGCGATGCGCTCCGGATCGAACAGCACGAGGAGCGTGCGCGCGGCGGGGATCGCCTCGAGGAGCCACGGCGGACCGTCCCGCGAAAGGGCCGCCGCCAGGGCTCGGGAGAGCCGGTTCGCCGCCGCATCGGGCAGATCCGGGTGCGCGGCGAGGATGGCGCCGTCTGCGAGGTGGCGCACCTGCATCGCCTCCCCTACCATGGCTCCGGGGAGGAGATGCCGTGCTCAAAATCGTCGTCGGGAACAAGAACTACTCGTCGTGGTCCCTGCGCGCGTGGCTCCTGGTGAAGAAGCTTCGCGAGCCGTTCGAGGAAGTCGTCATCGGCCTCGACAGACCCGACACTGCCGACGCCATCAAGAAGTACTCGCCGGCGGGCCGCGTGCCGGTGCTGGTGTCCGGGAACCTGACGGTCTGGGACTCGCTCGCCATCGGCGAGTACCTGGCGGAGACGTACCCGGCTTGCAACCTGTGGCCGAAGGATGCCGGAGCCCGCGCGCTGGCCCGCTCGATCAGCGCCGAGATGCACTCGGGGTTCCAGGCGCTGCGCACCCACTGCCCGATGAACATGAGGGAGCGGATCCAGCAGGACACCCCGCGCGAGGCCCTCGACGACGCGGCGCGGGTGCGGGCCATCTGGACCTCGACCCGGGAACGGTTCGGCGCAGGAGAAGGCTTTGCGGTCGACGGACGAAGACCGCAGGCCGGCGCGCCGGGGACAGGGCCGTTCCTCTTCGGCGGCTTCACCGTCGCCGACGCGATGTACGCGCCCGTCGTGTCGCGCTTCCGTACCTACGGCCTCCCTCTGACCGGCGCCGCCGCGGCCTACGCCGAGGCGGTCTGGAACGATCCCGATTTCCAGTCCTGGTACGAGGCGGCGAGGACGGAAACGCTGCGCATCCCGAAGTACGAGACGCCGAAGGCGACCTGATCAGCAGTACTGCTCGACCGTCGCGAGCAGGTCGTGCAAATCGAGCGGCTTGCGCAGAAACGCGATGGCGCCCATCTGCTGCGCCTGCGCCCTCGCGTCGCCCGCTGCGCTCACCACTACCAGCCGGACAGCGGCGAGCCTCGGATCCTGAGCCATCAACGCCTGCAACTCGATCCCTGTCATCACCGGCATCCAGAGGTCGAGGAGCACGAGGCAGGGATCGGCGTTGCTTTGCAGCCAATCGAGCGCCAGCCGTCCGTTCTCCGCCTCCGCCACCACATATCCCTCGTCGCGAAGGCTCGCGGCGACGGCGTCGCGAACGTCTCCGTCGTCCTCCACCACGAGGACAGGGCGATGGCGTGAATGGACAGCGACCATCATTTCAAGCTCCTGCAGCGACCGTTGCCCGTCCCAACCGCCAGTAAAAATACGCAAGTGGTTATCGGATTTTCAAGCCGCCGCCGGCCGTCCGCACGCCTGCCCGATCGCGACCGTCGCGTGGTAGGCTGCCCGCCCATGCCCCTCACTGTCGAAGAGTCGTTGCGCGCCGTCGCCTCCGCGCAGGCGCACGCCCAGAAGATCGGGATCCGCGTCTCGGTCGCGGTTGTCGACGAGGGCGGGTACCTCGTCGCGCTCTCGCGCATGGACGGCGGCATGCCGCTCTCGGCGCAGATCGCGGAGGCGAAGGCGTCGGGAACGGCGGTCACCCTCCGCGAGGGCGAGCAGATGGGCGAGCTGTACCGGGAGCGCCCCGGCTTCTTCGCCGTCGTCACCCAGCTCACCCGCGTTCCCGCGGTCCCCGGCCCCGGATCGCGCCTCGTGCGCAAGGAAGGGCGGGTCCTCGGCGCCATCGGCGTGAGCGGCGGGAAGCCCGAGCAGGATGTCGAATGCGCCGAGGCCGGGCTGCGGGCGATCGGTCTATAGCGCCAGGGCCGTCAAACCTCCGCCGTCCGCATCGTCCGCGCCCGCGCCTCGCGCGATGGCACTGCCGCCGCAAGGCGGGCAAGACAGAACGCGGAGACCGCCATCACCACGTCGCGGACCGCGATGTCGTAGAAGCGCGCGAGGAGCAGGTTGACGGCGATGCCGAGGAGCCAGATCCCCACGATGGTGGCGAAGGCTCGCGTCCATCTGGTGGCGAGGACGCCGAGACCCGCGACGATCTCGATCACGCCGACGATGTACATGAAGGTGCGGCCGCTGAACGGGAGCATCCCGGCGATCGCCGGCGCGATGTATTTGCTCCAATCGACGAGAAGGTTCGTGAACTTGTCGAGCCCGGCGACGATGGGCACGATTCCAAACACGATCTTCATCGTCGAATAGACGCCGCGAGCCGCGCTCCCCTCCGCAACAGTTTCGTTTGTTTGCACCATCGCTTCCTCCGTTTCCAAATATTCAACATGGTGATTGCCGAGCGGCACGGGGAAGGCTGCCGGTAAGCGGCCGGGAAGCCCTGCGCACGATGGGACCTCCGCGACCGATGTCGAATCCGCTAACGCGACGTGTCTTGACGCGGAATGCCGCGCGAGCACGTATGCGCTCCCATGGCTACCAGCTTCGATCCCAGCGGGAAGGGAAAGATCCGACGCGAAGATGCGCTCGACTACCATTCGTCGGGTCGCAGGGGAAAGGTGGAGGTGATTCCCACCAAGCCGTGCGGAACCGCGCGCGAGCTGTCCCTCGCCTACAGCCCGGGCGTCGCCGAGCCCTGTCTGGAGATCGCCAGGGACGAGCAGCTCTCCTACCTGTACACGGCCCGCGGGAACCTGGTGGCGGTGATCTCCAACGGCACCGCCGTTCTCGGTCTCGGCGACATCGGCCCCTGCGCCGCCAAGCCCGTGATGGAAGGGAAGGGCGTCCTCTTCAAGAAGTTCGCCGACATCGACGTCTACGACATCGAATTGCGGGCGAACGACGTCGACACGTTCTGCAACGCGGTGAAGGCGCTCGAGCCCACCTTCGGCGGCGTGAACCTCGAGGACATCAAATCCCCGGAGTGCTTCCTCATCGAGGAGCGGCTGAAGAGCGAGATGCAGATCCCCGTCTTCCACGACGACCAGCACGGCACGGCCATCATCAGCGGCGCTGCGCTCCTCAACGCGCTCGAGGTCAGCGGCAAGAAGATCGACAAGATCCGCGTCGTCGTCTCCGGCGCGGGCGCGAGCGCGATCGCCTGCACCAGGTTCTACATTTCCCTGGGAGTGAAGAAGGAGAACGTGCTCCTCGTCGACTCGAAGGGCGTCATCTACAAGGGCCGCAGCGAAGGGATGAACCCCTTCAAGGAGCCGTTCGCCCAGGAGACCCGGGCCCGCACCCTCGCCGACGCGATGGAAGGCGCAGACGTCCTTCTCGGGCTCTCGACCAAAGGCCTCGTCACTGCGCGGATGATCCAGTCGATGGCGCGGAGTCCCATCGTCTTCGCCCTGGCCAATCCGGATCCAGAGATCACGTATCCGGAGGCGAAGGAAGCGCGCGACGACATCATCATGGCGACGGGACGCAGCGACTATCCCAACCAGGTGAACAACGTCCTCGGGTTCCCCTTCATCTTCCGCGGCGCCCTCGACGTGCGGGCGCGGGCCATCACCGAGGAGATGAAGATGGCGGCGACCCGCGCCCTCGCCGCGCTCGCCAAGGAGCAGGTGCCCGATTCGGTATCGAAGGCCTACGGCGGGCAGACCTTTACTTTTGGCCCGGAGTACATCATTCCCAAACCGTTCGATTCACGCGTGCTGCTCTGGGTGGCTCCGGCCGTCGCCCAGGCGGCGATGGAATGCGGCGCGGCGCGCTCCAAGATCGATCTCGATCGATACAAGGACGAGCTCCACAAGCGGCAGAGCCGCGCGCACGAGGTGATGGGAGTCATCTTCTCCAAGGCGAAGAAGCGGACTACCCGGATCGTGTTCACCGAGGGGAACCAGCCGAAGATCCTGCAAGCCGCGCAGATCTTGAAGGAAGAGGGGATCTGCGAGCCGATCCTGCTCGGTCATCCGGACCCGATCCGCGCCGTCATCGAGGAGATGCGCCACACCGAGTTGAAGGACGCGAAGATCATCGAGCCGGAGGAATCCGATCTCCTCGAGACCTACATTTCCACGTACTACGACATGCGCCAGCGCCGCGGCATCACCCCGCGGGAAGCGCGCAAGCACATGCTGACCCGCAACTACTTCGGCGCGATGATGGTCCGCGAGGGTGCCGCTGACGGCCTCGTCACCGGTCTCACCATGCAGTACCCCGAGGCGGTGCGGGCGCCGCTCGAGATCATCCGCAGCCGGGAAGGGCTTCGCGCGGGCGGCGTCTACATCGTGGTGACGAAGAACGATTTCAAGTTCTTCGCCGACTGCACCATGAATATCGATCCCACCGCGGAGGAGCTGGCGGACATCGCCATCCGCACGAGCGATCTCGCCCGCTACTTCGACGTGAAGCCGCGAGTCGCGATGCTCTCCTACTCGAATTTCGGTAGCGCCGACGGCGAGAGCCCGAGGAAGGTGTCCCGGGCGGTGGAGCTCGCCCGCAAGCAGCGGCCGGAGCTGGAGATCGACGGCGAGATGGAAGTCGACGCCGCCGTGCTGCAGGAGGAGCGGGAGGCCTTTCCCTTCGCCAGGCTCACCGACGAGGCGAACGTCTTCGTCTTCCCGAACCTCGACGCGGCGAACATCGGCTACAAGCTCATCTGGCGGATCGGCCGCGCCGAGGTGATAGGTCCCGTCCTCCTCGGCATGCGCAAGCCCGTCAACGTCCTGCAGACGAACGCCAGCGTCGACGCGATCGTCAATCTCGCCGCGGTCACGGCGCTGCGCGCGCAGGAGGACGAGTTCCCGTTTTAGTGCGCGTCTCCAATGCTCCGCGCTTTCGCGCTCCGCCCGTCGCAGGCGAAGCCCGCTCCTCCAATCCGGTCGCGGCACTGGCCCGCTGCTTCTGCTCGCGGAGGAACTCGCGGGTGCTGCGCCCCTGCGCGTCGACCTGCGCGATGCAGAGGCCGACGCGCTCGACGGTGTTTGCGAGGACGCGCTTGATGGCGGGGTTCGCGGCGGTGCGCGGCTCGAAGGCGCTCTTCAACTGCTCCGCGTGATCGCGGTCGCAGAAGACATTGCCGACGTTGGGGAGGGACGCCGTGCCGCGCTCGCCGAACGCGCGGGACAGATCGTCGAGGTGCGCGCGGGTCCACTTCCAGGCCTGCTCCCGCATGACCGGGTCCGAGAACAGCACGAACGCGGGCGTCCCTCGCTCGTTCTCGCGCAGCCTGGGATCGAGGGAGAGCCGCAGGACCTCTTCCGCCAGCGCCGGGTCCCGCGTCGAGGCGAGCGCGGCGAGGATGCGGCCGCGGATCTCCTCGTCGTCGGCCTTTTCCAGCCGCGCCTCGAGCCCGTGGAAGAAGGCGGCGTCGCCGTGCCGGACCGCCGTGGCGAGCGCGAGCCCAGCAAGGCCAGGGGCGACCGCTTTGCGATCGAACCCAGGGCCGGAGAGCGCCGCGTACGCGCGGCCGCGGCGGGCGGCGTCCGCGACGGTGCGGGGCTCCTCCGCGACGTCCACGAGGAACCCCATGGCTGCGTCGCGCAGCCTGCGGTTTCCGGAAGGCTCGCCGGGCTTCGCATCCCAGCCGAGCCGATCGGCGACGGGAAGGTAGAGCTCGGCGCCGTAGCGTCGGGCGTCGTCGCGCTCGCCGCCGGTCGCGAGGTATTGAATGACGAACGTCAAGAGGCCGATGGGGTCCCTCGCGACCTCTCCGTTCGGGTCGCGGGCGAGGACCGGCATCGCCGCGAGCGCGGCGGCCGCCGGGAGGGTACCGCTGCGGACGGCGGCGGAGATCGCGCGAGAGAGGGAGAGCCGCTCGCGGACGTCGAGGCTCGTGTAACCGTCGATGCGGAGCTTCTCCAGATCCGCCGGCGCGAGCGACCACCGGTAATACCCGCTGCCCTTTGCGTTCGGCATCACCCACGCCGCGCAACCGCCTTCGAGGGGCATCGATCCGTCAGCGTCGGTGAGCAGCGAGCACGACTCGCGAATCCTGCCCGAGGTCTCGTAGCGGGCGCAGACCGGCACCTGCCAGACCCGGTCGCGCGATGCTTCCGATCCGAGCGGCAGGTATCGCGACTGCGCGAGGCGAAGTCGCCCGTGGTCGTCGGTGCAAGTGGTCTTCGCCTTGACGAGCGGGACGCCTTCCTGGTCGATGAAGCTGCGGAAGGCCGCCTTGACGTCCTGCCCCGCGGCCTTGCCGATGGAGTCGAGAAGCTCGTCGGTCGAGCCGAGGCCGTACTGGTGGGACGCCACGTACGATTGGATTCCGGCCCGGAACGCCTCCGGGCCGATGAAGCGCTCGAACATGGTGAGGAGCGCGCCGCCCTTCCAGTAGGTCAGTCCGTCGAAGGCGTTCTGGATGTCGCCCGGCGTCTCGATGGTCTGACGGATCCGCCGCGCCGTCCGCAAGGAATCGGTCGACATCGCTCCGCTCGCCCGGTTGAAGAGGACGGTCGTGTCCTCGAGCGAGGGGTCCCACTGGTCCACGATACGGGCGGCAAGCCAGCTCGCGAACGACTCGTTGAGCCAGATCTCGTCCCACCAGCGCATGGTCACCGAGTCGCCGAACCACTGGTGCGCCATCTCGTGCGCGAGCGTGTCGGCGACGTTTACCTTGAGGTCAGGATGCGAGTGGCCTTCGTTGTAGATGAGGAAGGTCTCGCGATACGTGATGGCCCCGGCGTTCTCCATCGCGCCCTGCTCGAAGTCGGGAATGACGAGGTGGTCGAGCTTCTCGTACGGCAGGGGCGAGGCGAAGTAGCGCTCGAGGAGCGCGAGCAGGGGCGGGGCCGCGGCGGCGCCGAATGCCAGCTCCTTGGCGCGGCCCTTCGGCGCGAAGAAGCGCATCGGCAGCGGCTGCTTGCGAAACTCGTTGGGAGGCGCGTCCGCGCGGACCTCGTCCCAGGGACCGACGGCGAACAATATTAGGTAGGTCGGGAGCGGCTTCGTCGTGCCGAAGCGGACCGTCTTCATTCCGTTCGCCGCCGCCGTCTCCTCGACGGGCAGCGTGTTGGACACGATCACGTCCTCCGCGGGCCCGGTCAGCGTGACGTCGAACGGAGTCTTGAACCGCGGCTCGTCGAACCCCGGGAACGCATAGCGGGCGCTGATCTCCTCGAACTGCGTGCTCGCGTAGGCCCGGCCCTCGGCGCGAGCGAGATAGAGCCCGCGCAGATGGCGGTTGAAGGGAGCGTCCCAGGCGAATCGCAAGGTAGCCTTACCCGGACCCATCGATCGCGGAAGGGTCAGCTTCGCCACTCCGCCAGGATCGACCTGCGCGTACGTCGCTTCCATCCCGTCGATCGAGGCGGACGTGACGTGCAACTCCGCCCCGTGCAGCCAGACGACGGTGCGGGGCCGATCCAACTCGACGGCGATCTCGGCCGTTCCCGAGAAGCGTTCCTTCGCAGGATCGATCTCGAGCGACAGCGCGTATCGTGTCGGACGGACGTCGGGCGGCAGCTTGCCGGTCGGGGGCGCCTCGTCGGAAGTAGCAGGCTCTGGACGCTGCGCGGCTCCCGGAGATGGAACGAGGCCGCCCTTCGTGCAGGCGACGAGAAGGAACAGCCCGAGAAGCCGCAGAGGTGAAGGCATGGAAGAGTCCCCGCGCTCGAACGGCGCAACCCGGGTACGACCCTCGCATACGGCTATTTCTGCCTCTTCTCTAGCCTGACCTGTCCGATAGCCGAAACTCGCCCGCGGCATTCTGCGCATTTTCTGTGCCGCGGACCGGTTTCCTGTTCCCGCGGGGCCCCGGATGGGGTACTCATCGCGGTTCCCCCGCATGGAGGTTTCATGGGCATCGAGGTCAGGGGTCCGACCGTTGGCGCGGCGAGTCTGGTGCTCACCAAGGAGGCGCTGGCGCTCGTCGAACGCCTCCAGCGCGAGTTGAACCCGAGACGCGAGGAGCTTCTCGCCCGGCGCGCCGCCCGCCAGATGGAGCTCGACGCGGGCAAGGAATTCGATTTCCTGCCGGAAACCAAGAAGGTGCGCGACTCGGATTTCAAGGTCGCCTCCTGTCCGGCCGATCTGCAGAAGCGGTTCGTGGAGATTACCGGCCCGGTCGAGCGCAAGATGATGATCAACGCGTTCAACTCGGGCGCCGACGTCTTCATGGCCGACTTCGAGGACGCGCTCTCGCCCACCTGGAGCAACGTCGTCGAGGGCCATGTCAATCTCATGGACGCGGTCCGCAGGAAGCTCACCTTCACCTCTCCGGAGGGGAAGGCGTACAAGCTCAACCAGAAGATCGCCACGCTGGTCGTCCGCCCGCGCGGATGGCACCTTCCTGAGAAGCACCTCGTGCTGGACGGGACGCCGGTATCCGGGTCGCTCGCGGACTTCGGGCTGACGTTCTTCCACAACGCCCGCGAGCAGCTCGACCGGGGGAGCGGCCCCTATTTCTACTTGCCGAAGATGGAAAGCCATCTCGAGGCGCGGCTCTGGAACGACGCCTTCGTCATCGCCCAGGACGCGCTGAAGATCCCGCGCGGCAGCATCCGCGCCACCGTCCTCATCGAGACCATCCCGGCGGCCTACGAGATGGACGAGATCCTGTACGAGCTGCGCGATCACATGAGCGGGCTCAACGCCGGCCGCTGGGATTACATGTTCTCGATCATCAAGAAGTTCCGCACCCGCAGCGATCGCGTCCTCCCCGACCGCGTGCAGGTGGCGATGACCGTGCCGTTCATGCGCGCCTATACCGAGCTGCTCATCAAGACCTGCCACCGGCGCAACGCCCACGCCCTCGGTGGGATGGCGCCCTTCATCCCCTCCCGCAGGGACCCCGAGATCAACGAGAAGGCCTTCGCCAAGACGCGCGAGGACAAGCGGCGGGAGGCGACGGACGGCTTCGACGGCACCTGGGTCGCCCATCCCGACCTGGTCAAGATCGCCGCCGAGGAGTTCGACAAGGTGCTCGGCAGCAAGCAGCACCAGAAGGACAAGCTGCGCAGCGAGGTTTCGGTAACCGGTTCCCAGCTCACCGATACGAAGGTGCCGGGCGGAACGGTTACCGATGCGGGGTTCCGCAACAATGTCACGGTCGCCATCCAGTACGTGAACTCGTGGCTGATGGGCAACGGCGCGGCCGCCATCTTCAACCTGATGGAGGACGCCGCCACCGCGGAGATCTCGCGCGCCCAGCTCTGGCAGTGGATCAAGAACAAGACCAAGCTCGACGACGGGCGGACCGCCAGCGGGGACCTCTACCGCAAGGTCCGCGACGAGGAGCTCGCGAAGCTCGGAAAGGGCGGCCGGATCGCCGAGGCCGCGGAGATCCTCGACAGCCTCGTCCTCGCGCCAGACTTCGCCGAGTTCCTCACCACGTCGGCATACCAGCGACTCGATTGACCGGACTTCCCCTCCCGGACCCGGAGACGTTTCCATGACGGTACTGAACGCGCCGATCCAGCGATGGGTCGACGAGATCCAGAAGATGACGACGCCCGACAAGGTGGTCGTGTGCGACGGCTCCGAGGCGGAACGGGATCGCCTGACGAAGGAGTGCCTGCAGACGGGCGAGCTCATCGAGCTCAACCAGAAGAAGCTCCCCGGCTGCTACCTGCACCGCAGCGCTCCCCACGACGTCGCCCGCACCGAGCACCTCACCTTCGTCTGCACGAGGCACAAGGAGGACTCGGGCCCGAACAACAACTGGATGCCGCCCTCCGACGCGAAGGCGAAGCTCGCCGCGCTCTACCAGGGAGCGATGAAGGGCCGGACGATGTACGTGGTGCCCTTCTTGATGGGCCCGCCCGGATCGCGCTTCTCCAAGGTCGGCGTCGAGATCACCGACAGCCGCTACGTGGTCCTGAACATGCGGATCATGACGCGCATGGGCCGGGCGGCGCAGGAACACCTGGGCGGATCGGACGACTTCACCCGCTGCCTGCATTCGCTCGGCGATCTCAGCCCCGACCGGCGCTTCATCTGCCATTTCCCCGAGGAGAACACCATCTGGTCGGTGGGCTCGGGCTACGGCGGCAATGCGCTCCTCGGGAAGAAGTGCATGGCGCTGCGCATCGCGAGCTGGCTCGGAAAGAAGGAAGGGTGGCTCGCCGAGCACATGCTGATTCTCGGGCTCGGCACTCCCGAGGGAAAGACGCATTACATCACCGGCGCCTTCCCCAGCGCCTGCGGGAAGACGAACCTCGCCATGCTCGTCCCCTCGAAGCCCGGGTGGAAGGTGTGGACCATCGGCGACGACATCGCCTGGCTGCGCAAGGGCGACGACGGGCGGCTCTGGGCGATCAATCCCGAATCCGGCTTCTTCGGCGTGGTTCCCGGGACGAGCCGCAAGACGAATCCGAACGCGATCGAGATGATCCAGAAGAACACCATCTACACCAACGTGGCCCTGCGGCCGGACGGGACGCCCTGGTGGGAGGGGCACGACGATCCGCCGCCCGCGAACGCTCTCGACTGGCAAGGCCGTCCCTGGACGCCCGCCTCCACCGAGAAGGCAGCGCATCCCAACAGCCGCTTCACGACACCCGCGAGCCAGTGCCCGTCCATCTCGCCGAAGTGGGAGGACCCGGAAGGCGTTCCCATCACGGCGATCCTCTTCGGCGCCCGCCGGCAGCGAAACGTCCCGCTCGTCTTCGAGGCGCGCAACTGGCAGCACGGCGTCTTCCTCGGCGCCACGCTGTCGTCCGAGACGACGGCGGCGACGACGGGCAAGGTCGGCGTCCTGCGCCGCGACCCGATGGCCATGCTTCCCTTCGCCGGCTACAACATGGGCGACTACTTCAGCCACTGGCTGGACGTGGGGAAGAAGCTCTCCTCGCCGCCGAAGATCTTCCGCACCAACTGGTTCCGGACCGGCGAGAGCGGCAAGTTCCTCTGGCCCGGATTCGGCGACAACATCCGCGTCCTCGAGTGGGTGGTGAAGCGCTGCGAGGACAAGGGCGAGGCGGTGGACACCCCCATCGGGTTCATCCCGACCAGGAAGGCGATCGACACCAAGGGCCTGGACCTGTCCGACGAAGCCCTCGCGCAGCTTCTCCGCGTCGACCCGGCGGAGTGGATGGAAGCGGTGCACAGCCAGGAGCAGTTCTTCGGCACCTTCGGCAGCCGCCTTCCGACCGAGATCCGGGAGGAGCACGACATCCTGGCGCGCCGGATCCACGACGCGACCACGCCACCGGAGCTTCGCGGCCGCGACAGCGGCGTTTAGTCCGCTGCGGTATCGTGAGCAGGTGCGCTTCTCCCTGCTCGCGATGGCCGCCGCCGCGCTCTGTCCGTTCGCCCCCGCCATCGCCGACGGCGCGTTTCCGGACGAGCTGTCGGTGATGTTGCCCGAGAACGTCCCCGACGAAATCCTTGTCGGGACGAACTTCGGCCTCGTCATTTCCCAGGATCAGGGCAAGAGCTGGCGGTACGTCTGCGAGCCGTACATCACCGGCTCTGTCAACGACAACGTCAACTTCTACCAGGCCGCGAAGAACGGCACCGTCATCGCGACGAGCTTCAACGGGTTCTGGCGGTCGGAGGACGGCGGCTGCACCTGGACGAGAGCGGGCGCCACCGCGGCGCTTGTCGCCAGGGACCTGTTCATCGACGCGAACGATCCTTTGTTCGTCGTCGCGATCGCAGCCAACCTGAGCGCGGGCCGCGCCGACGAGGTCCGTGTTTCACACGACGGAGGAATCACCTTCCAGGGTCCGGTGTACAGCACGCCGAATCGCCTGAGCGGGGTCGAGATCGCGCGCTCGGACCGCAACGTCGTCTACGTGACCGAGATCCACGACGCCACGAGTGCGGCGGCGCAGGCCTTCCTCTTGACCAGCCTCGATGGCGGGCAGACCTTCGACGCCGTCAACCGCGTGCAGCTGCCGGTCCCTCCAGGCACGGAGGTGACCATCGCCGCCGTCGACCCGAAGTTGGCCGGCACCGTCTATCTCCGCCTCCAGAACGGTGTCCAACGCTCGGATGCCATCGCGGTGACGGCCGATCGCGGAGCGACGTTGACCACCGCGTTGACCATCACCGGCACGACGGCGTTCAGCACATTCCTCATCGCCGCTGACGGAACGCTCCTCGCCGGGACGACCAGCTCGGATCTCTATGCCGCTCCGGCGGGGACGACGGCCTTCCAGAAGCGGACCGGGCCTCGCGCGCGCTGCCTCGGTCAGCGGGCCGGAGACCCGGCGGCGCCCATCTACGCCTGCGGCGACGGGTTCCTCGACGGCTACAACCTGGGAATCAGCATCGACGGCGCGCAGACGTTCACGCCGCTCATGAAGTTCACCGACATCGCCGGTCCGCTGACGTGCCCCGCCGTCACCCAGGCGTGCGCGGCTCAGTTCGCCTTGCTCCAGCAGACTCTCGGCGTCGCGCCTCCGCCGGCGCCCCCTCCGTCGTCGGGAGGAGGGGGCGGTTCACCCGCAAAACCTGGTTGCTCGAGCGCGGGCGGAGGGACGATCCTGGGTCTCGTCGCTCTCGCGCTCGGCCGGCGGCGTAAGCGGGTCTAGGCCGTAGTGCCGCCGGTCGCCGGGGCGGGCGGGGCGGCCCTGGGCGGCCGCTTCATCCTCTTGATCGCCGGCGCGATGAGGGGGAAGAGGAAGAGCGCCAGCGCGAGCAAGAGGAGGATGAGCGAGACCGGGCGGGTGAAGAAGATCGACGGGCTTCCCCGCGAGAGGATCAGGCTGCGCCGGAAGTGCGATTCGGTGTCGTCGCCGAGGACGATGGCGACCACCAGCGGCGCGAGCGGATAGCCCATCTTCTTGAAGAGGAAACCGATGACCCCGAAGACGAACACCATCCACATGGTGACGAGCGTGTTGTTCTCGGTGTAGCCGCCGATGTAGCAGAGGAAGATGATGAGCGGCACCTGCACCGTGAAGGGGATCTTGAGGATCTGGGTCCAGAGCGGGATGGCGAACATGTTGAGGATCATCGACAGCACTGCAGCGATGTACATGCTGGCGATGAATCCCCAGACGATGTCCGGGTGATCGATCATCAGGAGCGGGCCCGGCTGCAGTCCCCAGATCATCAGCGCGCCGAGGATGACGGCCGCCGTGGGGGACCCCGGGATTCCCAGCGTCACCAGCGGTAGCAGCGACCCGACCTCGGCGCTCGAGGAGGCGGATTCCGGCGCCACCACGCCCTCCAGATCGCCGGTCCCGAACTTCTCGGGGTGCTTCGAGAACTTCTTCGCCAGGCCATAACCGACGAAGGAAGCGGGCGTCGCGCCGGTCCCGGGCAGCACGCCGATCCAGAAACCGATGATGGTGGAGCGCAGGAAGGTCCTCCAGTAGCCGACCATCTCCTTGAGCGCGCCTACGATGTCCGCGACGGTCACCTTCGCCTTCACCGCGGACTTGCTCATGATGTTCTCTTCGGCGGCCCGGACCAGCTCGCCGATGCCGAACATGCCCACCACCACCACCAGGAACTTGATGCCGGCGAGCAGGTCGTAGGAGCCGTAGGTGAGCCGCGGGATCCCCGTGATCACGTCCACGCCGATGGTGGTGAGGATGAGGCCGACCAGCACGGAGACGCTGGTCTTGGTGACGCTCCCCCCCTCGAGGCCGGCCAGCGCAGCGTACGCGAGGACCATCACCGAGAAGTACTCCGGTGGCCCCCAGGTGAGCGCGTACTCTGCGATGGGACGGGCGAAGAAGGTGAAGAGGATGATGCAGACCGTTCCGGCGATGAACGCGGAGAGCGCCGATCCGGCGAGCGCGCGCGCCCCCTTCCCCTTGAGCGCCATGGGGTACCCGTCGAAGGCGCTGGCGGCGGCCATCGGCGTGCCCGGGATGTTGAAGAGGATGGAGGTCACCGACCCGCCGTAGATGGCCCCCATGTAGAGCCCGGAGAGGAAGATGAGTCCGGTGGCGGGCGGGAGGCGGAACACGATTGGCAGGAGCAGCGCGGCGCCCTGCGTCGGCCCCAGGGCGGGAATCACTCCGATGACGGTGCCGGCGATGACGCCCGCCGCGCCGGCGAGGAGGTTGACCGGATGGAGGGCGACGCCAAGGCCGAAGCCCAGGTCATGGATTGCCTGCCACATGGTGGACCCTCAGCCGATGTAGGGGATCTCGAAGATGCCGCGAGGAAGACCGACCTGCAGGATTCGCTCGAAGACGTAGTAACCGGTGAGGGGGATGAGGAGGCTCATCGCGATGACCGCCGGCCAGCGGTGCTTGCCGATGAAGCGCAGGTAGACGAAGAGATAGAGGATCGACGCGGTGCGGAAGCCGATCAGGTAGGTGAAGACGAGAAGGCCGGCCGCCGTGGAGATGACCTTGATCACCGACATGACCGCGGTGCGATCGTGGAAGAAGGGCTTGATGCTCTCGAGGCGCATCTCGCGCACGAGGATTATCGCGCCGCAGAGGGCGAGCAGCGCTGCCAGCCAGAAGGGGAAGAAACCGGGACCCGCCTGTCCGTCCACCCAGCGGGAACCGACCTGGTACGCCTGGACGCCGATGGAGACGGCGAACGCGATGATGCCCACCGCCATCAGGATCTGTGCCCGGCGCATGGCTACTTCTTCACCAGCAGGTCGCCCTTCGTCATCAGGTCCTTGT
>JBJMQD010000448.1:0-3017 GCA_045802855.1 Myxococcales bacterium | reverse complement strand
GTCGCGAAGGCGCTCGCCGGGAGCGGAAGCTGCCGCACGTCGGGGAACGCGTAGAACGCACCCTGCGGAATGGCGCAGCGCAGTCCCGGCGTCTCGCGAAGCGCTGAGACCACCAGGTCGCGCCTCCGCCGGTACTCCGCCACCATGCGCTGCACCGGTTCCTGCGATCCGCGCAGCGCCGCAACGCCCGCGAGTTGCACGAAGGCGGCCGTGCACGAGTTCGAGTTGATGACGAGCCTCGTCACCGGCTCGACCAGCGCGCGGGGGAAGACGCCGTACCCGAGGCGCCAGCCGGTCATGGCGTACGCCTTCGAGAACCCGTCCGCGAGGACGACGCGCTCGCGCATTCCGGGGAGCGCTGCTAGCGAGGTGTGCTCTTCCTCGTAATGGATGCGGCCGTAGATCTCGTCCGCGATGACCCACAGATCGTGCCGCTCGGCGAGCGCGCCGATGCGCTCGAGGTCCTTCGCGGAAACCATTCCGCCGGTCGGGTTGCCCGGGCTGTTGAAGATGACGAGGCGGGTGCGGCCCGTGACCAGCTTCTCCGCGGCATCGACGTCGAGCGCGTAGCCGCGATCGGCGCGCAACGGGACGGGCACCGCCTTCGCGCCGGCGAATCGGACTACCGATTCGTAGATGGGAAATCCGGGGTCGGGGCAGAGCACTTCGTCGCCGGGTCCGACCGTGGCCAGGATGGCGAAGAAGAGGATGGGCTTCGCGCCCGGGGTGATCACCACTTCGTCCGGCGTGGCCCGGACCCCTACGTCGGCCAGCACCCGCTCGCAGACCGCTTCGCGAAGCTGGGGCAGCCCGGGCGGAGGCCCGTACTTCGTCGCACCGTCTTTCAAGGCGCGGATGCCCGCCTCGACGACATGGGGCGGAGTGGGAAAGTCGGGTTCGCCGATCTCGAGATGGAGGACGTGCTTGCCCTGCGCTTCCAGGACGCGGGTCCGGGCGAGGACGTCGAATGCAGTCTCGGTGCCGAGATCGGACATGCGCGCGGCGAGGCGGGCCATGCCGAAAAGCATATCGCGGAGGAGCGGGCTCCGCCCGCGACGGGCGGAGGCCGTAAGGCCGGAGCATACGGAGAGACGCGGCGTTGCGTTTGCGACGCTGCCGACGATGACCCCGCTGCCCGCGGAGCGCTCCTGTGCTTTGTCGCCCCGCGGAGGTGCCATGGACACGACCTGCCTGGGCCCCGCGCCCGATCTGTCGCTGCGGCTCGCTCCGCCGTCCGAGGGAGCGAGCGAGCTGTCGGGAGCGACCGCGGTAATCGCCTTCTGCGCGGCATGGCCCGGGAGCGTGACCGAGGAATTGCGAGCGGAGCTTCGCGGTCTCGGAGCGAGGCTCGTCGCGGTCCATCCGCGAGGCGGCGTGCTGATCGCTCCCGACGACGAGCCGAGGCCGCTCGCGCCGGCCCCGCATCTCTGGGAAGCGTTCGAGGTTCGCAGGCCCGAGCGCGGCGGTCCGGGGCTCACCGTCCTGCTCGTCGATCCGCAGCGGCGCATCCGGTTCCGCCGCGAAGCCGACGGGGTGCTTCCGGCGGAGCAGGCGCTGCTCGTCGCACTGCGCTCGGCGGCGGCGTCGGTCCGCGGCATCGGAAGGCGCGAGCTGATCGTGAACGCGCTCGCGCTGGCACTCGCCGCGGCCCTCCTCGAGGCGTGCGCGACTTCCCAGCGCAAGGGCGGAGACTCGCCCGGCACCGGCGCGTCCGGTCTGGTCGAAGTTCCACTCATCGTCAACGGGCAGAAGCGGACCTTGCACATCGAGCCGCGCGTGACGCTCCTCGACGCCCTGCGCGAGAACCTCGGGCTCACCGGCACCAAGAAGGGATGCGACATGGGCCAGTGCGGCGCCTGCACCGTGCTGGTCGACGGCAAGCGGGTCGACTCCTGCCTCGCGCTCGCCATCCAGCACGAGGGGCGGAGCATCACGACCATCGAAGGGCTCGCGAACGGCGAAGAGTTGCATCCCATGCAGCAGGCCTTCCTCGATCACGATGCCTTCCAGTGCGGGTACTGCACCCCGGGACAGATCCTCTCCGCGATCGGCTTGCTGAAGGAGGGCGGCGGCGGGACGGACGACGAGATCCGCGAAGGCATGAGCGGCAACATCTGCCGCTGCGGCGCCTACCCGAACATCGTCGACGCCGTTCGCAGCGCGAAGGGGAGGGTCTGATGGAACGGATCACCTACGAGCGCGCGGACAGCGTTGAATCGGCACTGAAGTCGGCGGGGCGGCCCGACGCCGCCTTCCTCGCCGGAGGCACCTCGCTCGTCGATCTGATGAAGATCGAGGTGCTGCGGCCGCTCCACGTCGTCGACGTGAGCAGGCTCGACCTGCGCAAGATCGACGTGCAGCAGGACGGCGTCCGCATCGACGCGCTCGCGACCAACACGGAAGTCGCGCAGCATGCGGAGATCAAGAAGCGGCTGCCGGTGCTGTGCGAGGCGATCCTCTCCGGCGCCTCGCCGCAGTTGCGCAACGTCGCCACCACCGCCGGAAACCTCCTGCAGCGGACGCGCTGCGCGTACTACCGGGACCTCGCCACGCCCTGCAACAAGCGAGAGCCCGGCAGCGGCTGCTCCGCCATCGGCGGCTGGACGCGCATGCACGCGATTCTCGGCACGAGCGACTTCTGCATCGCCGCGCACCCGTCCGACATGTGCGTCGCGCTCGCCGCGCTGGAGGCGAAGGTGCATGTGAAGGGCCCGAAGGGAGAGCGCGACATCCCGTTCGCCGACTTGCATCTCTTGCCTGGCGATCATCCCGAACGCGAGTTCTCGCTGGCAGAAGCAGAGCTCATCACTTCCGTGTTCGTTCCCTTCTCCGCGCACGGAGCACGGTCCCGCTACGTGAAGGTCCGCGACCGCGCCTCCTACGCCTTCGCGCTCGTCTCCTGCGCCGCGGCGGTCGACGTGCAGGGAGGCGAGATCCGCGCCGCGCGCCTCGCCATGGGCGGCGTCGGGACGAAGCCCTGGCGCGTCCCGGAAGCCGAGCAGGCGCTGGTGGGCAAG
>JBJMQD010000404.1:0-39894 GCA_045802855.1 Myxococcales bacterium | reverse complement strand
AGCATCGCTGGTCGGAAGCAAAGGCCGGCAAGCGCGCGCCTGAGACCGCGGAGTTCTACGCGAAGAAGAGCGGAGTGCTGCTGCGCTTATTCGGCGAGGATTTCCGCCTCGCGCAGCTCGATGCGCCGGCGGTCGACGCATATGTGCGCGCTCGTCGCGACGAGGGCACGAGCGACCACACCATCCACAAGGAGTTGACGACGCTGCGGGCCGCGCTGAGGCTGGCGCTTCGCGCGCGACTCTGGTCCGGAAGCCTCGACGAGATGCTGCCCGAACGCTTCGGTGCCGGCTACAAGCCGCGCGACCGCGCGCTCACGCCGGACGAGCTGTCACGGCTTCTAGGCGAGCTGACGGCGCCGAAAGCTGCGGCGGTTGCGTTCATGGTCGCCACCTCCGCCAACTGGCGCGAGTGCACGCGCGCGCGGCGCGAGGACATCGATCCGGAATCCGGCTGGGTCCACCTACGCGGCACCAAGCGGCAGACCCGCGACCGCCGGTTCGTCGTCGCGCATCCGGCGTTGCTCAGCCTCCTCCGCTACGCAGCGCAGCACGCGCCCGGCCAGGACCTCCTCTTCCCACCCTGGACCAACGTGCGCCGCGACCTCATCGACGCCTGCAAGCGCGCCGGCATCGAGCGCTGCTCGCCGAACGACCTCCGCCGCACCTACGGCCGCTGGATGCGCATCGCCGCCTTCCCCGACGAGATCATCGCCCCCACCATGGGCCACGCCGACACACGCATGCTGGAACGGGTCTACGGCAAGCTCTCCCCGGAAGAGCTCAGTCAGCGCCTGCTCTTGCACGTCCGGAATGCCTTCCCGGACTGCATCGCTAATGCATCAGTTGGAACCGGATTCGATGGAATTTCCAGACAGGCTGGACAACCCGGAATCGCTAACCCCTCGGAATTGGTGCCCAGGGGCGGAATCGAACCACCGACACGGGGATTTTCAGTCCCCTGCTCTACCGACTGAGCTACCTGGGCACAACCGAAGGCGGGCCTGTATGCCGCGCCCCGGCTCCCCCGTCAAGACTCGCGCCGGGGCGAGCGCCCGGGTGGCTGTTAAGCTCGGCGCATGGTCGAAGCGAGGCCAGTCGCGAGCGAGGCGGAGCTCGAGCAGATCCTCGAGCTGCAGCAGAGGAACCTGCCCCGGAACCTCGACGAGCGGGAGCGCGCCGAACAGGGGTTCGTCACCGTCGAGCACACGCTCGATGTCCTGCGCCGGATGCACGCCATCGTTCCCAGCATCGTGGCCAAGGACGATCAAGAGCTCGCCGGCTACGCCCTCGTCATGCCCGTCGAGTGTCGCTCCTTCGTCCCCGTCCTCGACCCGATGTTCCGGCGCCTGGACGCGAACGCGAGCCTCGACGGGCGCCGCTACTACGTGATGGGCCAGGTCTGCGTCGCCAAGCCCTACCGCGGGCGGGGCGTGTTCAGCGCCCTCTACGCGGCGCACAGGGAAAATCTGAAGTCCCGGTTCGACGCCTGCGTCACGGAGATCTCGGTCCGCAACTCGCGGTCGCTCAGGGCGCACGAAAAAGCGGGCTTCGAGGAGCTCGAGCGCTACCGCACCGCGACCGACGAGTGGATCGTGGTCATCTGGAACTGGACCTAGTCAGTACGTGTCGGAGGTCACCGACCGCTCCCGCGAATTGCTGGAGAACCCGCAGAGCCTGGACTATCCTGCGCCGCCCCGCGGCAGAGGGGAAGGAACCTCCGCGGGCGTGGAGGTGATCGTGCTGTTCGCCGTCCCGCTCGCCGTCGCCCTCGCAGTCGCCGCGCCCACGACCGCCGCCGCACCCGGAAGCCTCCTCGCGGCCGCTGGAAAGGCAAAGCCGAAGAGCAAACCGAACGCCTCCCCGCCGGAGGCCCGGCAGCCCGCCGCCGCGAAAGCGTTCCCCTTCAAGACCGAATCCCACACCCTGCCGAACGGCCTCCGCGTCGTCTTCATCCCCTACGATTCCCCGGGCCTCGTCGCCTACTGGACGCTCATGCGCGTCGGCAGCCGCAACGAGCCCGAGAAGGGCCGCTCCGGCTACGCCCACTTCTTCGAGCACATGATGTTCCGCGGCACGAAGCAACACCCGGCCGACGACTACAACAACACCGTCACGCGGCTCGGCCTCAATACCAACGCCTATACCGATCTCGACCTGACCGTGTACCACCTCTACGGGCCCGCCAGGTCGCTCCCCACCATCATCGAGTACGAGGCGGATCGCTTCCAGAACCTCTCGTACGACGAAGCGCAGTTCAAGACCGAGGCCGGGGCGATCCTCGGCGAGTATGCGAAGAGCTCGTCGAATCCGGAGCAGAAGCTCGCCGAAGTGCTGCAGGACACCGCGTTCACGAAGCACACGTACAAGCACACCACCATCGGCTTCTTGCAGGACATCCAGGCGATGCCGAGCGGATTCGCCTACTCGCGCGAGTTCTTCCGCCGCTACTACGAGCCCGACAACGCCACCGTCGTCGTCTGCGGCGACTTCGACGCGAAGGACACGTTGGAGAGGATCCAGAAGGCCTACAGCGGCTGGCGCGGCCGCACCGATCCCGCCCCCATTCCTACCGAGCCGCGGCAGACGAGCCACCGTCGCGCGAGCATCGCCTGGAAGAGCCCCACCGTCCCGCGCCTCGCCATCTTCTGGCACGCGTTCGGAGCGAAGGACGTCAAGGACACGGCCGTGCAGCGCGTCCTCGCCCCGTACCTGTTCGGAAAGACGAGTCCCCTCTATGAGCAGCTCGTCTTGAAAAAGCAGATGGTCGACACGATCGTCCCCACCGACGGCATCCAGCGCGATCCGGGCCTGTTCGGCGTCCTGCTCCGGGTGAAGGACGAGAAGAACCTGAAAGCGGCGGAGCACGCCGTGGTCACCGACGTGTCGAATCTCGCTCGCGGCCGGGTCGATCCCGCGCGCCTCGCCGCCATCAAGAGCAACGTCCGTTACGAGAACATCGCGGAGCTCGACAAGCCCGACGCCATCGCCGACGCGCTCGCCCAGTACACCACCCTGACCGGCGATCTCGAATACATCAACGCGCTCTACCGCGAAGTGGACGCGGTCCGTCCCGAGGACCTCGTCGCCTTCACCAAGAAGGCGCTCCTCGACGCGAACCGCACCACGGTCACGCTCACCACCAGCACCTCCGCCAAATCAAAATCCGTGGCCAGCGGGGGAGCGCAGTGAAGGCGCTCGCCGTCCTCTCCCTGGCCGCGGCGCTCGCGGCCTGCGGCCACGGCACCGACGCAGCGAAGCCGGAGCCCCGCCAAGAGCCGGCGCCCGTCGCATCCGGGAGCACCGCGGCAGCCGCGCCGCCCCAGGAACGGATGCAAGAGAGCCCGACCGCCCCGCAGCCGCCCGCGCAGAGCGCCGCCCGTTCCGAGCCGCTTCGAGAGAAGCCGAAAGTGAAAGGCATCGAGTTCCTCGCCCTTCCCCCGAGCGACAAGCCCCTCGTCACCATCGCCCTGCGCTTCAAGGGCGGAGCCGCCGACGACCCGAAGGGCAAGGCCGGCGCGACGCTCCTCGCCGCCCGGATCATGAGCGAGGGCGGCACCAAGGCCCTCGACGCGAAGGACCTCCAGCTCGCCCTCTTCCCGATGGCGACCGACATCGTCGCCCGCGTCGACAAGGAGCAGACGACCTTCTTCGCGACCGTCCACAAGGACAACCTGGACAAGCTCCTCCCCATCCTCGTCGACGTCGTCGAGCGCCCCCGCTGGGACGCGCGGGAATTCGTCCGGCTGCGCGACGCGCAGGTGCTCGACGTCTCCCGGCGGCTCCGCCAGGGCGACGACGAGAACCTCGGCAAAGAGGCGCTCGGGGAGCTGATGTACCGCGGGCATCCCTACGGCCATGCGACGCCGGGACATGTGTCCAATCTGCGATCGATCACCCTCGACGATCTGCGGCACCAGGCCGAGAAGCTGTTCACGGTGGATCGCCTCACCGTGGGAATCGCCGGCGGGTACCCGAAGGACCTTCCCGACCGGGTCGCAGCGGCGTTCACCGAGCTTCCGCACAGCGGCGGTGCGGTCGCGGAGGTGCCCGCGGCGAGTCCGCATCCGCAGCCGCGATACCTCCTCGTCGAGAAGGGCTCCGAGGCGAGCGCCATCTCCTGCGGGATACCCTGGGCGCTCTCGCACGAGGATCCGGACTGGCCCGCGATGTCGATCGCGCGGAGCGCCTTCGGCGAGCACCGCCAGTTCAACGGGCGCCTGATGCAGCGGCTGCGCGAGCAGCGCGGCCTCAATTACGGCGACTACGCGTACATCGAGCACTTCCAGCAGCAAGGCGGCGACGCGGCCACGGCGCAGACGTACCGGGCCCGCCACCAGCAGGACTTCACCATCTGGCTACGGCCGGTGCAGAACGAGAACCGGCTTTTCGCGCTCCGCGCCGCGCTCTCCGAGCTCGAGCGGTCCCTCAAGGAAGAGCCTTTCTCCGCCGACGAGGTCGAGCAGACCAAAGGCTTCCTCGACGGCTACCTCCTCCTCTACGACCAGACCGACGCGCGCAAGCTGGGGTACGCGCTCGACGACGATTTCCTCGGCATGCAGGATTTCCTGGAAAAGTGGCGCGCGGCGCTACCTGCCGTCACCGCCGACCAGGTGAACGCCGCCTGGCGCAAATGGGTGAAGCCCGAGGAGCTGCAGTGCGTCGTGGTCGGTCCCGGCATGGAGGAGGCGAAGAAGACGATCCTCGCGGACGCGGCGACGGCGATGCACTACCAGAAAGATGCGCAGGGAAACGTTCCGCAGAAGCCCGCTGCGCTCCTCGACACGGACCGCGCGGTCAATCGCACGTCGTTCGGGGCCAAGGGTCCCGGCGACGTCGAGGTCGTGCCGGTCGACAAGATGTTCGAGTAGATCAGTTCGTCGCCAGCCGCGTCTTCGGCACCCGCGCCTGCGCGACGACCTTGCCCTTCTTGTGCCCCTTCGCCTTGTCCCGCCGCTTCTCTTCCTGCAGGACCGCGAGACGGTGGATCTCCTTCACGTGATCGTTCGTCACCTGGCAGGCGATCTGCTGGGCCTGTCCATGGCGCCACTCGAGCTCCGAAGTGAGGAAGATCTCCGCATCCTGCTGGTGGAGGTCGGCCTCGAGCTGATCGAGCCGCGCGAGCAGCCTCGCGCTGCGCTCCAGCGCCTCGCTCTGCCGGGTCGAAGGCGCTTCCGCCCGCGCGCACGCGGCGAGGACGACCAGGACGCCGCAGATGACCACTCTCCCCATGCACCCTCTCCCTTCGACGCATCGAAGGTTGGGGAGCGCCCCTGGAAGCGGCAAGTTGCTGTCGGAGAGTGGACAGGTCCTACGTGAGCGGGACGGCCTTGAGAACGGCTTTTCCGCCTTTGATGACGACCTTGAACTCGATGTTCTTTGCCTTGTGACGCGCGAGCAGCTCCGGCACCTGGGCGCGGATGCGCGTCGCCACTGAATCGAAGGTCAGTCCGGCGACCGGCTCACCCGTGCGCTGACGCGCCACGAGATACGTGTCGTAGAGCTTGCGCAGCTTCTCGTCGGAGAGGTGGACCGCCGGCGACCCCGCCGCGGCCACTTCCTTCCCCTTGCCGGCTTCCTTCTTCTTGCCGTGGAGCTTCGCCTTGAAGACGTCGCGGCGGTAGGTGCCCTCCTCCATCTCGCGCAGGGTGCGGTCCCACATGCGCTCGAAGGAGATGAGCTTCGCGAACATCGTGTGCAGCCGGAACTTGAGGGCGGTGTTCTTGACCTGCGTCCCCTTGAGGACGCGCATGCGGTCGGAGATCCGCTTTCGCTCCTTGTCCGGCGGGCGCCTGTCGATGCCGAGGAAGTACTTCTCGTACAGGACCTGCAGCTCGCCGATGGACTGCTCCATCGCGTCGAGCTCTTCCTGCAACTTTTCCTGGGATTGGGGCACTACGCCCGGAGACACAGCCACCCGGGAAGTCTAGCAGGGTGGTGGCGCTACGAGCTACGCCGTCGCAGCCATCGGCCGACGTCTGCCGAGGTAGGCGAAGAGTGCGATTCCCGCCCCGAAAATGCCCACGCTGATGAGCTCGCTCGTGGAGAGGTTCCACCAGGCGCCCTTCGCCCACGGTCCGACGAAATTGAACACCCTGCCCCTCTCCTCGTCGCCCCGGAGCGTCTCCACCATGGCGCGAAGCGGCGCGTAGAGCACCAGGTACAGCGCGAGCAGCTCGCCGTGGAAGCGCTTGCGCTGCCGCCAGAAGATGAGGGCGCAGAAGATGAGCAACTCTCCCAGCGACTCGTAGAGCTGGGTGGGATGGATGGGGATGGTGTGCGCGGCGCCGAGGTGGATGATGCCGGTCGCCACCTGGCTCTGGTACGCGAGCGATTCGGGTGGGAATTTCGCCGCCCAGGGAAGGTGGGGATCGCACGCACCGCCCCAGCAGCAACCCGCCGCGAAGCAGCCCAGGCGTCCAATGGCGTGACCGAGGGCGACGGAGGGGATGAGGACATCCGCGACCGGGAAGAACGGCATCCGATGCTTGCGCATGTACCAGATCGAGATCAGCACCGCCCCGATGAAGCCGCCGTAGAAGACGAGGCCGCCCTTCCAGAAGGCGAAGATGCTGGCCGGATCCCTCGCGTAATCGTCCCAGTTGACGAGGATGAAGAGGACCCGCGAACCGATCATCGCCGCGACCAGGATCCAGAACGTCAGGTCCATCACCCGATCGCGATCCTGCCCTTCGCGCTGCGCCGCGCGCCCGGCGATCGTCATCGCCACGAGGAACGCGGTGGCGATGAGAAGCCCGTAGGTGTGGAGCGGGACGACGAGGGGCCGCGTGAGCGCGAAGACGTTGTTGTTGCCCGGGTCGCCGAGCGCCCGGACCGCGACGAACAGGATGCCTGCTGACCCGGCGGCCCAGAGGGCGCCTGCCTGCACGGCCTTCTGCCAGGACTCACCGGCGACGCGCGATACACGAATCTGCCAGGCGCCGGTGGCGAGGGCGATGCCAAAGAAGACGAACGGTGCCAACGACGGCTGGAGCGTGATGCTGAACAGGATGGGAAGCATGTCGGTCCGTGTAACCCTCTCTCAGGCGGATTGCTTCCCAGGGACCTTCGCCTTCGCGTCTTTCTTCACGAAGAGCGCCTCGAGGAGCAGCAAGACGAGCCCGACGGAAATCCCGCTGTCGGCCACGTTGAACGTCGGCCAGTGGAGCGAGGGATTCCGCCAGGCGGCGTCGTTCCAGTGCCAGTCGATGAAGTCGATGACGTAGCCGCGGAGGATCCGATCGAGCGCATTGCCGATGGCGCCTCCGAGGACGAGCGCGAGCGCGATCTGCAAGTACCGCTGCTGCACGGAGAGCTTCCGGTAATACGTGAAGATGAAGATTACCGCCGCGAGCGAGACCAGATAGAAGAACGGCACCCGGAACTGCTCGCCGGCACGGGCGAGGAAGCCCCAGGCCGCGCCCCGGTTCTGCGTGTAGAGGTTCTGCCAGAACTCCGGGATCACGACCGCGTACCTGCGGCTCGCGAGTCCCCGCTCGAGCAGATCGCGCTCGGTGAGGAAGGCGTGGACCTTCTCGCCGAACGTCTGCGCGCGCGCCGCCTGGAAGAGGTAGGTGAGGTGCGCGACCGCGAGGTACTTGGTGATCTGATCGGAGATGAGGACGACCGCTGCGACGAAGGCCAGGACCATCCACTTGGAAACCGGCTTCGTCACCCCGGCTCTCCGCGGACCGCACGCGTGCAGCGGCGGCAGAGCGCGGGAGTGCCGGTCACTTCCAGAAGGGCGCGCCAGCAGCGCTCGCACCCCGGATGCGGGCTCTTCGCGACCTCCGCCCGCAGCGCATCGCCGCCCTCGATGCGGACGGTCGCGCAGAGGAAGATGTCGGCAAGCTGCGGCTCGTACTTCTGCGCCACCTCGCGGAGGATGGGCGGCTCGCTCGGGACGTGCAGGACGACGTCCGCCTCCGTCGCCTTCCCGAGCGCCTTCGCGGCCCGGCGGGCCTCGAGGGCCTCGTTCACGACTTGCCGGAAGGAAGCCAGGTGCCGGAACTCTTCCTCGAGCGCGTCGTCGAGGAGGGCGGGCTGCGGATCGGGCATCCCGGCGAGGAACACGGAGGCGGGCTTCTCGCCGGGTAGATGCTGCCACGCCTCCTCCGCGGTGAACGAGGCCATCGGCGCGAGCAGGCGGCAGAGATCGCGGCAGACGCGGTACAGCGTCGTCTGCGCCGCGCGCCTCGCTTTCCAGGTCCTTCCGGAGCAGTAGGTCCGGTCCTTCAGCACGTCGAAGTAGAAGGCCGAGAGATCGGTCGCGCAGAGGTCGACGGTGGCGTGATAGTTGCGGTGGAATTCGTAATTGGCGTACGCGCCCCGGACGAGGTCGGCGTAGCGCTCGACGCGCGACAGCGCCCAGCGGTCGATCGGCTCCATCGCCTCGACGGGGACAGAATCGCGAGCCGGATCGAAATCGTAGAGTTGCGACAGGCAATAGCGCAAGGTGTTGCGGATCTTTCGATAGCCTTCGCTGAGCGTATCGAGGATCTGCGGCGAAAGGCGCACGTCGTCGCGGTAATCGCTCGCCGCCACCCAGAGCCGGACGATCTCCGCTCCGTACTTCTTCAAGGTCTCCTGCGGGTCGACGTAGTTGCCGAGCGACTTGGACATCTTGCGGCCGTCCTCGCCGACGACGAATCCGTGCGTCAGGCATCCTTTGTAGGGGGAGCGCCCCTCGTGCCCGATGCCGATGGTGAGGCTCGAGTTGAACCAACCGCGGTGCTGATCGCTCCCTTCCAGGTAGAGGTCGACCGGCACGCCGAGATGGGGCCACTTCCCCGACTCGCACACCGCCGCCCAGGAGGAGCCGGAGTCGAACCAGACGTCGAGGATGTCCGTCTCCTTCTCGAACTTCGTCCCGCCGCACTTCTTGCACTTCGCGCCGTCGGGGAGGAGCGCCTCGATCGGCCGCTCGAACCAGGCGTCCGCGCCCTCCTTCTCGAAGACAGAGGCGACGAACTCCATGGCCGCGGCGTCGACGAGCGGCTCGCGATCGGCCGCGCAATAGGCGACCGGGATGGGAACGCCCCAGCTTCGCTGGCGCGAGACGCACCAGTCGGGACGGTTTTCCACCATTCCGCGGATGCGGTCCTTGCCCCAGGCAGGAATCCATCCTCCGGCGGCGGCGATCTCGTCGATGGCCTCGAGGGCCGCCTTGCGGATGGTCGTCTTGCCCCGGCGCGGCAGATCCATCTCCGCGTCGAGCGCGATCCACCACTGGTCCGTTGCCCGGAAGATCACCGGCTGCTTGCAGCGCCAGCAGTGCGGATAGCTGTGTTTGATCTCGAAGGCCTGCCCGCCGCGGTTGAGGAGCGCCCCCGCCTCGCGCAGACGTTCCACGATCTCCGGGTTCGCGTCGAAGACCTTCTTGCCTTCGAGGCCCGCGATCCCGACGTCGCTGGTGAACTTTCCGTATCCGTCGACCGGCGCCCAGATGGGGAGCCCGTATTCGAGCCCCATCCGGAAGTCCTCTTCGCCGTGACCGGGCGCGGTGTGCACGAGACCGGTGCCGGTTTCCGCCGTGGCGTGCGCTCCGAAGACGACGGTGCCCGTGCGATCTGCGAGCGGGTGGCGATACTCGAATTGGCGGAGATCCTCCGGATCGACGTCGCGGACCCGCTCGGGATGGGCGAGCGTCGCCCCCGTCGCCCGCGCTGCCGAGACGAGATCGGCGCCGCCTTTGTCGGGTGCTCGCACCTCGTCGGGGAAGGTGGCGCCGAGAAACGAGTGCAAGAGCGCCTTCGCGACCACGAACCGGCCGCGCCCGGGAACCTCGTACGCGACGTATTCCAGCTCCGGATTCACGGTGACGGCGAGGTTCGCGGGAATCGTCCAGGGAGTCGTCGTCCAGACCGCGAGAAACCACGGCTCCCCTTCCGGCGCGCCCTTGGTGATGCGGAACCCGACGTAGATCGAGGGGCTCGTCTTCTCGTGGTACTCGACCTCCGCCTCGGCGAGCGCGGTGACGTCGCGGATGCACCAGTGCACCGGGCGCTTGCGCCGGTAGAGCGCTCCCCGGCTGGCGATCGCCGCCAGCTCGCGGACCGTCTGCGCCTCGTAATCGTACGACATCGTAAGATACGGCTTGTCCCAGCGGCCGAAGACGCCCAGCCGTTGGAAGCCGTCGCGCTGCAGGACCACCTGGTCCTCGGCGAATTTGCGGCAGGCGCGGCGGAATTCGCTCGCCGACATCTGCCGCTTCTTCGCTCCGAGCTGCTTGTCCACTTGCAGCTCGATGGGGAGCCCGTGGCAGTCCCAGCCGGGCACGTACTCGGCGAGGCGCCCGCTCATGAGCTGCGCCTTCACCACCATGTCCTTGAGGGTCTTGTTGAGGAAGTGGCCGAGGTGCAGCGATCCGTTCGCGTACGGCGGGCCGTCGTGGAGGATGAAAGGCTCGCGTCCCTCGTTCTGCGCGACGAGCTTCTCGTAAATCTTCTGCTCGAGCCAGGCGCGGACCTGGACGGGCTCGCGCTCGGCGAGCGCGGCGCGCATGGGAAAGCTGGTCTTCGGGAGATTGACGGTTTCCTTGAGGTCCATCGAAGGGACGGACGAATAGCATCCGGACCCTTGTGGCCACAACCCGCGTTTCGCTCGACGCCGCGACGCGTTGTCGGTACGCTGCCCGCCCTCATGGCAATCGCCCGAAGCGCCATCGAACCGGCCGTCGAAGTGCGCCCGGTCCGGACGAAGAAGGAGATCGAGACCTTCCTGCGCGTCCCATGGACGCTCGGCATGAAGAGCGATCCCAACTGGGTCCCGCCGCTCCTCGACGACTACAGGCGCCAGCTCGATCCGAAGAAGAGCCCGTTCCTCGAGCACGGCGAGATCGAATGCTTCCTCGCTTTGCGCGACGGCGTCCCGGCGGGTCGCATCAGCGCGCAGATCGATCGCGAATTCGACCGGGTCCATCCTGAGGATCCGGGCGTCGCCTTCTTCGGCTTCTTCGAGTGCGCTGACGATCCTGCCGTCTCGCGAGCGTTGTTCGCCGCCGCCGAAGGCTTTGCCAAGGGCAAGGGCCGCACGAAGCTGCGCGGGCCGTTCACCCCCGACAGCAAGGGGGAGATCGGCGTCCTCGTGATGGGATTCGACACTCCGCCTCGCATCGGCATGGGGCACAACAAGCCGCACCTCGGCCGGATGGTCGAGGCGGCGGGGTACGCGAAGGCCAAGGACTTCTACGCCTGGTGGTACGTCTCCGGGAACATCGACGAGCGCACCAAGCGCATCGCCGCGCGGACGAAGGGATTGCCGAACGTCCGCATCCGCACCATGGACCTCGCGAACTTCCGCAGCGAGGTCGATATCGTCCGCGACGTCTTCAACTCGGCCTGGAAGGACAACTGGGGGTTCATCCCGTTCACGAACAAGGAGCTGGAAATCATCGCCACCGAGTACAAGATGTTCGTGGACACCGAGATCGCGCTCGTCGCCGAGGTGGACGGCAAGCCCGCGGCGATCTGTTTCGCCATCCCCGACGTGAACGAGATGGTCCGCGACTTCGACGGCGAGCTGAAGCGCAATCCGCTCAACCTCCTGAAGCTCCTCTATCGAAACAAGTTCCAGCGGCCCCATCACGCCCGGGTCATCCTCCTCGGCGTGAAGGAGGAGTACCGATACTCGCATCGCTACGGCACGCTCGCGGCCGCGCTCTACGTGGAGGTGGCGGAGCGAGGGATGAAACGGGGGTACGTGAGCGGCGAGCTCTCCTGGACGCTCGAGGACAACGTGCTCATCAATCGGGGAATCGAGCGGCTCGGCGCCAAGCAGTACAAGACGTATCGCGTCTACGAGAAGGCGATTCGATGACCGGGTAGCCCTAGCGCCCCCGGCGCGAGCGGAGGGTGCGCGCGTCGAGGCGGTGCTTCTTCAGGAGGCGCTCGATCGACTTGCGGTGCAGGCCGCTCTCGCGGGCGGCCTCGCTCACGTTGCCCGCGCAGCGCTCGAGCAGCGCGGCCAGGTACTCGCGCTCGAACTTCGCGAGCATCCGCTCCTTCGCCTCGTGGAACGCGACATGAGGGCGGTGCTTCTCGGTCTCCGTCAAGAGCCGCGGCGGAAGGTGCGGGACGTCGACCTCCGCGCCTTCCGCGAAAGTGAGCAGGTGCGAGACGACGTTGACCAGCTCGCGGACGTTCCCGGGCCAGCCGTACGACTGCAAGAGGGCCATCGCGGCCGGCGTGACGCGCTTGTGGCCGTGGCGGCTCATCACGGCGGGGCGGGAGAGCGCGTGCTCGATGAGCCAGGGAACGTCCTCGGGCCGCGCCCGCAAGGGCGGGAGCTGGACGTGGATCACGCCCAGCCGGAAGTAGAGGTCCTCGCGAAAGGCGCCGTCCTCGACGTCCTTCGCCAGATCGCGGTTGGTGGCGGCGACGACGCGGACGTCCACGGATGCGACCTGCGATCCTCCGACGCGCCGCACCTCGCGGTTCTCGAGCACCCGGAGGAGGCGCGGCTGCATGTCGATACGCAGCTCGCCAATCTCGTCGAGGAAGATGGTCCCGGAGTCCGCGCGCTCGAACGCGCCCTCCCGCGACGCCGTCGCGCCGGTGAACGCGCCTTTCTCGTGTCCGAACAGCTCGCTCTCGATCAGGTTCTCGGGGATCGACCCGCAATCGAGCACCACGAACGGGCCTTTGCGGCGCGGCGACTCGTCGTGGAGCGCCCGGGCGACCAGCTCCTTTCCCGTGCCCGTCTCGCCGGTGACGACGACGGAGACGTCCATCGGGGCGACTTTCTTGAGGAGCGCGAAGATCTCTCGCATCCGCGGCGAGCGTCCGACCATTCCGGCGAAGAAGCCGGCCTCGGAAGCGGGGACCTGCGCCGGGACCATGCTTCGAGCGTAGCAAACCCGACCCTCCTACGGATCCTCACGTAGATGGTTCGGGCTCGAACGAATGACGGCGGCGGCACGACGCTTGCTCGTAGAACGGGCATGGGGCTCGGACGCATGTTCCGCAACGAGAGGCCGCACAACCTGGTGGCCATTTCCGATCTGCACCTCGGCTGCGACCTGAAGCCCTCTGGAAAGACGCAGCGTCCGGCGTCCTTCGACACACAGCTGGCGGCGTTCCTGGACTTCCACGCGGTCAACCAGCGCGACGGCAAGCCGTGGCGTTTGCTCTTGAACGGCGACATCGTCGATTTCGTCGCCATCACCGTCACTCCCGGGCCCGAGGCGAGCTTCGAAGTGTCCGAAGAAGAACGCGAGTTCGGCCTCGCGCCCGAGGAATCGAAGTGTGTCTGGAAGCTGCGCAAGGTGTTCGAACGTCATCCACTCGTCTTCGACGCGCTCGCCCGTTTTCTCCAGAAGGGAAATTCTCTCCACATCATCCGCGGCAATCATGACGCGGAGTTCCATTGGCCGGCAGTGCAGGCCGAGTTGAAGGCCCATCTGGCCGCTCGCGCTGGTCTGGAAGGATTTGCGCGGCGACGCTTCGAGCGCCGGATCGAGTTCCACCCCTGGTTCTATCTCGAGCCCGGCTTCTTCTACGCAGAGCACGGCAACGCCCACGACTCCTACTCGATGCAGAGCGACTTCTTCGAGGAGGCGGGGGTCCGGTCCAAACGCGAGCTCGATCTGCCGCTCAGCTCGAAGGTCCTGCGTTACTTCGCGAACAAGTACACGGAGCAGACCGACCTCGACGAGTGTGACACCTGGGGCGTCGTCGGTTACCTCCGCTGGGTGCTGAAGGCGGGGAACCCGCTGCGCATCGCCGCCGACTACTTCGTGATGGTCTTCCGGGTGACCTACCCGATCCTGATGAAATCGCTCAAGGTGTGGCGCCGCTTCGCGCGGGCCGCGGACCACGCCATCGAGAAAGTCGATGACGGCCAGGCGGCGCACGTGCGCAAGCTCCTCGGCCGCGTCGCGGGCAACCAGGGCGAAGTCGAGAAGCTCCTCGCCATCGTCTCCCGTCCGGCGGAGCAGAGCCTCTTCGATTCGATGCAGCTCTTCTACCTGGACCGGATGCTCCTCGCGCTCGTCTGCCTGTTCGGATCCTGGGCCGCGATCGCGTCCGCTCACGGTGCGATGGCGAAGATCGCCACCGCCGTCGGCTGCGGAATCGTCTTCGCCGCGCTCAACGCGATCCTCGGTCGCCGGCGCCGCACCGACGCGCACCCGATGCTGCAACAGGCGGCGCTCCGGATCGTGCAGCTACTCGACGTCCGCTACGTGGTGATGGGACACAGCCACCGCCCGGTCGACGAGCAGGTCGGCCGCGGCCGGTATCTCAACCTCGGATCCTGGCTGAATCCGCGCGAAGGTTTTCCCCACGTCGTCGTCGCCGACGGCGTCGCCGAGCTGCGGTACTGGAAGCACAACCGCACGGTGAAGCGCGAAGCCGCGCCGGCGCCGACGCAGCGCCCCGCTGCGGAGCCCGGTCTCGCGGTCCAGCTCTAATCGTTTGCAAAACGCCGCCTGCTTGGCAGGCAACCGGCCGGACGGCAGCCGCTCGCTCGTGGCCTTATCGAAACGATAAGGGTCATTCTCCAGCGAGCGGAGGCATCTGTGCGGGCGACGTTCCCGGGACTCGTCTTCATCTGCGCGGTGGCGATCGCGACGGTCCGGTGCGGGCCGACCGCGATCGGGTCCGGCAACGACGGCTCGGGATCTTCTGCCCCTACCGCGGATGGCGGGTCGGGATCGACGGGGAGCGGCTCCGCGGACGCGGGCTCCGGAGGCGGTGGAGGCGGAACGGGGAACGGCGGGACGGGCGCAGGCGGGGACTCGGGCGGCGGCGGCTCGAGCGGGGGTGGCGGCTCCGGCGGCGGTGGCGGCGGCCAGAACGTGGACTGCGACGGCCTGATCGCCGCGTCCTTGCCGACGCCGACGACGCACGTCGAGCAGTACTCGACCGCCTCGCAGGACGGACTCTGCGACATCCTGCCTTCGGCGACGGTGAACGGAACCGTCGCGTTCCCGTTCTACGAGACGGGCCATCCCGAGTGGAAGCTCCTCTCGCCTTCCGGCAACGTAGTCGGCCACCTCGAATCCTGGAGCGGCGACCTCTTTCCGGACCTGTTCGGAGGCTTCATCGGCTACACCGGTGATTCCGGGCACCAGGTCGTATCGGTCGCGGTCTACGGCGACTCCGGAGCGACCATCGGCTCCACGCAGATCGTGGGTCAGGGCCTCGAGGTTCCCGACCCGAACGGCGGACTGTTCCTGGTCGGAAACTTCAGCACGAGGCTCGACTCTCCGCCGCCGCCGCAACGCGTCGCCTTCAAAGTGGACCGCGCAGGCGGGCTGCGCTACGGCCCGGTGCCATTCCCGGGGAATGCGGCGATCTTCGGCGCCGGCGTGGACGTCAACGGACGCGCCGTCGTGATCCTCGCTGGCGGCTCGGGCAAGATCGACGCCGTCTGGCTGGACGAGAACGGCAAGCAGGCCACGGCCCCGTTCACCATCCTGAACGACTTCCAGCCCGGGCCGTCGACCTGGTTCGAGACTTCCCCGCTCATCGGCGGCGGGCTCGCGCTCCGTCGCATGGACGCCCCGAGCAGCAGCGCCTCCGAGCACCGCCGCACGAGCCAGTGGCTTGCGGTACTGCCCTCGGCACAAGCGCGCACCGATCCGCTCCCGGACTGGCTCGCGCAAAGGCCCGACACGCACATGGAGTTCGCGCGCGGACGCCGGGCCTACGCCTTCTTGCCCTGGGGGAAGGACCAGGACTCCTGCGACCAGCAGATCGAAGTCCTTGCCGTCTCCGGCGTTTCCTGCGGCAAGCTCGATTTCGCCATCGACGGCAACGCCTGCCGGACGCGGGAGCTGCGCCTGGGCCTCGACGGAACCGTCCTGCAGAAGCTCCCGGCCGACCGGGAGCGGCCAGCGGCCCCCGGAAGCCCGGTGGTCAGCTGCACGCTGCGCTACTGGCCCGCGGCGCTGCGCAAGCGGTTACTCGATCGCCTCGACGATCCCCTCGAAGAGCCGACGCCCGTCCTCGCCGCCGAGCACGGACTCGGCGAGCCGCTCCGGGTGCGGCATCATTCCGAGCACGTTGCCGCGAGCGTTGGTGATCCCGGCGATGTCGGCCAGGGATCCGTTCGGGTTCGCGCCGCGCGTTCCCCGCGTTCCCCGCGCATCCGAGTAGCGGAAGACGACATGCCCCTCGCCCTCGAGGCGCCGCAGCCCCTCGTCGTCGATGAAGTAGTTTCCGTCGCCGTGCCCGATGGGGATGCGGATCACCTCGCCCCGCGCGTACTTGCGCGTCCAGGGCGTCATCGCGTTCTCGACCTTCAGGTGCACGTCGCGGCAGACGTACTTCAGCGAATCGTTGCGGCGCATCGCCCCGGGAAGGAGGCCGCTCTCGAGCAGGATCTGGAAGCCGTTGCACACCCCGAGGACGTGGCCGCCGCGCTGGGCGAAGCGGCGCACTTCTTCCATCACCGGCGAGAACCGCGCGATCGCGCCGACCCGCAGGTAGTCGCCGTAGGCGAAGCCGCCGGGAAGGACGACCACGTCGGCCCCGCGCAGATCGCGATCCTTGTGCCAGATGTAGCGCGCGGCGCGCCCGAGGACGTGCTTCGCGACGTGGTAGACGTCGTGATCGCAGTTCGATCCGGGAAAGACGACCACCGCGAACAGCATCAAGCAGGCTCCTCGATGCGGTACTCCTCGATGACGAGGTTCGCGAGCAGCTTCTCGCACATGGCAGCGAGCCGCTCGCGCGCCTTCTTCGGATCGCCGTCCGCGAGCTCCATCTCGATGAGCTTGCCGAGCCGCACTTCCTTCACTTCGTCGAATCCGAGGGAAGCGAGGGCGCGCGAGACCGCCTGGCCCTGCGGGTCCAGAACCGATTTCTTCAGCGTAACGACGACCCGCGCTTTCATGGACGCGGCACAATAAAAGGCGGCGGCGCCCCTTTCAAGCAAGAGCACACTTGCAAGACTCCTTTCGTGGTCTTCGCGGCGCGGTCGCGGTACGATCTGCGGGATGCTCGAGCTCGTGGCCGCGGGCGCGGCGCTGATCGGCCGGGCGCTCCTGCAGGGAGAGGATGCCGCCGTACTCGCCGTTTCCGAGCAGGATCTGCGGGATGCCGCGACGGAGCCCCACCTCGCAACAAGCGCCCGCCGCGTGCTCGAGCTGAAGAGCGACCCGGAGGCGACCGCCGCCGCCCTCCGCGCCGCGGGCAGCGCGCTTCTTGCCTTCGCGGCGGTGGCGTGCGCCATCTGGGTGAACGGCGTCCTCACCCGCGCGGGCATCGCGCGAGCGTCGATGTCGAGCGCCAGCTTGCAGCTCCTCGCCGGCATCTTCGCCGGCGTGGTCGCGCTCGTCCTCGACCTCGCGCCGAGGTCGCTCGCCGCCGCGCGGCCGCTGCGCTGGAGCCTCGCGCTCTCGAGCCCGGCCTGGTTCCTCTGCAAGACCCTCAAATGGCCGCTCCAGCTTCTCCTGCGCGTCTTCGACACGCTCCTCCTCGGATCGGGGGCGACGGCGCGCTACACGCCGCCTCCGCCGCCCCTCGAGCAGATCGAGCGCATCCTCACCGGCGAGGGCCGCGCCGGTGAGAAGGCGCCGCCGCCGGAGCTGGTGCACGGGCTCTTCGAGTTCGCGGAGAAGACGGCGAAGGAAGTGATGGTCCCGCGCACCAACGTCGTGGGAGTGCCCGTCGGGTCCACCGTCGACGACGTGCTCGCGCTTCTCGCCGAGGAGGGCCACACCCGGATGCCCGTGTTCGAGGACGACCTCGACCACATCAAGGGCGTCCTGCACACGAAGGACGTCATCCCGCTCCTCGCCAATCCCGAGCTGATCGTGCTGCAGGACCTCATCCGCCCGGCCGTCTGGGTTCCCTGGACCAAGCGGGTCGACGAGATCCTTCGCGAGATGCAGCAGAAGCGCAGCCACATCGTGATGGTGGCGGACGAATACGGCGGCTTGTCCGGAATCGTCACCCTCGAAGACGTCCTCGAGCTCGTCGTGGGCGAGCTCGGCGAAGAGCGGCGCCCGGTGGAGCTGCCGGTCCCTCCGCTCGGCCCCGATGGCACGACGCTCGTGCGCGCCGAGACGCGGATCGAGGAAGTGAACGAGGCGCTCGGAGCGGAGCTGCCCCGGGACGGCGGATTCGAGACCCTCGCCGGGCTCCTCAACTCCTGCGCGGGCGCGATCCCCCAGACCGGGGACCGCTTCTACGTCGGGGGCCTCGAGTTGACCGTGCTCCAGCGCGACGACCGCCGCGTGCGCCTCGTGCGGATTTCCAAAGCGACGGCGACGCAGCCTCCTCCAGCGAGTTAGAAATCTGCCTCATCTCAGCGCAGCCGGAGGAAATACGCGTCCAGCAGCACCTCCGGCAGGTCGAGGTCCCCCTTCGGATCCCGCTCGTATCCGCGCGCCATGTAGAGCCTCGCGACACCCTTGTTGCCCCGGCGGACGTGCAGGCACAGGAAGCGCGCGCCGGAATCGCGAGCGATCTGTTCGGCGCGATCGAGCAGCGGCGCCGATAGCCCGCGCCCGTGGACGGCGGGATCGAAGGCGAGATGGCGCAGGTCCCAGGCGTCCGGAAGCCAAGCTTCGCTCCGCGGCGATCCGGGCGCCCAGATCGCCACCGTCCCGACCACCTTCCCGTCCAGCAGGAGGACGAGGACGGTCGCCTCCTTCCGCTTGGAGGCGACGTCGCGAAGCTCCGCCTTGCGCCGTTCGGTGAGGACGACTTCCGGCATCTTCTGCGCGTAGCGCGTCAGGTACCCGCTGACGAGGATCTCCCCCACGGCGGCGTCGTCCGCGGGTGTGCCCTCGCGCACCTCGATGTTCAACGGGGCACCGCCCGTGTACGCGCCGCGGCCCTCTCGCAGACGATCCGCCGCGCCGAGGTGGCGAAGCCGAGCGAACCGTACAGGGCGCGCGCCGCGTGATTCGACTCGGTCACCGTGAGCATGGCGTGCGACGCGTCGCGAATGGCCTCGACGAGGAGCGCCCGGCCGATTCCGGAGTGGCGGGCGCCGGGCAAGACGGCCATCTCCTCGACGGCCAGCGCCTTTCCCAGCCAGGCACCGGAAAGATATCCGACGGGCCCCTGCGCGGTCTCCGCCACGAGCGCCGTCTGGCCTTCGGCGAAGAACCGGTCCACGTCCTGGGCCCGGGTGGAGAACGTGTCCGGCGTTCCCGCCCAGGCCTCGCGCACGAGCTTCTCCAGGACCTGCGCGTCCTCGCGCTTCACGCGGCGGAGTTGGAAAGCAGTCGAAGGGCGCCGCTCGAGCGGTTTCGCCGACCAGAGCATCGAGAGCTGCACCGACTTGTCGAGGAACCCGAGCGCATGCAAGAAGGCGCGGCCTTCCGCCGAATCCTCGGGAACGCGCGAGCGCAGGCTCGCCGGCTCGGCGAGAATCGCTTCGAAGAGAGCGCTGCCGATGCCGTGCCTGCGGCGTCCCGGCGCGACGGCCGCATACACCTCGAGCCAGGGCGGAGCGCGCAAAGGCCGCGCCTCGCGGACCGCCGCGAATGCGATCCCGCACACCTCGCCATCGCCCTCCGGCGCCACCCGCCAGAGATCGAGCCGCGCCCGCGACCCGCTCGCGAGCGCCCCGAGCCCCCGCGCGAAGGGCTCGATGCCGGGGTCAACCGCCCGGGCGCGGTCGCAGAACCGCATCGTCGCGGGCAGGTCGTCCTGCGCGAACGGGCGGATCGAGAAGTTCACGTCCGCTGCGGCAGCCCGAGCGCGACCAGCTCGGCGATGTCCTTCGCCTGCATTCTCTCCCCGCGCCCTGTCTCGCTGATCCCGTCCTTGATCATCGTCAGGCAGAAGGGGCAGCTCGTCGCCACCGTGCCCGCGTTGCCGATCGTCCGCGCCGCCTCGTCGATCCGGTTCTGGTTGATCCGCTGCCCGACCGTCTCCTCGAGCCACATCCTTCCGCCGCCGGCGCCGCAGCAGAAGGTCTCCGTCCGGTTCCGCTCCATCTCCTTGACGCGGATCCCCAGCGAGAGGAGGGCCTGCCTGGGCGCCTCGCTGATCCCGTTGTGCCGCGCGAGGTAGCAGCTGTCGTGGAAGGTGACGGGCTCCGAAAGCTCCACCTGGCCCGGCTTGAGCCTCCCCTCCTCGACGAGCTGGGCGATGACCTCGCTGTGGTGCAGCACCTTGAAGTGCCCGCCGAACTGCGGGTACTCGTTCGCGAGCGTGTTGAAGCAGTGCGGGCACTGGGTGATGATCTTCTTGAACCCGTAGCGCCCGAGCGTATCGACGTTCTGCTGCGCGAGCGCCTGGAAGAGGTATTCGTTCCCGAGCCGGCGGGCAGAGTCGCCGTTGCAGGTCTCCTCCTCGCCCAGGATGCAGAACGAGACCCGCGCCTCCTTCAGGATCTGCACGATGGCGCGGGAGACCTTCTTCTGCCGCTCGTCGAAGCTGCCGGCGCAGCCGACGAAGAAGAGCCATTCGAACTCGCGCGCGGCGTTGCCGACGTTGGCGGCGATGGGCACGTCGAGGTCGGCGCACCATTCCGCCCGCCGGTTCGACCCCATCCCCCAGGGATTGCCCTGCCCCTCCATTCCCTTGAAGACGCGGGCAGCCTCTTCCGGGAACCGCGACTCCATCAGGACCAGGTGGCGGCGCATGTCGACGATGCGCGGGATCTGCTCGATGAAGACGGGGCAGGCCTGCTCGCACCAGCCGCAGGTCGTGCAGGCCCAGATCGTCTCGTCGGGCAGGACGCCGCCCTCGCCGACGAGCGGCGGTAGCTTCTCGTACATCTCCGCCGGAAGCTGCAGGCCGCTCGCGAAGGCGCCCTCGCTCCCCGTCACCGGATCGGTGCCCTGCACACCTGCCGAATCATGATTGGCATGGACGTCCGCGCCTTGGCCGGCCGCCGCCTCCGCGTGCCCGTCGCCGTGTCCGTTCGAGCCGTGGTGCACCGGCGGGGGCAGCGGCTTGATCCGGTTCAAGTGGCGCAGGATGTTCCCGAGCGGAAGCGGCAGCGACGCCGACGACTGCTGTGCGTGGTGCCGGATGGCGCGGTTCACTTCCTTGTGGGTGAGCGGCTTTCCCGTGTCGTAGGTCGGGCAGTAGGTCTGGCAGCGGCCACACTCCGTGCAGGAGTAGGTGTCGAGGATCTCCTTCCAGGAGAGGTCGGTGAGCTTCGCCACCCCGAACTTCTCGCTGTGCTCGAGGTCGAGCTTGGAAAGCTGGCCCATCGGCGTCAGGCGCTGGAAGAACACGGTCGGCAGCCCCGTGATGATGTGGAAGTGCTTTCCCATGGGAAGGAAGTTGAGGAACGCCATCACGATCGCGATGTGGAGCAGCACGCCGACTGTGATGAGCCCGTTCGCCGCTCCCGGCGACATTCCCGAGAGGAACCAAGTCGCGACCCGCCCCGACACGGGGAGATACCAGGGGACCTCTCCCGCGCTCTTCGCCAGCGCCGCCGCGTCGATGAGGACGTCGGTCCAGAGGACGCCGAGGATCATGAAGAGGATGAAGACGCCCTCCCAGGAGAGCGTCATCCGCTCCTTCTTCTGCACCAGCCGGAAGTAGAGGAACGCCACGCAGCCGAGGGATCCCAGGACGTCGATCACGTCCTTCACGAACAGGTAGACCTGACCTATCCGGTCTTCGTGGGCGAGGAACGGGAGATGGAAATTCGGATCGTAGGCGAGCCCGAACGAGGTCAGCGTCCCGAGCTGCGCGACGAGGAAGGCGACGAAGATCCAGACATGCGCCATGCCCGCGGAGCGCTCGGGCTTCGACGGCATGCGTTTCTGTCCGATCCCGTACTCGAGGAGCTTCTCGGTGCGGGTCGCCGGATCGTCCCAGCGCACGTCGCGGCGGGCGAAGAGAAGGGGCCTGATCCGATAGGAAATCGTCCAGGCGAAGATCGCCAGACCGGTGAGGATGATGACCGTTGCCAGCAGGGGGGCCATGGATTGCGCAGCATATCCCGCGCTTCCATTTGCGTCGTGTCCCCGTGTAATTTGCGCCGCCATGCGCCGAGACCACCTCGTCGTCCTGCTCGCCGCGGGCAGCATCGCTTGCGGTTCCTCCTCGCCGCCGCCCACCGTCAACACCGTCGTCATCACCGCCACCGCGCTCGAGCTTCCCGTCGGCGGAACCCTGCAGCTGGTCGCGAATGCCTTCGACGCGTCGGGGATCCTGATCCCGGGGACCAAGGCCGCGTGGACGAGCAGCGATCCGCGCATCGCTACGATCTCCGACGTCGGGGTGCTCTCGGGAGTGGCGTTTGGAGATACCAACGTCACTGCCACGGTCAACGGGGTGACCGGCACGCAGCCGTTCACGGTCTCGGGAATCCAATCCGGAGCGGGTACCGCGACGGTCGATGGGACGATGGCCGCCGGCGAGTGGAGCCGCGCGTCCATCCTCGACATCGCCGCCGTCAACCTGCCAGGCGGGACGACGCCGGGAAAGCTCTACGTCATGAACGACGGGACGGACCTGTTCCTCGCATTGACCTTCTCGCGGACGCCGCCTTTGGGAGAGACGAGCGATCTCTCCTTCAAGTTCGACAGCGACACGAGCGGCACCCTGAGCGCCGGCGACGACGGATTCATGCTCTCGGACCTTTTCCACGACCTCGTCACGGTGGCGCCGTGTCCTACGGGAGGACCCGCATGCGAGGTCTTCGATAGCGACCTGACGAAAGGCACGAACGACGGCGCGGGTGCGTTCGTCAACGACGGCGCGACCTCGATCTACGAGCTGCGGCACCCGCTCAGGAGCGGGGACTCGCACGATTTCCTGCTCGTGCCGGGCGCGCGGATCGGCATGAACGTTTCGCTACACCTTACGCAGACGGGCGGCGCTTCCCAGGACACGAATGTCCCGGGCTCGAGCGCTTTCTTCCCTATCATCATCCGGTAGCGATCAGTGGATCGTGCGCACCGGCGGTCCGCTCCGCCGCTCGCGCAGGTACTTGTCGATCACGTGCCGGTACTCGGAAGCGTCCCGGCATCCCTGCATCAGCCACTCGCCGCCGATTACCAGGGCAGGCACCCCGTGGATGCCAAGCGACTCGGCCTCCTCGGCGGATTCCGTGACCGACTCCGCGAGCGAGCCGTCGTCGAGCGCCTCGACGAACTCGTGCAGATCCACGCCGGCCCGCGACGCCAGCTCCACCAGCACGTCGCGCCGGGCGACGTTGATGCCCTCGACGAAAGCGGCGCGGCGCATCGCCCGGAGGAGCTCGCGCTGCACTGCCGGACCCTGCCTGTGCGCCGCCTCGAGCGCGACGAGGGGCGGCAGGCTCGAGACCGGCGGATCCTCGCCGATCCAGAGGTCGGGCTTCACGCCCTTGCCTTCGCTCTCCTTCGCGATCCGCCGGTAGTGGCGGGCGAGGATCTGCCGCTCCTTCTTTCCGGGGAGTTGTGATTCCGGCCGGAGCGGGTACGGCCGAAGGCTCCACTTGAGCGCATTTCCGTACTCGTCGCGCAACGACTCGAGACGGGCGTCGGCGACGTAGCACCAGGAGCAGAGCACGTCGTGGAAGAGCACCACTTCGACGGGCGCCGGCTCCTCGCGAGGGTAGAAACGGAGCGCAGCGTCCTTGGCAGCGCGGATCGCCATGGGAGAAGTGTCGCCGGTCGCCATGAGCTGCTGCAAGCTGTTTTCGAACGGCGAAAGGCGAGCGGTTCTCGCACCTCGGTCCCACGGTAGGCGGCCAGCCGAGCGGTCTCAACCACCGCTTCTGCGATGGGGGCGCATGGCGAGGCTCGCGGCGTGGTCGGCGATGGCGCCCGCGATGTCGAGGCCGGTGGCGAGCTCGAGTCCCTCGAAGCCGGGACTGGAGTTCACCTCGAGGACTTTCGGTCCGCTGTTCCCTTCGAGGAGGTCCACGCCCGCGACGTCGAGCCCGAGCACGCGCGCCGCGAGAACGGCCGCCTGCGCGTACGCGGCAGGGATGTCGATGGGCATCCCCTCCGCGCCGCGATGGATGTTGCTGCGGAACTCGCCCTTCTTCGCCTCGCGCCGCATGGCGCCGACCACGCGGTCTCCCACGACGAGGGCGCGCACGTCGCGTCCCCGCGACTCGGCGATGAACTCCTGCAGGAGGATCTCGTGCCCGAGGTCCCACATGGTGGAGAGGATGCTCTCCACCTCTGCGGCGCTGTGGGCGATCATCACGCCGACACCCTGCGTTCCCTGGATGAGCTTGAGGATCGCGGGCAGGCCGCCGACCTGATCGACCAGCGCCCCGACGTCGCCGACGCCCCGGGCGAGCACCGTTCTCGGCACCTCGACTCCGGCAGAGGCGAGGTGCTGCAGCGCGCGCAGCTTGTCGCGGCTACGGGCGATCGGTTCCGATCCGTTCACGACGGGGATGCCGCTCGCTTCCAGCTGGCGCACGACCGCGATACCTGCCGCCGTCACCGAGGCGCCGATCCTCGGCACCGCGACGGCGATCCCGGAAAGCTCTTCCGCGGCGACGAGGATGCGTGCCTGGTCGCGCTCGATCACGAGACTGCACTTCAGCACGTCCACCACCCGGGTACGGAATCCGCGGGCGCGGGCGGCCTCGATGAGGCGCCTCGTCGAGTAGAGCGTCTTCTTGCGTGAGAGGAGCGCGAAGAGCGGGCGGTGCGCGCGGGAGCGCTTCTTCGCCTTGCGCTCCATGTCAGGAGGGAGGCGTGCCGGGAAGGAGGCGTCCGAGGACGCTCTGCAGCTCGTCGAGCGAGAACGGCTTGCGCAGCGCGGCCGCGGCGTTCAGGTCCTTCGCGTGGGCGTTCGCCTCGCTGTCGGCCGAGAAGACGACGAGCGGCACCGCCTCCGCGAGCCCGTCCTGCCGCATCCGAACGACGAGGGCCCAGCCGTCCATCACGGGCATCATGAGATCGACGAGCATCAGATCGGGCTTCGCCGCCCGCAAGAGGCGCAGCGCCGTTTCCCCGTCGCCCGCCTCGTCGACCGCATATCCCCAATCCCGCAGCACGCTCGAAGTCGCGTCGAGCATCGCCCTGTCGTCGTCGACGACGAGGATGCGCGCGCGCCCAGGCTCGAGCGCCGGCTCGCTCTCGTCGAGAGGGATGGTGAAGCCGAAGGTGGTGCCCTTTCCCGGCTCGCTCACCACCTCGAACGCGCCTCCATGGCGCTCGACGATCTCGTTGGAGACGTAGAGCCCGATGCCCAGCCCGCCGTAATTGCGGGTGGTGGCGTTCTGGGCGCGGAAGAACCGTTCGAAGATGTGGCGCTGCTCGTCCTTGGGAATGCCGATCCCTTCGTCCGTGACCGTCACCCGCGCTTGCGACCCGTTGCGCTCGACGGACACTTCGACCCGGCCGCCTTGCGGGCTGTACTTGATCGCGTTCTGCACCAGGTTCACGACCACCTGTTCGAGGCGCTCCCGATCTCCCATCGCCTGCACGCCGCGAGTCGGACGCCGGAGCACGATCTCGTGCTGCGGAGCGGCCGCGCGGAAATCGGAGACCACCTCGGAGACGATCTGGTCGAGCGCCACCCGGTCGCGCGAAAGCGTGAGCCTCCCCGATTCGAGACGTGAGACGTCGAGCAGATCCTCGACCAGGCGAGAGAGGCGCCCGACCTGACGGCGGGCCTTCACGACCAGCTCCGGTTCGATGGGAAGGCCGCGGGCGAGGCGACGCTCGATGCCCTGCAGGTACATCGACAACGGAGTGAGCGGCGTACGCAGCTCGTGCGCCGCGACGGTGAGGAACTCGCTCCGCTCGCGATCGAGCTGCTTCTCCGCCGTCACGTCCATGTAGACGAACATCCGGCCGAGGTACGCTCCGGACTTCGACCTCACCGGTGTGCTCGAACGGCGGATCCAGCGGTTCGTCTTCCGCACCAGGAACTCGTCGGTGCTCGGGTGCTCGCGATCGGCGAAAATCGATCGCATCTGCAGCATCAGCTCCTCGTTCTTCCCGTCGCCGCGGAGGTCGGCGCTGAACGCCTCGTCGTGATGCTTGCCGAGGAATCCGTCGAGGTTCGTGCCGAACAGCTCGGCCACCCGGGGGCTCACGAAGCGCAGCACGCCGTCCGCGTCGAAGAGAGCGATGCCGTTCGGGTCGGCCTGGAAGACCGCGAGCATCTGGGCGGCCCGTTCCTCGGCCTGGGCGCGCGCCCGATCCAGCCGGTCACGCTCCTCGGCGAGCTTCTGCACGAGCCGCGCGTTGCGCACCGCGAGCGCGGCCCGGTCCGCGATGGCGACCACGAAATCGACGTCGTCGCGCGTGTAGCGCCGGCCGCCCCTCCCTGCGGAGGCGAGGATCACGGTCCCAAGGGGTTTCTGCCCGTCCAGGAGCGGAGCGAGGATCGCGGAGGCGAGCCCGATCTCCTTCATCGCCGCGAAGGCCTCGTCGGAAGGAAGTCCCGCTCGCAGCATCTCGTCGCTGATCTCCTCGAAGACGAGAGGCCGCCGCTGCACGAGGACGTTGGTCGCTTCCGGCCCGGCATCCCATTGCCGCGGCGGAACGAGCTGGTTCACGAGCACGGCCAGCTCACGCTGGCGCACGTCCGGATGGTAGGCGGCCACCTGGCGGAGGATGCCGTCGTCGCCGACCAGCGAGAACGCGCACCAGTCGCCCAGGGCGGCGGTGACCTTTTCGACGATGCGCCGGAGCGGCTCGACCTCGTCCGGCCCGACGTAGTCGAGGAGGATGGTGGTGATGTCCGCCACGATCCGGTGCCGCGCTTCGGCGTGGCGCAGGCGGATCGTTTCGCTGAAGGCCTGTGCGTCGAGAGCGCGGTCCGGCACCGGTCCTCCGGGCGGAGAGATTGCGCAGCGTCCGCCGGGATGCGCAACTGTTCAGGCTCGATTTTGCTATCGTGCGCGCCACGATGGACGTCCGCATCACGCCTCAGATCGTAGCCCAGCACGGACTGACCGAAGAGGAGTACCGGCGCATCGTGGGCCATCTCGGCCGTGACCCGAACCTCGTCGAGCTGGGAATCTTCTCGGCGATGTGGAGCGAGCACTGCTCCTACAAGTCGTCTCGCCGCTTGCTGCGCCACTTGCCGACCAAGGGGCCGCGCGTCCTGCAGGGTCCCGGCGAGAACGCCGGCGTCGTCGACATGGGCGGCGGCCTCGCGGTGGCCTTCAAGATGGAGAGCCACAACCATCCGAGTTACATCGAGCCGTTCCAGGGAGCGGCGACGGGCGTCGGCGGGATCCTCCGCGACGTGTTCACCATGGGCGCAAGGCCCATCGCCTCGCTGAACGCGTTGCGATTCGGAAGACCCGACCACCCGAAGACCGCCATGCTCCTCGAGGGCGTCGTCGCCGGCATCGCCAGCTACGGGAACTGCATCGGAGTCCCGACCGTGGGCGGCGAAGTCGCTTTCGACGAGAGCTACGACGGCAACTGCCTCGTGAACGCCTTCACCCTCGGCCTGCTCAAGTCGAACCGGATCTTCCGCGGCACCGCGAGCGGCGTGGGAAATCCGGTCATCTACATCGGCGCGCGCACGGGCCGGGACGGGATCCACGGCGCCACCATGGCGTCCGCCGAATTCGACGAGGAGAGCGAGAGCAAGCGCCCGACCGTGCAAGTGGGCGATCCCTTCATGGAGAAGCTCCTCCTCGAGGCCTGCCTCGAGCTGTTCAAGACGGACTGCCTGGTCGGCATCCAGGACATGGGGGCCGCGGGACTCACCTCTTCGGCGGTCGAGATGGCCTCCCGCGCCGGGAGCGGGCTCGAGATCGACCTCGACCGCGTCCCGCGACGCGAGACCGGAATGACCCCGTACGAGGTGATGCTCTCCGAGTCGCAGGAGCGGATGCTCCTCGTCGCGAAGAAGGGTCGCGAGGAAGAGGTTCTCGCCATCTGCGACAAGTGGGACCTCGCCCACGCGGTGGTCGGAACCGTCACCGCCACCGGCCGCATCGTCATCAAGAGCCAGGGCAAGGTAGCCGCGGATCTGCCCATCGCGCCGCTCACCGACGACGCGCCCATCTACGATCGGCCGCGCAAGCGTCCGTCGTGGCAAGACGACGTCCAGCGCCTGGAGGTCGCCTCCATCCCCGAGCCGCGCGATATCGTCGACGCGCTCCGCAAGGTGCTCGGCTCGCCGACAGTCGCCTCGAAGGAATGGGTCTATCGGCAATACGATCACATGGTCCGCATCGGCACCGCGATCCGTCCCGGCGCGGGGGACGCGGCAGTGGTCCGCTTCACCGGCCAGCGGGAGGGCGGAGTCGCGCTCTCCGTCGGCTGCAACTCGCGCTTCGTCTTTCTCGACCCGCGCCTCGGGGCCGCCCACGCCGTCGCGGAGACCGCCCGCAACGTGAGCTGCGTCGGGGGAGAGCCTCTCGCCGTTACCGACTGCCTGAACTTCGGGAATCCGGAGAAGCCGGAGATCCTCTGGCAGTTCGAAGAGGCGTGCCTGGGGATCGCCGACGCCTGCAACGCGCTCGGGACGCCGGTCGTCTCCGGAAACGTCTCGCTCTACAACGAGACGGAAGGAAAGGCGGTCCTCCCGACGCCGATGATCGGGATGGTCGGCTCGGTGGACGATTGCGCGCGAGCGGTGGGGTCGGCGTTCACCGTGCCGGGCGATCGGGTGGCGCTCCTCGGCGCCCTGTGCGGCCCGAACGGCGGGCACCTGGGCGGGTCCGAGTACCTGAAAGCGGTGCACGGCCGCATCGCCGGTTTTCCGCCGCCCCTCGATCTCGCCGCGGAAAAGGCGGTGCAGGACCTCGTCCGCTCGCTCGTGCGCGCCCGCCTCGTCCACGCCGCTCACGACTGCAGCGAGGGCGGAATCGCCGTCGCCCTGGCGGAGATGTGTTTCGGGCGCGACCTGGGATGCACCGTGGATTTCGCCGCCGCTCCGGGCCGCGCCGACGCGATGCTGTTCGGCGAGGACGCGTCCCGGATCCTCGTCGCCTACCCCGCGGCCAGTTCCGCGCGAGTCGCCCGCATGGCCCGCGAGAAGGGCGTCCCATTCGCGGAGATCGGCGAGGTGACCGGAAGCTCGCTGGTCGTGAGCTGGGGCCACAAGCGCCTCTTCGAGGCCAGCGTCTCCGAGTTGAAGGAGCCCTGGGCGACGGCGATCCCACGTCTCGTCGGCGAGGGCATCCATCAGGGCGCGCTCGAAGGGCACCGCTAAGGCGACGTACTTTTGCGCGAATCCGCCCGGGCTAGCGGGAAGCAACGCCGCCGCGCTATTTCGGGAGCATGGAGACGCGGCTCCTCAGCGCGCAGAGCCCCGGGGATCTCGACGAGGCCGCGGCGCTCCTTCGCTCGGGCGGGCTGGTCGCCTTTCCCACCGAAACGGTCTACGGACTCGGCGGGCTCGCTCTCGAGCCTCTCGCCGTCCGCGCCATTTACGCCGCGAAGGGCCGACCGATGACGAATCCGCTCATCGTCCACGTCCTCGGCGAGAGGGAGGCGCGCCCGCTCTGCGCGAGATGGCCGCTCGAGGCGATGCAACTCGCCTCGCGCTTCTGGCCAGGCCCGCTCACGCTCGTCCTCCCGCGCACGGACATCGTTCCCGACGAGGTCACCGGAGGCGGGCCCACCGTCGCGGTGCGGGCTCCGTCGCATCCGGCGGCCCGCGCGCTCCTCGATCGCGTCGGTGCGCCGCTCGCCGCTCCCTCCGCGAACCGCGCGGAGCACGTCTCGCCCACGACCGCTGCCCACGTCCTGCGCGATCTCAACGGCCGCATCGATGCGGTGGTGGACGGCGGGCGCTGCCCGGTCGGGATCGAGTCGACGGTCCTCGCCCTGGGCGAGGGGCCGCCCCGCCTCTTGCGGGCCGGCGCGATCCCGCGATCGGATCTGGAGGAGATGCTCGGCGACATCGAGACGGGTCCCGTCCGGCCAACCGACGCCGCGCCCTCACCCGGCATGCAGCGTCGCCACTACGCGCCCGCGGCGCGGGTCCGTATCGCTCCTGCGGCGGCTCTCGAGAGCATCGTCCGCGAGCTGGGATCGAGCGGTCCCGTCGGCGTCCTCGCCATGAGCACCGAGGCCATCGCCGGCGCGAGCGCCGTCCACCGGCTGGCCAGCGACGCCGCGGGGTACGCGCGGGATCTCTACGCGGCGCTGCGCGACCTCGAGGATCGGGGCTGCTCGGCCATTGCCATCGAGGCGGTGCCGGACGATCCGGCCTGGGACGCGATTCGCGACCGCCTCGCGCGCGCCGCCGCCTGACGATCAGCCCGCGAGCGCGACCGCTACTTCCGCTGCCGTCCGGGCGTTGTTCTCGAGGAGGAGCAGATTCGCCGAGAGCGACCGCCCCGAGGTCTCGTCGGCCACCCGGGCGAGCAGGAACGGCGTCACCTCCTTGCCGGCGAGCTTGCGCAGCCGCGCCTCCGCGAGAGCGGCCGAGATCGCCCTCTCGATCTCGTCACGCGGGAGCGGCGATGGAGGTGGCACGGCGAGCAGCACGCCCGTCGTCGATTCCAGCTCGTCCCAGTGCGTGCGAAGGAGCCTCGCCATCTGCGCCGCGTTCTCCACGCGATGCTCGAGTCGTACGCCGCTCCCGTCCGTGTAGAAAGCCGGCAGCTCGGAGGTGCGGTACCCGACGACTGGGACACCGAGCGTCTCCAGCGCTTCCGCCGTGGCGGGCACGTCGAGGATGGCTTTCGGTCCCGCGCTGACGACGCAGACGGGGCGCCTGGACAACTCCACCAGATCGGCCGACACATCCGCGGGATCCGATGCATCGAATCTGCGATGGACCCCGCCGATGCCGCCGGTAGCGAAGACGCGCAATCCCGCTCGTGCCGCGATCGCGCAGGTCGCGCTCACCGTCGTTCCGGCATCCGCCCCGGCGGCGCAGAGGGCGGCGAGATCGCGGGCTCCGGCCTTCGCCGGCTTGCGCTGCGGATCGGCGAGACGCGCGAGATCCTCTTCGGTCGCGCCAACTACGATCCGTCCGCCAATCACCGCAACCGCGGCGGGCACGGCGCCGGCTTCGCGCACCGCCGCCGCGCACCGGCGAGCCGCGTCCAGATTGTGCGGCGGCGGCAAGCCGTGCGCGACGACGCTGGTCTCGAGCGCGACGGCCCGAACCCCCGCGCGGCGCACCTCCTCCGAGACGTAGATCACCGGGTGACCTCCGCGATCCCCAACGCGCTGGCGAGGCCAGCACCGTAATACGTGCGGCCCGATTCGCCCTCCCCGGCCGTGGCGCGTTTCGGCTCCTCCACGTAGCCGAGATAGCCGTCGGCGAGCCCGACGAGCTGCATGCCGTCGCGCGAGAGGGCTCCGACCGGCTCGCCGGGCACGCCCTGCAGATGAAGGCCGGCGACGCCGATCCGCGAAATCACCGCGTACCGATCGGCAAAGAGCGAGAGCAGATTCGAGACGCCCCGGCGCAGCACCCAGGGGACCCGGACGCTCGCGTGCGCCGCGGGGAGGGAGACGAGCCGGACGTCGCAGCGCAGCGGCGTGCCGCTCACCGCCTTCGTCGGCGCCAGTGCCCGCATCGCTTCCGCGGCGACACGCGCTCCGACGCTTTCGGCCATCGCGGCCGGGTCCCCCGCGAGTCCGCGCCGATCCCAGGTCGCGTCGCCTCCGGCTCCCTGGAACACGAGCGCCGTCGCCTCCGTCGTCTCCTCGATGGCGCGGGAGGCCGCCGCCGGCCAGTCTCCCGACGGCGTGCGCGAATCGCGCGGCAACACCGTCGGATGCATCCCGTAGACGACCACCGTCCCGATGACGCCCAGATCGTCTCGTGCTTGGAACGCGGTCAGCCGGCCTTCGACCGGACCGCCGCTGCGCGCGACGGCCGGACCGCCTTCCCATCGCTCGCTCACCGCGTGGAAGCGCGAAAGCCGGAGCGCCCCGATGGCGGATCGGATCGCGTCCGCCGCCGATTGCGCGATCGCGTCGCGTACCGCGGGGTCGTACCTGCCGTTTCCGGACAGCTCGGCGGCCAGGCTGTTCCAGGTGCCGCCGGGACCCGAATGCGTGTGCGTCGCGGCGAGGAGCAGGCAGGAATCCGCGGACAACCCGGCCCGGCGCAACACCTCGGCTTCCAGCTCACCCGGAACGAGCAGCGTCTCGATCGACACGAGGAGCACCTGCGTGGCACCGGCCCGCAGCGCGAGAGCCCGGGCCTGCACGATCCCTGGCGCCGCGGCACGCCGGAATCCGGGATGACCGGCAAGCGGCGCTCCCGCGGGAACCTCGATGGGTACCCGGGCAGCGCCGGCGAAGATGGGGGCATCGCCGACGACCTGCAGCGGGGCGCGACCGTTCACGCGCGCGGGCGCGTCGGCTCGCCCGCGACCGATCGGGATGGCGAGCACGACCACCAGCGCGGCGCCGAGGAGGATTCCGAGAACGCGCCCGGGCGCCGCCTTCACGAATAGCGATCGTCCCGCCAGGGATGGGCGGTGTTGCTGTACCCACGCAGCTCCCAGTATCCGGGCCGGTCGCGCGTGAGCACCTCGATGCGATGGATCCATTTCGCCCCCTTCCACGCGTAGAGCTGGGGCGTGATCACCCGGACCGGGCCGCCGTGCTCGACCGGAAGCGGCCTGCCCTCCGCCGTGTGCACGAGAAGGACGTCGTCCTTCAGCGCTTCCTCCATCGGGATGTTGGTGGTGTACCCGTCGTAGCCGTGGAAGACGACGTGCGAGGCGTCCGCCACGGGCCGCGCCAGCGCCAGCACGGTCGAGAGCTGCACTCCCTGCCACGGCACGTCGAGCTTCGACCAGGTGGTGACGCAGTGGAAGTCGCTCACGTCCTTCGTCTGCGGCAGCGCCAGGAACTCCTGCCAGGAGAGCGTCACCGGTTCCTCGACCGCGCCATCCACGGAAAGCTGCCATTTCGAGATCGGCACGTTCGGCGTGCGGCCCAGATCGAGGACTGGCCATCCTTTCGTGATGCTCTGGCCGGGCGGCAACCTGGGCATGCCGTGGCGGTTCTTCGGCCCGGACCCGAGCGGCTGGGGATCGCTCGCCCCAGGCGTGGCCCGGACCCGGCCGAGGTACCGATCGCGCAGCTTCATGCGCGCCTCGACGATGCGCGCTTCCTTCTCGTCAGGCATGACTCGCGGATGCTAACCCAGCGCTCCCGGCGGCGCCTGCTCGCCCTCCGGGCAGGGTGACGCCCGCCCGGCCGCATTGACGGAGGAGCGGGCTTTGCCTGCGACGGGCGGAGGCCGCAGGCCGCAGCATACGGACGGAGAGCCGGCTTTGCCTGCGACGGGCGGAGGCCGCAGGCCGCAGCATACGGACGGAGGAGCGGGCTTTGCCTGCGACGGGCGGAGCCCGCAGGCCGCAGCATCCGATCGCGCGGAACATCGCGATGACGCGGTGTGTTTTGCTTCGGTTGCCCGGGAACCTACGGGCCTGTACCCTTCGACCCCTTTCGAGAGGAGCGGCCCCCTGAAGCTGAACGTCCTGCCAAGATCGGCGGATCCACTCGACGACAAGTTCCACGACGAGTGCGGCGTCTTCGGCATCTTCGGCCACGCCGAGGCATCGAATCTCACTTATCTCGGCATCCACGCCCTCCAGCACCGCGGGCAGGAATCCGCCGGCATCGCCTCGCTCGAGAACGGCGAAATCAGCTTGCACAAGGGCATGGGCCTCGTCGCAGACGTCTTCGACGCCGGCACGCTGCAGAAGCTCGGCGGTCACGCGGCCATCGGGCACACCCGCTACTCGACCGCCGGCCAGTCGCGGATCGAGAACGCGCAACCGTTCTTCTTCAAGAGCGCCGTCGGGCCCATCGCCGTCGCGCACAACGGCAACCTGGTCAACGCCGAGGAAATCCGCTCCGATCTGGAGGCGCAGGGCGCCATCTTCCAGGGATCGAGCGACACCGAGCTGCTCCTCCACTTGATCGCCCGGGAAAAGGGCTCGACGCCGCTCGAGCGCATCCAGGCGGCGCTCTCGAAAATACGCGGGGCGTACTCGCTCCTCTTCCTCACCGAGGACTCGATCGTCGCCGTCCGGGATCCGCTCGGCTTCCGGCCGCTTCTCGTCGGCAACCTGCGCGGCAAGACGGTGTTCGCGAGCGAGTCCTGCGCTCTCGATCTGGTCGAGGCGGAGGTCGTCCGCGAGGTCGGGCCTGGCGAGATGGTCGTGGTCGACGAGAAGTCCCTGCGCACCGTGCAGCGGATCCCGCCGCAGCGGCGCGCCCAGTGCATCTTCGAGCTCGTCTACTTCGCCCGCCCCGATTCACAGGTCTTCGGCCGCAACGTGTACCGGACGCGCAAGGACCTGGGAAAGCAGCTCGCCATCGAGCAGCCCGCCGAGGCGGACATCGTCATCCCGGTTCCGGACTCGGGCGTTCCCGCGGCGCTCGGGTACTCGGAGCAGAGCGGCATCCCGTACGACATGGGGCTCATCCGCAGCCATTACGTCGGCCGCACCTTCATCGAGCCGTCGCAGTCGATCCGCCACTTCGGCGTGAAGCTGAAGCTGAACCCCGTCCGCCACGTCGTGAAGGGCAAGCGGGTGGTGGTGGTCGACGACTCGATCGTGCGGGGAACGACCAGCCGCAAGATCGTGAAGATGGTCCGCGACGCCGGAGCGCGCGAAGTGCACCTGCGCATCAGCGCTCCGCCCACCCGCTGGCCCTGCTACTACGGGATCGACACCCCGGTCCGCAGCGAGCTCATCGCGGCGACCCATACCGAGGACGAGATCGCCCGGTACGTCACCGCCGATTCCATCGGCTACCTTTCCGAGAAGGGCCTGCACGAGGCAGTGCGCGCCGAGCCCCGCTCCTTCTGCGACGCCTGCTTCACCGGCGAATATCTCGTGCAGCTCGCGCCGCCAGGAGGAGCCGGCGACGGGCCGAAGGCGAAGGCCGAGGGCGGAGCCGCCGAGAGATGAGCCTCACCCTCGCGGACTTCCTCGTCAAGATCCACATCATCGACGAGCGCCAGCACGATGCCGTGCTGTCGAAAGCGAAGTCGCGGTCGGGCCCTCACGTCCTCCAGCAGATCATCGAGATGGGGATTGCGACGGAGTCGACGCTCACCCGGGCGATCGGCACCGAGCTTTCCATCCCTCGCATCGACATCGCCGCGATGAGCCCGGAGCCGGGTGCGCTGCACCTCCTCGACGCCCGCCTGTGCACGGAGCGCTTCATCGTGCCCGTCGCGCTGCGCGAGAACGGCGAGGCCCTCCTCCTCGTCATGGCGGACCCGACCGATCAGGATACGATGGCCCTCGTCCAGCAGCGGACGGGCAAGAAGGTGCGGCCTGCCGTCGCCGGGCCGTACGAGATCCGGCGCATCATCGAGCAGAGCTACACCGGAACGCCGCAGCCCCTCGACGAGGTTTCCTCCATCGAGCTCGGCAACGAGCCGAGCCAGGTCTTCGAGCTCGTGAACGTGATGGACGAATCCGCCTCGCCGCTCTCGAAGATCGCGGCGCAGCTCGGAGTGGGCGTCCCGAAGGATCTCCCCTCGCACCGGATCGTAAAGCCTCCTGTCGCCGCGGGTCCTTCGGTGCCGCCGCCGCCGGTGAAGCTCGGAAACGAGCTCTTCGCCACCACCTCGGGCGGGCCCATCGCCCGCGACGACCTGCAGCCCGAGGACCTCGCCATCCTCGACGCCCTCAGCCAGAGCATGGAGAAGGGCGCGCTCGTCCTGCGCGCCCTCGCCGAGCTCTGCGTCGAGAAGGGGCTCTTCACCCCCGAAGAGATGCGCAAGAAGCGCGGGTGACGGGCTAGACCTTCGCCACGTCCCGGTGGCCGACCTTCACTTTGACGGGGTGTCTCGCCGACAGCCGCTTCGCCATCTCCTCGGCCAGCGCGACGCTGCGGTGGCGGCCGCCCGTGCATCCGATGGAGATGGTCAGGTAGCTCTTCCCTTCCGCCCGATACTGCGGAATCAAGAAGGCGAGCATCTCCTCCAGCCGCTCGAGGAACTCGCGGGTAGCGGGGCGCTCGAGCACCCACTGCGACACTCGAGGGTCCGTCCCGGGATGCGGCTTCAGGCCCTCGACGAAGTAGGGGTTCGGCAAGAAGCGCACGTCGAAGACCAGATCGCTCGCCCCCGGGATTCCGTGCCGGAAACCGAAGCTCACCAGCGTCACGTTGAGCGAGTCCGAGTCGTCCGAGGCGCCGAAGCGGGTGGTGATCGCGTCGCGCAGCTCGTGGACGTTCATCCGGGTGGTGTCGATGACCACGTCGGCGATGTCCCGGATCTTCTCCAGCAACTTGCGTTCCTGCGCGATGCCCTCCTGCACGGTGCTGTCGGGCGCAATCGGATGCCGCCTGCGCGTCTCGCTGAAGCGGCGCAGGAGGGCCTCGTCGGTGCAGTCGAGGAAGACGACGTCGAGCTTGTGCCCTTCGCGGCGGACCTCTTCCACCGCCTCGGGCGTCCTCCCGAGGAACGGTCCTTCCCGCGCGTCGACCACCAGCGCGAGCCGGTGCACCTCGTCCGAACCGCGGAACGAGACCAGCTCGAGGAGCTTCGGGACCAGGACCACGGGAAGATTGTCGATGCAGAACCAGCCCGAGTCCTCGAGCGCGCGGATGGCCGTGGACTTCCCGGATCCGCTCATGCCGGTGAGCAGCACGATGCGAAGCCGATCCGCCGCCGCCATCACTCGACCTCGTCGCCGATTCCTCGTGTCATGGTCGCCGTGGCGATCTGTCGCGAGAGCTTGTCCTGGAAATCGCGCGCCGAGTAGTGGCCCTGGAGCTTCAAGAGGTGGTTGCGCGCCGCCACCTCCACGATGGTGGTGAGATTGCGGCCGGGCCGCACCGGGATGACGAGGAGCGGCACCTCGGTGTCGAGAATGGCGTACTTCTGGTCGTCGAGACCGAGCCGGTCGTACTCCACCTTGTCGTCCCACTCGACCAGCTCGACCACCATCTCGACCTTCTTGCGGTCCCGCACCGCCGAGACGCCGAACAGGTCCTTGATGTTGATGATCCCGATCCCGCGGATCTCCATGTGGTGCTTGATGATCTCCGACCCGCTCCCGTAGACGCTGCCTCCCTGGCGCTTCTTGAGATCGACGATGTCGTCTGCCACCAGGCGATGCCCGCGGGTGACGAGGTCGAGGGCGAGCTCGCTCTTGCCGATCCCGCTCTTTCCCAGGATGAGCACGCCGACGCCGATGACGTCGATGAGGACCCCGTGCACCGAGGAGGTGATGGTGAGCGCCTCCTGCAAAAACCGCTCGACGTTGTCGATGAAGACGCTGGAGAGATGGCTCGTGCGCAAAAGCGGCACTCTCGCGTCGGCCGCCTCGCGCTTCAACATCTCGTCGACGTGCAGGTTCTTCGTCACCACGAGGCAGGCGATGGGCAGGTGGAAGAGCTTGCGCATCCTCTCCCGCCCCTCCTCGCTCTTCAGCGTGGCGAGGTAGCTCATCTCGGTGTTGCCGAAGACCTGCATCCGATCTTTGTGGATGTGCTCGGTGAAACCGGCGAGAGCGAGCCCCGGCTTCTGGATGCGCGAGCTGACCAGCTTCCGATCGAGGCCCGCTTCCCCGGCGAGGAGCTCGAGGCGGAGATCGAATTGGCGGTCGTTGAGCAGCAGCTCGATCTTGATGGAGTCCATTCCGGCGCGATACTAGCAGGCCCCGGGAGGCGCCATGATCTTTCGCAGGTCGAAAGTCCTCGTCTTTTTCGCGCTGTTCGCCTGCGCATCTCCGGCGCCCAGACCGCAAGGCTCGGCTGCCGACGCTCCACTCCAGCCGCCGGTCGCGCGGAAGGTCCCGCACACGATCGAGCTTCACGGCGAGACGCTCTCGGACGATTACTTCTGGCTGCGGAACAAGGGGACTCCCGAGGTGGAGCAGTACCTGCGGGCCGAGGCTGCTTACGCCGACGCGAGGATGAAGCCGACCGAGGCGCTGCAGAACACGCTCTACGAGGAGATGCTCTCGCGCGTCCAGGAGACCGACGTCGCGGCGCCGTTCCTGAAGGACGGCTACTACTATTCCTGGCGCACCGAGAAGGGGAAGCAGTACCCGATCCTCTCCCGCCGGAAGGGTTCCCTCGAGTCCGCCGAGCACGTCCTCCTCGACCAGAACGCGCTCGCGCAGGGGAAGCAGTTCCTCTCCGTCGGTAACTGGGAAGTGACCGACGACGGGACGCTCCTTGCGTACTCTACCGACGAGACCGGCTTCCGCCAGTACGATCTCCACATTCGCGACCTGCGCACGATGCAGGACGGTCCCGAGAAGATCGCGCGGGTCGACTCCTTCGCCTGGTCGCGCGACAACTCGGTGCTCTTCTATGTGGTGGAGGATCCGCACGAGAAACGGCCCTACCAACTCTTCCGGCATACCGTCGGGAGCGCCAGGGACGATCTCGTCTACGAGGAGAAGGACCACGCCTTCAACCTGTACGTCGAGCGATCGCGCTCGCGCGACTTCCTCTTCGTCACTTCGGCGTCGCACACGACGAGCGAGGTCCGCTTCTTTCCGGCGAGCGATCCTTTCGCGACTCTCACCGTCGTCCAGCCGCGCGAGGCGGGGCACGAGTACTACGTCGATCACCGCGGCGGGCTCCTCTACATCCGCACCAATTCGGGCGGGCGGAACTTCCGCCTCGTCACGGCCCCCGTCTCCGCCCCCCGCAAGGAGAACTGGAAGGAGATCGTCCCGCACCGTGACGACGTCATGCTGGCGAACGTCGACCTCTTCGAGAACCACCTCGTCCGCTACGAGCGCGAGGGCGGGCTGCCGAAGGTGGTCATCACCGATCTGCGGACCGGAGACGTGCGCAAGCTCGACTATCCGGAGACCGACTACCACGTCTCGCCCGGCGCGAACCACGAGTGGAATCCGCCCGCGTACCGGATCGACTACCAGTCTTTCGTGACCCCGAAGTCGACGTACGACGTGGACCTCGCGACAGGGGAGTGGAAGCTCGTCAAACGGCAACCCATCCCGAATTACGACGCCGCGAAGTACGAGGTGGAGCGCATCTGGGCGACCGCGAAGGACGGCGTCCGCATCCCCGTCGCCCTGGTCCACAAGAAGGGTGTCCCCCGCGACGGCAAGGCGCCGCTCTACCTATACGCTTATGGCTCGTACGGCGCGGCGATCCCGGATTTCTTCGACGGGAACCGCTTCAGCCTCGTCGATCGCGGCATCACCTTCGCTGTCGCCCACATCCGCGGCGGCGGCGAGATGGGGAAGAAGTGGCACGACGACGGACGGATGATGAACAAGCGCAACACCTTCACCGACTTCATCGCGGCCGCGGAGCACCTCGTCGCGCAAGGCTACGCGGCCAAGGACCGCCTCGCCATCGGCGGCGGGAGCGCGGGCGGCCTCCTCATGGGCGCGGTCCTGAACATCCGCCCCGACCTCTTCCACGCCGCGATCGCCTGGGTTCCGTTCGTCGACGTCGTCAACACCATGCTCGACGACACGCTGCCGCTCACCGTCCCCGAGTTCGAGGAGTGGGGGAACCCGAAGAAGCCCGACGAGTACCGCTACATCAAATCGTACTCGCCGTACGACAACGTCACCGCGCAGGCGTACCCGGCGATGCTGGTGAAGTCGTCCTACAACGACTCGCAGGTGATGTACTGGGAGCCGGCGAAGTGGGTGGCGAAGCTGCGCGCCACCAAGACCGATCGGAACCCTCTCCTCTTCAAGATCAACATGGACCCGGCTGGCCACGGCGGCCGCTCGGGCCGCTACGATCGCCTGCACGAGACGGCATACGATTACGCGTTCCTCGTCTGGCAGCTCACCTCAGGGTCGTCTCCGGAGAAGCTCACGGCAGGGCTACGCGTCGTCCAGTGATGACCTGCCGGACGGGCCGGGCATACCGCCGCTCGCGGATGCGCCACCGCGGGAGCGAGTGCCTACCGTCTGGGTCGTTTGGCGGCCCGTCCGATTTCGACGATGCGCCCTGGTGCGCTCGCGGCAGACGTCGGGTGCTTCGCCGCGCTCGCGATCGCGTGCGTATGGCAACTTCACGACCTCGAGCGGGTGCTCGACCTCGCCCGATGGGACGAAGCCGACTACCTGCGGGGCGGCGTGTCGCTTCTCGCGCGCGGATTGCCCGACGCCGAATGGGGTCCGCTCCATACCGTCTGGTACTTCGCC
>JBJMQD010000401.1:0-9743 GCA_045802855.1 Myxococcales bacterium | reverse complement strand
TGCCGAGGATGAGCACCTCGTCGAGCGGCGCTTCGCGCTTCGCGAGCTTGCGGAACACGAACAGCCGCGTTCCCACCGCGAGCGGCCACGCCCAGAGGCCGAACTGGCCGACGCGCGGGATCGGCCAGTGCGCCGGAGCCGCAAGGCTTCCGATCTCGAGCAGCGTGGAGGCGCCCATCACCAGGACGGTGACCAGCGCCGCGTCGTCGAACGCGGCGCGGTCGTACGAGCTCGGATCGTAATGACGGAGAGCGATCCCGACGGAGAGCCACACTCCCACCGCGACGACAATCCAGAAGCCAGGCGGCCACCCCCCGGAAGCCCCTGCCGTTGCGCGATGGAGTGCGAAGATCAAGATTGCGGGGTCCGCGATGAGGTTCAACCTCACCGCGAATCCCGGCGACAGCTTCCCCCCCTGAAGCATGTAGATCACGGTACTCCACGACCGCGCGTATTCAAAGTCGATCGGCGCACTTACATTTGCGCACCTCTCGCAACTGCCGGATATCGAAGGATTGTTTATACGGCGTCAGGAATTGTCTTTACATTTTTACAATATAAACGGAAGCATTGCACCTTGACCCGTCCCGGCGCGCGGCACGATCGTGACGCCATGATCCTATCGAGGACGCGGGTCCCGGATGTAACGCAGGATGCGCCGCCGGTCCCTGCCGCGCTGCCTTCCTTCGAAGTGCAGGAGTTGTGGTTCTCGACCCTGCGCGCGGAATGGACCTGCCTCGCGGTCGTGCCGGCGCACTCGGGCGGATCCGCCTACGCGATCGCTCGCGCCCTCGCCGAGGCGGGTAGCCGCCATCGGGGCGTCCCCGTCCGTCTGGTGAAGGCGGACTCGGACGACCTCGCGCAGACCGCGCAGTTCGTCGACAGCCTCTCCCGCAAGTCGGCCGGCGCCTCCGCGGTGAAGCGGGGAGGAGAGGTGATCGTCGCCGTCGACCCCGTCGTCGACAATCCGCTCGGTATCGCCATCGCGCTCGCCGCGGACGCCGTCCTCGTCACCATCGAGATGGGCGTGACCGATCTGGCTTCCGCGCGCCGCACCATCGAGATGGTCGGCCGGGAGCGTCTGCTCGGATGCGTAGTGATCGGCCGTTGAGCTCCGGGAGACCAGGGCGGGTCCGCATCGGTCCCATCTGGCTCGACGCCCTCACGTTCGATGAGACCCTGGACGAGATCGAGCGCCGTGCGGTGAGCGGCGAAGGCGGAGCCGTCTTCACGCCGAACGTCGATCACATGGTGAACCTCGCCCGTTCGGCGTCGTTTCGCGCCGCGTACGACCGCGCGAGCCTTTCCCTCGTCGACGGCCAGGCGCTTCTCTGGGCCTCGAAGCTCCTCGGGACGGGCCTGCCGGAAAAGATCTCCGGGTCCGACCTCGTTCCCAGGCTCCTCGAGCGCGCCGGGCGTCGCGGATTGCGCGTCTATTTTCTCGGCGGCGGGCCCGGGATCGCTCTCGAGGCCGCCGAGGTGGCGCGCCGCCGGTACGGCGCGTCGATCGTGGGCGTCGATTCTCCGCTCGTCTCCCGCACCGGCGAAGCAACGGACGACGTCGTCGAGCGGATCCGCGCGGCGCGCCCGCATCTGCTCTTCGTCGCGCTCGGCGCCCCCAAGCAGGAACTGTTCATCGACCGCTACCGCGAGCGGCTTCTACCGGTGGTCTCGCTCGGGATCGGTGCCTCGCTCGACTTCGTCGCGGGCAGGGTGCGGCGGGCTCCGGCGTGGGTGTCGCGCGCGGGACTCGAGTGGCTCTTCCGGCTCTCGCAGGATCCGAAGCGGCTCGCCCGACGCTACCTGGTCGACGACCCGCGGTTCGCCGGGATCTTCCTGCGCACGCTGCTAGTCCCGCGGTCGGAGCGGGTTCAGACGCGCAAGAGCCCGTAGTCGCCGATCGGGCGGAAACCGATCGCCTGGTAGCTGCGCTGGGCGGCCTGGTTCGATTCGGCAGTAAACAGCACTCCGCGCCGCACCCCCGAGGCGCGGATGGCGTGGAGCGCTCCCGCCACGGCGCAGCGAGCGTATCCGCGGCTGCGCAGCGCCGGCGGCGTGTAGACCCCTCCGATCTGCGCCGCCTCCGCGATCCGGGCGTTGAAGGCGGCCATCGAGACGAGCGCATCGCCCCTGGTGAGCACGAACAGCGATCCGTCCGCGAAGAGCAGCTCCATCGAGATCCGGGCGCGGGATCGCAGATCCGGTCCCTCGCGCTCCACGTTGGTTTCGACGATGAACCTCGCCCGCCACTCGGCGAGCAGATCCAGCTCCTCCCGGCGTGGCGGCCGGCAGACGACGTCCCCCGAACGCAGCGCGGCGGGGACCTCGAGATCCGCGAGATCGACGGCGAACAGCAGCTCGCGCTCGAGCGACAGGGGCGAACGGCCGATCGCGGCGCAGGCGGCGACGGCCTGATCGTACGGGCCGATCATCGCCGTCACCTGGCGCCCCGAGGCGCGTACGGCTTCGCGTACGACGCCGGGCAACTCGCGGGGAGCCTGGATCGCCATGCTGCCGAGCCAGGAGCAGGCCGCGACGCCGACGATTCTGCCCTCCTCGAAAGCCGCCGCGTAGGTTGCCTGGAATGGCTGGCCGCGATCCGTGAGGCCACCCTTGCGGGCATTGGCGACGAGGAACATCGAGCTGTCGAGGAGCGGCGCGAGGAACCGCTCCAGCGCCGGTCCGTCGTCCTCGCGTAACACCCGGATCACGGGTGCAAGCATATCCGCGGTTGTGCGTGCCGCGCTCACATCGCCCCCGGAGTCGTACTCGCTCGAAGGGCAGCCGGGGAAGGGCCGCCGTCTTGCGGGGGTTTGCATGGGAGCATGCATCCGCGCCCGGGAGTCACGCTCGCCATCGCCGCCGTGTCCTCCCTGCTGGCTTGCGGCACGCTGCGCTTCGGGCCTCCGCCCGAGATCCAGCGCTTTTCGGCTGACGCGACCGAGGTAGGTTCCGGCGAGCCCGTGGCCCTGCGCTGGCACGCCATCGGCGCAGGGGAGTTCTGGATGGGCGGCGTGCGCGTTCCGCGCGACGGTACCGTGGTGCATCCCGACAAGGACAGCGATTACGTCCTGATGGCGCGCGGTCTCGGCGGAGACGTCGAAAGCGCCCCCATCCATGTACGTGTGCACGAGAGCGTCGCTCTCGCCGTCGGCGCGGACGATGCCGGCGGCACACAGCTTCTCGTCCGGCTCCGCACGGCTGCTGGCGATCCTCCGGCGCAAGACGTCGCGGTCCGCATCGATCCGCCCTCCGGCGACACGCAGACCCTGGAATGCCCCGCGGGCCGGGTCGCCTGCTCGATGCGTCTTGCCGAGCCGCCCTCCGGGGCGTATCGCGCCTCCGCCATCGTCGAAGGAAGGGCGGTCGAGACGTTCGCTTCTCCTTCGGGCGTCGCCATCGGTCGCGCTTCGAACGTGCGAGCCGCGGTTTCCGGGCCTACTCTCCGGGTCAGCTGGAACGGCATTCCCGCTGCCCGCGCCTATCACGTTCAACTCGTCGATCTGGACGTGAACGAGACCATCGGTGAGCCGGTGATCGTCACCTCCGCGTCGGCATCGCTCCCGCTCCGCGATCTTCCGCTCGAGCGCGCCGGCGTCGTGGTGGAGGCCTGGACGTCCCTCGTTCCCGGCGACGCGCCTCTCGCCGTATCGCGCGCGCCGGGGCTCGTCTCGGCGGGCGGGTCGGGCGGAAGCGGCGCTGCCTGGCAGATCTTCGCGCCGGAGGACTTCTCCTCGGGCGAATTGCGCGCGTCGTTCGCGGCGCTCGCGCCGGGCGAGCGGCTCGCCGTGCTGGCCGTGAATTCCGGAGGCGACGAAGGCGCGGCCATCTCCGTCACGCCTTCCGGTGCCAGCGATCCCGCTCCGCAGCTGGTGGCTCCCGCGGGTGCGGCGATGCCTTCGTTCGCCCTGCGCCGGCAGCGCCCTCTCGACCTCCATGCCGAGCTTCGCGAGCGGCAGGACGCGTCGCTTCTCGGCGCGCTGTCGGCCGGCATCGCCCCGGCGAGCCTCACGGGTCCGCCGCCCACCCGGACGAGCTTCTGCATCGCCCGTGGCCTCGATTTCGACAACCGCGTCCGCAAGAACGCGACGCTCGTGCACTCGACGCAGCACGCCGCTTTCTACGTCGATTCCGAGGATCTCTCGCACTACCCGGCGGGGTTCTTTGCGACCATCGGGTCGCTCTTCGAAGATCGCGTCTATCTCTCCGACCGGCTCACGTTCGGCGCGGAGAGCGATGTCGACGGGAACGGCAAGATCTTCGTCGTCCTCTCCCACGAGCTCGGGCAGCACCTGAACGGCGGGTGGCTCCTCGGCTATTTCGGTAACGACGACCTTTTGCGAAGCCGCGACGACTCGGACGATTGCGGCGATTCCGGGTCGAACCACGCGGACATCATCTACTTGAACGACGTGGCGAACGCGGAGCTCAACGGCTACGCCGCCGCGGACGCCGCGAATGACCTGTTCCCCGCCACCATCGCGCACGAGCTGCAGCACCTCATCAACTTGAATCAGCGCTGTCTCGTCCGCTCCTGCGCCGGAGCGGAGGCGACCTGGATCAACGAGGGGCTTTCCAAGGTCGCCGAGGACCTGGCGGGGTTCGGCTGGAACTCGGTGGAAGGGCGCGCGGAAGGATCGATGTACCTGACGCGGTCCGCGGGGCAGATCCGCGGATACACCGGCCGGAGCCTCACCCGCTGGGAAGGCGATCCGATCGGGAACTACCAGGGCTCGCACAGCTTCTTCCGCTACTTCGCGGATCGTCGTGGCGCGGCGTTCGCGCGCTCGCTCGTCGACGGCGTCGGCGGAGCGGCGGGTGTCGAATCGGCGCTGGGCGAGCCGCTCGCGCGGGCGATGGCGGATTGGGCGACCGCGCTCTTGCTCTCCAACGAGCCCGCCGCCCCGTCGCAGCGGTTCAGCTATCTCGGCGACGGCTGGTCGCCGTTGCACGAGCGTTTGAGATATCTCGATTGGCAGCCGCTCCCCGCGGCGGGCGCGACCGCGACCTTGCGGGCGGACGGGATCGCCGTCCTCCTCACCGGGCCGGCCGCCGGCGGTCCTGCCGAGGTGCGGGTGCGGTCCGTTTCCGGCCGCGCGCCTTATATCGTCGTGGTGCGGGTCTCGGGCGATCTGCCGCAGTAGGGATCAGGTCCGCAGCTTGTAGCCGCGCCGGAGCAATGCGAGCGCGGCGGCGAGCATGATCGCGGCGAAGAGGAAGCTCAGCGCGAATCCCGCGGGCGAGTGGATCTGCGTCGTTCCCACCAGCGAGAAGCGCATCGATTCGATCATGTAATAGATCGGGTTCAACGCGAGGAGCCGCCGCAACGAAGGCGACAGCATCGAGGCCGAGTAGAAGACGCCGCCGAGGAAGGTGAGCGGCGTGATGACGAAGGTCGGGATGAAGTTCACCTGCTCGAACTTCTCCGCCCAGAGCGCGACGATGAGGCCGCAGGACGCGAAGGCGAGGGCGACGAGGACCGCCGCGATCACGGCGAGCAACACGTGCGGCAACGCCGGGCCGACGAAGAACGCGGCCGTGATCCAGGTGAGAACGCCGACCAGGAGCGCGCGGGTGCAGCCCGCGCCGACGAACGCGGCAAGTATCTCGAGGTAGCTGAGCGGCGTCACCAGCAGATCCACGATGGTGCCTTGCAGCTTCATGATGAAGAGCGAGGACGAGGTATTGAGGAAACTGTTGTTGATGATCCCCAGCATCACCAGACCCGGAACGAGGAAGCGCCCGTACGGAACGCCGTCCACCTCGCGGAGCCTCCCGCCGAGCGAGTAACCGAAGACGAGGAAGTAGAGCGCGGTGGTGATGAGCGGGGAGAGGATCGTCTGCCCCGGAACGCGCAAGAAGCGCTTCACCTCCTTGCGAAAGAGCGTGCGCAGCCCGAGCAGGCCGTGGACGACCTCCGGTTCGGGAAGCACGCTCGCGGGAGGCGTGTTGGCCGCGGGCAGATCGCGGCGCAGCGCCGCGCGCGCCTCGGCCACCGCGTTCGCTTCCCCTTCCTTGCCGCGGAGAAGCTCGACGATGACCGTCTCGAGGCGCGGCTCGCGGGTCTGCACGTCGGCGATGCGGAGGCCTTCCGCCGAGGCCGCTTGCAACGGAGCGACCAGCGTCTCTCCCGCGCGGGTGGTGAAGAGCAGGGCGCGGCCGTCGTCCTCGAGCGCGGCGCCTGCGGCTCGCAGCCGCTCCGGGATCGCGTTCATCTGCTCGTCGAGCCGCAGCCGCACCGTCCGCCGGCCGTAGTGTGACAGGAGCTCGGACTTCTCCTCGACGACGAGGAGGCGGCCGTTCTTGATCACGCCGATCCGTTCGGCGAGCTCTTCCGCCTCCTCCAGATAGTGGGTGGTGAGGACGATGGTCGTCCCCTCCGCCGCGAGCTTGCGGACGTACGCCCACAGGTCGCGGCGCAGCTCCACGTCGACGCCCGCGGTAGGCTCGTCGAGGAAGAGCACGGTGGGCCTGTGGACCAGCGCCTTGGCGATGAGGAGCCGGCGCTTCATCCCGCCCGACAGCGCGCGGGTGTTCGCATGGCGCTTGTCGAGGAGACCGAGGGCGGAGAGGATCTCTACCAGCCGCTCTTCCGCGAGCTCGATCCCGAAGTAGCCGGCCTGGAAGCGAAGCGTCTCCTCGACGGTGAAGAAGGGATCGAAGTTGATCTCCTGCGGGACGAGACCGACGGCGCGGCGGGTGACCCGGTAGTCGCGCTCCACGTCGTGCCCCAGGACCTCCACGACGCCGGAAGTTTTCTTCGAGGTGCCGGCGACGAGGCTGATGAGTGTCGTCTTCCCCGCGCCGTTCGGTCCGAGCAGGGCGAATACTTCCCCGCGCCGGATGTCGAGAGAGACGCCGTCCAGGGCGGTGAACGTGCCGTAGCGTTTTGTCGCGCCTCGCAGGCGGACGGCGGGAAGGTCCTGGTTTTCCAACCCGCGGAAGATGCCACAGGGCACGGAGCGGTGCGCGATTTCCCGTCAGAAGGTCGCCCCGCCGATTTGCGCGTGCGCTAGACTGTCGTAAAAGAAGCCTCCCAGGAGATCGTCATGACGCGAAGGCTGTACGTCGGGAACCTGCCATACGATGCGACCGAGAAGCAGATCCGGCAGGTGTTCGAGACGGAGGAGCGCAAGGTGGTCTCGATCAAGATCGTCACCGATCGGGACACCGGACGGCCGCGCGGCTTCGCCTTCGTCGACGTGGAGACGGACGAGCAGGCGAAGGTCGCCATCGAGCAACTGAACGGGAAGGACTTCGGCGGCCGCGCCCTGATCGTGAACGAGGCGGAGGACAAGGGCCCCCAGCAGGGCAAGACGGGGTTCCGCAACGCCTTCGGCGGCGGCGGGCACGAGGATCGCGGGGCGAAGGGCGGCTTCGGAATGCGCGGCCCGGGCCAGCAGATGCCTCGCGGGAGCCAGCGCGGCGGAGGCCGCGGCGGGACGCGAGGGAGCTGAGGCTGGGTGCTACAGCTGCCTTGCGCATTGCCGGAGCGCAGGGTGGTCCACGCGGGCTCCGGGACCTGCAGCGCGACATGGTCGAGTGCCGCGCCTGTCCGCGCCTCGTCGCGTGGCGGGAGCTGTGTGGCCAGGAGAAGGTGAAGCGCTTTCGCGACTGGACGTACTGGTCGCGGCCCATTCCCGGGTTCGGAGATCCGGCGGCGAGACTGGTGTTGATGGGCCTCGCACCGGCGGCCCATGGCGGGAACCGGACCGGAAGGATGTTCACCGGCGACCGGAGCGGCGATTTCTTGTACGCGGCCCTTCATCGGGCGGGATTCGCGAATCAGCCGACCAGCTCGCACGTCGACGACGGACTGCGGCTCTCGGACGCGTTCATCGTCGCGCCGTGCCGGTGCGCTCCGCCTGCGAACTGGCCCACACCCGAGGAACTGCGCAGGTGCAGCGTCTGGCTCGACGGCGAGCTCGCGTTCTTGAAGAACGCCCGCGTCCTGCTCGCGCTCGGTGCGGTGGGGTGGGAAGCGGCTCTCGGGCATTTCGCCCGCCGCGGGCGAGCGTTACCGAAACCGAAGCCGCGGTTTTCGCATGGCGCGGTGTTGCGGCTCGCGGATGCTCCGGCGCTCGTCGGCAGCTACCACGTGAGCCAGCAGAACACGAATACGGGGAGGCTCACCCCGAAGATGCTCGACGACGTGCTTGTCACGGTACGGTCGCTATTTTGATTGTTCGCGACGAATTTGTAACGCGGTCTCTCGTCCGGGGATGGATCCGGGGCATCGCCCCGCGGTCCCGCTGACAGCAGCTGGCTACGTTGCGGGCGGGAATCCGCCGTAGAGCGACGAAAATGTCCGTCGAGAAGCAGCGCGAGCACCGGGTTCTCCTCTGAGGATCGTTCTGTCACCGGGGCAGGGGCCTTGCATGTACTGCGGCGGCATGAACACCGACGACCCGACAGAGACTCTCGATAAACCCCGTGCTTCCGCGGCGGCGCGCATCCTGGCGCGGTCGTTCTACCGGGAGCTCCGTTCGCACGGCTACACGCCGACCGAGCTCGTCGCGGTGTCGGCGGAGCTCATCGAGCTCGTCACGCTGGACCTGCGGAGCGAGCGGCAGGAGGGAGGACCGCGCTTTGCCGGCGACGGGCGAGGGGCGAAGGCCGCAGCATGGGAGGCGACCGCTGCGTGATCCTGCGGTAGATCTCCCGCATGGGAGAGCACGAGCGCGCGCTGCGGGAAGCGTTCGACGGACAGGCGGAACGATTCGAGAGAGCGCCGGTGCAGTCGGATCCGGCGGCGCTCGCGCGGCTGGTCGCGTTCGCTGCGCTGCCGCCCGGGTCGCGGGTCCTGGACGCCGGTAGCGGTCCCGGCCTCGTGAGCGAGGCGTTCCTCGCCGCCGGCCACCATGTGCAGGGAATCGATCTGTCCAGCGAAATGGTCCGCCGCGCCCGCGAGCGCTGCGCGCGATTCGGAGAGCGCGCGCGCTTCGAGGAAGGCTCGCTCTTCGAGTTTCCGCAGGAGCCTCTCTTCGACGCCGGCATCTCCCGGTTCGTCCTGCATCACGCGGCGGATCCCATCACCTTCCTGCGTGCGCAGATCCTGCGCATCCGGCCGGGCGGCGTGGTAGTCGCAAGCGATCACACGACCGATGCCGACCCGGCCGCCGCGGGCTGGCACCAGGAGATCGAGCGCGCCCGGGATCGGACCCACGTGCGCAATCTCGGTCCCGGCGGAATCGTCGACGCCATGGCTGCCGCCGGCCTTGTCCGGGTCGGATTCGTCGAGGAGGAGTTCGAGCTCGACTTCGACGAGTGGTTCGATCGCGGAACGCCCGCGCTGCCGAAGGCACAGGTGCGGGAGATGGTCGAGTCAGGCGGGGCGCGGGGATTCGATCCTGTGCTCCGGACGGACGGCGGGATCACCATCCGCTGCGTGCGGGCGCTCGCGCGCGGAGTGCGGCCGGGGTGACCACTCATCTGCGCCGCGTTGCATGCCGCTCGAAGAACACCGCGGCGCCGGCCTTCGACTCCTCGCCAGTCGCGACGCGCACGACCATCCCGGTGAGCTCCTCGTCGCGGGCATCGATGGAGACGTCGTTGAGCTCGAGGAAGACGAGCGCAGAAGCCAGCGCGGCGCGCTTGTTGCCGTCGATGAACGGATGGTTCCTCGCCAGGTGGAACAGGTACGCGGCGGCCATCTCGAAGAGCGTCCCATGGAGCAGTTCGCCAGCGAAGGATGCTTGCGGCGCCGCCACGGCCGAGAGGAGCAGCCCAGCATCGCGCACACC
>JBJMQD010000398.1:0-19346 GCA_045802855.1 Myxococcales bacterium | reverse complement strand
CGAATGATCTTGGCCGACGGGGTCCGGACGTTGACCGTCGATCGCGAGAGAATCCGCTCACGCAGCTCTTCGGGGGTCGGTTCCGCGGCGAGCCTTCGCCCCTCGCGCAGGAACAATTCCGAGAGGGTGATGCCCTCCTTGGCAGCGCGGATCTTCAGCTTCCGGTGAATGTCCTCCGGGACGTTGCGGATTTGGATCATGCGGCCCATGCGAGAAACCTATTCGCATGCGGCGAACATGTCAACATGTTCATGCCAAGCAACTTGTTCGAGAACAAGTCAGGAGTCGCGCGTCATCGGCGAGCGGCGACCATCTCCTGGAGCCCCTCGTTCGAGACGACGTAGTCGACGTCGCCGCTCACGGCACCAGCACGAGCTTCCCGGTCGTCTTGCGTGAGGCGAGAAGCTCGTGGGCCTGGGCGGCCTCGGCGAGGGGGATCTCCTTCTCGATCTTCACGTCCAGCTCCCGCTTCTGCACCATGCCGAGGACCGCGCCGGCGCGGGCGAGAAGCTCCTCGCGAGTGACGACGTAGCTCTGCAGGGTAGGCCTCGTGAGGAAAAGCGAGCCGCCCGCGGCGAGGCGCTGCAGGTCGAACGGCGGCACCGGTCCGCTTGACCCGCCGAAGAGCACCAGCATCCCGCGCAGCCGCAGGCTCTTCAGGCTCTTGTCGAAGGTGTCCTTCCCGACGGAGTCGTAGACGACGTGCACGCCCTTCCCGTCCGTGAGCCGCTTCGTCTCCGCCTCGAAGTCGGCGTTGCGGTACTCGATGACGTCGTTCGCTCCCGCCTTGCGCGCAAGCTGCGCCTTCTCGGAACTGCCGGCGGTGCCGATGACGCGCGCGCCGAGCTTGCGGGCGATCTGGCAGAAGAGGAGCCCCACGCCGCCCGCCGCGGCATGGATGAGGCAGTCGTGCCCGGAGCGAAGCGGGAAGGTGTCGTGGGTGAGGTAGTGCGCCGTCATCCCCTGGAGCATCACGGCCGCGGCGACCTTCGACGATACTCCCTCCGGAACGGCGACGAGCCGCGCGGCCGGAACGAGGGAGTGCGTTGCGTACGAGCCCATCACGCCGGTCCACGTGACGCGTTGGCCTTGCCGGACCTCGGTGACTCCAGGCCCCACCGCCTCGACCACGCCCGCGCCCTCCTGGCCGAGCGTGAGCGGCAGGTCGAGCTTGTAGACCCCCGTGCGCTGGTAGATGTCGATGAAGTTCACGCCCGCTGCCTCGACGCGGACGAGCGCCTGTCCCTGGCCGGGCTTCGGCACGTCGACTTCGGCGAACTTCATCACCTCGGGGCCACCGGTCTTCTCGATGCGGATCGCGCGCGCCATTCCGTCCTCCTCCAATGCTCCGGCCTGCGGCCTGCGCCCGTCGCAGGCAAAGCCTGCTCCTCCGGATCGGGGCGCGCATCCTACTCCGACCGCGTGTCCGGTTGTGGGACGGGGAGTCCCAGGAGTGGCCGCGACCGATTCGGAAAAACAGCGCTGCGGGGCGGAAAACGCGGCGCGGCGTGGATGCGCGGCGAGTGGCACGAACTTCGCTGAAGGGTCCCCGCATGGAGACCCTCCTCGCCGATCTGCGCTACGCCCTGCGCACGCTCGGGCGCTCTCCCGGGTTCACGCTCGCGGCCGCGCTGGCGCTCGCGCTCGGCATCGGCGGGTCCACCGCCATCTTCAGCGTCCTCGACGGAGTCGTCCTCCGGCCCCTCGCGGCGCCGCGCTCCGACGACCTCGTCCGCCTCTACGAAGTGCCGCCCGACAACGACCACGTGACGTACTCGACCGGCGACTACCTCGACATCGCGCGCGAGGCGAAGTCCTTCGAGTCGGTCGCGGGCGTCTGGCCGGCGAGGATGAACGTCACGCTCGAGGCCGGCCCCGTGCGCATCCCGACCTCCTACGTCACGGCGAGCTTCTTCTCGACCCTGAAGATTTTCCCCGCGCTCGGCCGCGCTCTCTCTCCCGAGGAAGACGTGAAAGGCGCGCCCCGCTCGGTGGTGATCACCGATCAGCTCTGGAAGCGGGAATTCGGCGGTGATCGGCGCGTGCTCGGCCAGTCGCTCACGCTCGACGGCAAGAGGTACACCGTCGTCGGCGTGCTGCCGAGGAGCTTCCGCTTTCCGCTCCTGCGCGGCGCCGAGGCGCTCGTACCTTTCGAGTTCGAACCCGACGATCTGAAGAACCGCGGCGGACACTACATGTCCGCGTTCGCCCGCCTCCGGCCGGGAGTCACCGCGCGGGCGGCGCAGTCCGAGCTGGATCTCATGGCTCCGCGGATCGCCGGGCAGCTTCCCGACCTGCACACGGGCTGGAAGCAGCTAGCGGTGCCGCTCCTTCCCGATCTGGTGGGCAACGTGCGCCCCGCGCTGCAAGCGCTCCTCGGCGCCGTGGTCCTCGTGCTCCTCATCGCTTGCGCGAACGTCGCGAGCATGCTCCTCGCGCGCGGCGCCGCCCGGCAGCGGGAGCTGGCGATCCGCGCCGCCCTCGGCAGCGGACGCGCACGGCTCGTGCGGCAGCTTCTCACCGAGGCCATCCTGCTCGGCCTTGGCGGAGGCCTGGTCGGCCTCCTCTTCGCCGCCTGGGGCGTCGACGTCATCGTTTCGCTGGCGCCGAAGACCATCCCGCGCCTCGACGAAGTCCGCCTCGACGGAGCGGTGCTCGGATTCGGGCTCTGCGCGGCGGTCGCGTCCGGCGCCCTCGCCGGCCTGGTTCCCGCGCTGCAGGCGAGCCGCACCGACGTCGCGCTTGCGCTCAAGAACGGCGGCGCCGGAGCCACCGCCCGCGCGCGCGCCCGTTCGGCATTGGTGGTCGTGGAGGTAGCCCTCGCCGTCGTCCTGGCAGTCGGCGCGGGCCTCATGATCCGCACGGTGCGCAGCCTTCTGGCCGTGCCGCTCGGCCTCCACGACCCCGCTCACGTCCTCGTCACGGACCTCGATCTTCCGGACGAGAAATACGGGAAGCCAGAGCTGGTCCGGGCCTTCCACTCCGAGGCGCTGCGGCGCGTGTCCGCGCTGCCCGGAGTTCGCAGCGCCGCGTTCGCCAGCAACGTCCCGCTGGAGACGAAGGGAGACCTCGCTTTCACCATCGAAGGCGCGCCGCCCAGGCCGGCGGGACAGCTCGACGCGGCGAGCATGGTGTGGGCGACCCACGGCTACGTGAAGACGATGGGGATTCCCCTCCTGCGCGGCCGCGACTTCGAATCGACCGACGTCGAGGGCGCTCCCGGCGTCATTCTCGTGAACCAGGCGTTCGAGCGGAAATTCTTTCCTGGCCAGAGCGCGGAGGGCCACGTGATCCTGGACCTCGGCCGTCAGCTCAAGAGGGCCCGCATCGTCGGCGTCGTGGGCGACGTCCGGACGCGGGCGCTCGACAAGGATCCCGAGCCGCAGATGATCCTGCCCCTCGAGATCTGGCCCTGGCAGTACGACCGGCTGGTGTTGCGGACCTCGGGCGATCCGTCCGCGTTGATCCCTCTCGTCCGCACGGAGGTGCTGGCGATGGACAAGGACCAGTCGCTGGGAAATCCGCGCACCCTCGAGCAGGTGCTGAGCGCGTCGCTCGGCGAGCGCCGGTTCCAGATGACGCTCCTTTCGCTCTTCGGCGGCGTCGCGCTCACGCTCGCGGCGCTCGGCATCTACGGCGTCATCGCCTATTCCGTCGCGCAGAGATCGCGAGAGATCGGCATCCGCATGGCGCTCGGCGCTCCGGCTGCGCAGGTCGAGCGGATGGTGGTCGTCTCCGGGCTCAAGCTCGCCGGCATCGGAATCGGGCTCGGCGCGATGGGCGCCTTCGTCCTCACCCGCTCGCTGCAGACAGTGCTCTACCAGGTGAGTGCCGTCGATCCGGCGACGTTCCTCTCGGTCGCGGTGCTCCTCGCCGGCGTTGCCGCCCTCGCCTGCTGGGCGCCCGCGCGGCGCGCGGCCCGCGTCGATCCGATGCTTTCGCTGCGAGCGGAGTGAAGCGTGCACGTGCTCACCGCCGGCGCCTGGTTCGTCCTCGTGGTCGCGGCCGCCCAGCTTTGCGTGGCGGTCGCAGTCGCGATGACGGCGCTCGCGGTACGCGCGCTTCGCTGAAACGTCGGCGTCGCGGCAAAAATCCCAGAAGCCCGTCACAGCACGACTGGCATCAGCGTGGTGATCTACGCATGATACCGGCCAACCCGTATGGATTCCGTCCCCGCTTTCAGCAGGCCTGCCGGCTCCGACTCTTCGCTCGGAGAGCCTCGCAATTTCATCAATCGCGAGCTTTCGACCGTGGCCTTCCTCGAACGGATCCTCGAGGAGGCTGGCGATCGGCAGATCCCTCTGCTCCAGCGCTTGCGTTTCCTGGGGATCCTGAGCGGGGCCCTGGACGAGTTCTTCATGATCCGGGTCGCCGGGCTCAAGCAGCAGATTTCGGGTCATGTGGAGGAGACCGGACCGGATGCGCTGACCCCGGCGGAGCTATTGCAGGAGATCTCGCGGCGCTGTCATGCGCTGGTCGAGCGCCAGGATCGGATCTTCCTCGAAGACGTGCTGCCCGCCCTCCAGCACGCCGGAATCCGTCTCGTCACCGGACCGCTGTCGCCCGAATCGGAGAAGGCAGCCGCGGGCTTCTTCGAGCGCGAGGTGCTTCCCGTCCTCACGCCGATGGCGCTCGACCCGGCGCATCCCTTTCCCCACCTGCGCAACAAGTCGCTGAACGTCGCCATCCGGTTCGCCGCGCGCCCGGGCGCGCGCCTTCGCTACGGGGTGGTCCCGGTTCCGTTGCTCTTGCCGCGGCTCGTGAGCTTGCCGGACGGCTCGGTTCCGCTCGAAGACCTCATCGCCCGGTACGTGACCAAGCTCTTTCCCGAGATGCCCATCGAGGGCTCCTGGGCGTTTCGCCTCACCCGCAACTGGGACCTCAGCATCGACGAGGAGGAGGCCGAGGATCTCCTGGTCACCATCGAGCGCGAGGTCCGCCGGCGCGACCGTGGCGCCGCGGTCAGGCTGCAGATCAACGCCAGCCCCGACGAGCCGATCGCGCGCTTCCTCGCCGCCGAGCTGAACCTTGGCGAAAACGACGTCTACTGGCAGCGCCGGCCGCTCGCGCTTTCCGAATTCTTCGCGGGCGTCTCCTCGCGCCCCGAGGTGATGCAGCTTCACGACGAGCCGTTCACGCCGGTCCTCCCGGCGGCGTTGGCCGACGGCGGCGCCGATCTTCTCGCCGAGGTCCGCGAGCGCGACGTGCTCTTGCATCATCCTTACGAATCGTTCGAGCCCGTAGTTTCCTTCATCGAGTCGGCCGCGGACGATCCCGACGTCCTCGCCATCAAGATGACGCTCTACCGGACGGAGCCGGGGAGCCCCATCGTCCGCGCCTTGCAGCGGGCGGCCGAGAACGGAAAGCAGGTCACCGCGCTCGTCGAGCTGAAGGCGCGCATGGACGAGGAGGCGAACATCCTCTGGGCGCGCGAGCTCGAGCGGTCGGGCGTGCACGTCGTCTACGGCCTCATCGGCTTCAAGACCCACTGCAAGCTCGCGATGCTGGTGCGCCGCGAAGGCACGTCGCTGCGCCGCTACGTGCACCTCGGGACCGGCAACTACAACAACAACACCGCGCGGAGCTACTCGGATCTTTCCCTCTTCACGGCCCGAGAGGATTTCGCGGCCGACGCGACGTCGCTCTTCAATCTGCTCACCGGGTACTCGAAGCCCGATCGCTGGCGTAAGTTCCTCATCTCGCCCCTCGGGCTCAAGCAGTCGATCCTCCAGCTCATCGAGGACGAGATCCGCGCCGGCCCGGACGGCCGCATCGTCGCGAAGATGAACGCGCTCGCGGATCCGGACGTGATCAAGTCGCTCTACCGGGCCTCGTCGGCGGGAGTGGAGATCGATCTCCTCATCCGCGGGATCTGCTGCCTGCGGCCCTCGGTCCCCGGGCTCTCCGACCGGATCCGGGTGACGAGCGTCGTCGATCGGTTCCTCGAGCACGCCCGGGTCTGGCACTTCCACGCCCGCGGCGAGAAGAAGATCTATCTGGCGTCGGGGGACTGGATGCACCGCAACTTCATGCGCCGGGTCGACGTCGCCTTCCCGGTCGAGGCGCCGGAACTGAAAGAGCGCATCCTCTCCGAGATCCTCCGCACCATGCTGGGCGATACCGCGAAGGCGCGCGTCCTTCGGGCCGACGGCAGCTACGAGCGGGTGAAGCCGCCCTCGAACGGGCCGGCGGTGCGCAGCCAGGAACAGTTCATGGCGCTCGCGCGCAGGGCCTCGTTCGCGGACGCTTCCCGCTCGCCGGCCGTGGAACCGCTCCTGGCGGCAGCGGGCCGTGCCGAGCCGCGGCGGCAGAAGCGCAAGGCGCAGTGAGCGGCCTTGTCGGGCGCCCTCACCCCCGGTAGACCGGCGCCTGTGGCCGCGCGCACGCACCAGTTCCATGCCGTGGCATACGTGGAGAACTTTCCGCTACGCGAGCTCGCCACGGCGCTCGGCGGAGGGAGGCTGCGGCCGCACGAGCTACGCTTCTCGCTCGACGGAGCCGGCGATGTATTCCTCTACCCGTTCGGCGCGGCGGTGTTCCACGACGTGCCGCCCGAACAGCGGGAAGAGTGGCTCGGCCGGATCCGGACCGCCATTCCCCGGCTGACCACCAAAGTCGTCGCGGAGAGCTTCTCCGCGCGCGAGGAGCCCGGAACGCGCACCGGCCTCGCCGGCGGCTCGCTCCAGGTCTCGGAGATGGGCCCCGCCCGTGCGTCGGCCGTCGCGCTCGTCGTCGGGCAGAGCGCGGCCATGGAATACTACGAGCGCATCGTCGAAGATCTGTTCGCCCGCACCGACGCCCTGGTCGGACCGCTCGAGCGCAGCGGCACGGTGTCCTTGCGCACCCGCCGGCTGCACCGGTTCATCGGCGAGGCCATCGGCTCCCGCAACGAGGTGCTCTCGGTCCTGCACCTCCTCGACAAGCCCGACGAGGTCTGGGACGACCCCGAGCTCGACCGCATCTACGACGACCTGCGCTCGGAGTTCGATCTCACCGACCGTTACCAGGCGCTCGAGAGCAAGCTGCGCGGGGTCCAGGAATCGCTCGAGCTGGTGCTCGACGTGGCGCGAGATCGGCGGATGTGGATCCTGGAGGTCTCCATCGCGCTCCTCATCCTGGTCGAGCTGGTGCTCTCCGTCTGGAAGCACTGACTAGCCCTCGCGCTTCCGTTCGACCAGCTTGAGCTTGTTGCGGGCGGAGAGCATCTGCTGGCGAAGCGACTCGGCCTGTCGGGCGGGCTCGGCGAACCCGCGTCCCTCGGCGTCGTCGCGAAGCGCCTTGGCCGTTTCGGCGATCTTCTCCATCCGCTCCACCGCCTCCTCGAGGCGCCCGCCGTCCTTGAGGAGCGAGTTGATCGCGCCGGCCTCGCTGCCAAGCTCCACGAAACGTCCGGCGATCGCCTCGAGCTCCGTGCGCCGCGCGACGACCTCTCGAGCGCGCTCCGCCACCGCCTTCGCCTGACCCTCCTGCCGCTCCCTCGCCCGGGCGACAGCGGCGACCAGCTCGACCACCGCGGCGGAGACCCGCTCGTGACTCTGGGCCGCGTCCTGCGCCGCCCGCACCGCCCGATCCAGGTTCTTTTCGGAGTCGAGCTTCAGGCGCGAGAGCAGCTCCGCCGTCTGGTCGAAGCGGTGCAGCTCCGACTCGAGCGCGGCCGCCGCCGCTCCCAGCGTCAGCTCGTTCATCCGCGGACCATACAGGGAACTCCGTGCGAAAGGCGCTCGGTCGAGTAGAATGCCGCGCATGCGGGACGTCTCGGACCTCACGCGCTTCCTCGAGCAGACGCCTTTCTTCGGCGGCCTCGGACCGTCGCAGATGCGCGGCCTCGTCGCGATGACGGTCGAGCGCACGTTTGCGAAGGGTTCGATGGTCTTCAACGAAGGGGATCAGGGAAGCTCGATGTACGTCGTGCAATCGGGCGAGCTGGCGGCGGTGCGCTCTGGCGAGTCTGGCCGGCCGGTGAAGCTCATGCGCCTTTCGCCGGGCGACTTCTTCGGCGAGACCACGCTCATCGAGATGCAGCCGCGCCCGTTCTCGGTGCTGGTGGAGAAGCACGCGCGGCTGCTCGAGCTGTCGACGCGCGATCTGTACCGCCTCTACCAGACGGACATGCAGGCGTACGTTCTCGTCCTGCAGAACATCAACCGCGAGCTGTGCCGGCGGCTTCGACGCGCCTCCCGCCGCCTGACCGAGTATGCGGAGCGCGCCGGAGATGAGCTGACGCTCATCCGCGAGACCGGCCCGCTGGACCCGAAGACGTAGCTTTGCGCGTACTCTCCGCGGCCATGCGACTTGTCCCGCTCTGCAGCGCGGCTCTCGTCCTTTCCTGCGCGTCGTCGTCTTCCCGCGCCGCCCCTTCTTCCTCCCAAGGAGCCGCGTCCGCCTCCACCGATGCCGCGTCCGACCCTGCTTCCGCGAAGGAGTTCGTGAGCAAGACGAACGATGACCTTCAGCGGCTGACCACCCGGTCGAATACCGCGGAGTGGATCAAGAGCACGTACATCACCGAGGACACCGAGCGGCTCGCCGCCGACGCGAACGAGGTGCTGCTCGGCTACAACGCCGCCGCGGTGAAGACGGCGGCGCGCTGGAACGCCGCCAGGCTCGATCCGGAAACGGCGCGCATGCTCTATCTCTTGCGCACCGGTTCCTCGCTCGCCGCGCCCGCGGATCCGCGGCGGCGATTGGAATTGACGACGCTCGCGGCCCGGCTGGAAGGCCTCTACGGCAAGGGCAAGTATTGCAAAGGGGGCAAATGCCGCGACCTCGAGGAGCTGAGCGACGTCATCGGAAAGAGCCGCGATCCGAAGGAGCTGCTCGACGCCTGGACCGGATGGCACGCAATCGCTCGCGAGATGCGGCCGCTCTATACGCGATTCGTCGAGCTCGCGAACGAAGGGGCGCGCGAGATCGGGTTCTCCGACACCGGAGCGATGTGGCGAGCGGGTTACGACATGCCGCCCGAGCAATTCCCCGCCGAGATGGACCGGCTGTGGGCGCAGGTGAAGCCGCTCTACGACGACCTGCACTGCTATGTCCGCGGGCGGTTACAAGAAAAATACGGCAAGGATCTGGTGAAGGACGATGCGCCGATCCCGGCCCACCTGCTCGGGAACATGTGGGCGCAGGAGTGGACGAAGATCTATCCGCTGGTCGAGCCCTACCCCGACGCCGCACAGCTCGACGTGACTTCGGCGATGACGCGCATGGGGCTCACTCCAGAGAAGATGATGGCGATAGGGATGGGCTTCTTCACGTCGATCGGGTTTCCCGAGCTGCCGCGGACGTTCTGGACCCGGTCCTTGATGCAGAAGCCGCGGGACCGCGATGTCGTCTGCCACGCCAGCGCCTGGGACATCGACGGCGGCGAGGACGTGCGCATCAAGATGTGCGTCAAGATCGAGGAGGAGGATCTCGTCACCATCCACCACGAGCTAGGGCACCTCTATTACAACCTGGCGTACGCGAAGCAGCCCTTCCTCTTCCGCGCCGGCGCCAACGACGGGTTTCACGAAGCCATCGGCGACGCCATCGCCCTCAGCGTCACGCCGGGGTACTTGCGAAAGCTTCGCTTGATTGCGCAGGAGCCACGCGACGAGCACGGGCTCGTCGACGTGCAGCTGAAAGAGGCGCTCGACAAGGTGGCGTTCCTGCCGTTCGGGCTCCTCATCGATCGCTGGAGGTGGGAGGTCTTCTCCGGCAAGGTGACCCCCGACCGATACGACTCGGCATGGTGGGAGCTGCGCCGGCGCTACCAGGGGGTCGCTCCGCCCGTCGAGCGGAGCGAGGCGGACTTCGATCCGGGGGCGAAGTACCACGTCCCCGCGAACGTTCCCTACTCGCGGTACTTCCTCGCTCGCATTTTGCAATTCCAATTCCATCGCGCGCTTTGCAAAGCGGCGGGGTTCCAGGGACCTTTGCACGCTTGCTCCATCCACAACAGCGTTCAAGCCGGCGAGCCGTTCTGGAAGATGCTCTCGCTGGGCGCCTCCCGCCCCTGGCAGGACGCGCTCGAGACGCTGACGGGGCAGAGGCAGATGGACGCGGGAGCGATGCTGGAGTACTTCGCGCCGCTCGCGAAGTGGCTTTCGGAGCAGAACCGCGGGAGGCGGTGCGGGTTTTGAAATGCTGCAGGATCAGGAGAACGCGCCTGCCCTCGGCAACGCGCGAGCGGACGAGGACGATCCGATCCGCTGCAGGAATTGCCGCGAAGCGCTCGCACCCCGGAGCGCGCGGATCGACCTGAGCCCCCATACCTTCGTAAATCCGGACGGGCTCGTATTCGAGCTGCTGGGAGTGCGCGAAGCACCGGGATCCACCACCGTGGGCCAGCCGACCCTCTACTGGACGTGGTTCGCCGGGTACGCCTGGCAGGTCGCGCTCTGCCGCCGATGCGGAGCGCACGTCGGGTGGGCGTACTCGGGAGAGTCGAGGTTCTGGGGGCTCATCCGCGACCGGGTGGAGTGAGCGACATCGCGTTGCGAAAGGCACCTCGCTTCCGTATCGTCCTCGCATGCAGCAGGACTTGCGAATCGTGCCGAAGACCTCGCTGGACCCGATGCCCGAGCGGCCCACGCTGTTCGATTTCTTCCGCCTGCGGTTCAGCCGCCGCCGTCCCGAGCTGCCCTTCGCGCCGGCGCCGCACATGGTACAGAGCGCCCTGCGCGCGCTTCGTTCCGGGGCGCCGGAAGAGACCGTCCTCGCCTGCCTCCTGCACGACGTCGGCCTGGCGTTGATCTCGCCCGATCACGGCTGGTGGGGAGCGCAGCTCGTCGAGCCGTACGTCTCCGAGCGGGTGGCGTGGGCCATCCGCCATCACCAGGCGCTGCGCTTCTTTCCCGACCCGGAGGTCGGGTACGAGTATCCGCCCTCGTATCGGAAGATCTTCGGCGAGGACTACGTGCCGGAGCCTTACCTCCAGGCCACGTACGCGGAGGCCCGCGCGCACCGCTGGTACATGGACGCGCGCCTCGTCACCTTGAACGACGAGTACGCGTTCGATCCGCAGGCCGAGGTCTCGCTGGAGCCGCTCGCCGACATCGTCGGGCGGCATTTCCGCGCGCCGCGCGAGGGGCTCGGATTCGACGGCAGCCCCGTCGCGCACATGTGGCGCTCGATCATCTGGCCCGGCCGGCCCTTGTAGCTAGGCGACAGGCTCGGCCTTCGCGAGGGAGACGCAGGCTTCCTCGTAGCAGCCCGCGCCCATCTCCTGCCCCTCGAAGATCTCGTGTTCGCGGATCCACTCGAACGAGCGATCGAACGTCTCCTTCGTGTACGGCTCGAACACGATCCGTTCACCCGGGCCCCAGCGACGGGTATCGACCTGGGAGAGGAATCGCTTGGGAAACTCGTTTCGATAATGCTTCGTGTAGAGCTCCGGGCGCAGGTCGATGTCGCGCTGGGCGAGCCGCAGCGCGCGGAAGTACTTCTTCACGTCCTCCGGTTCGGGATTGCCGGTGAGCATCGTCGCCATCATGAAGGTGGTGTCGATCACCTTGCGGAAGCCGAGTTGCTCGAGGAAGTAGTAGGGGCCGCTGAAAAGAGAGGCCGCGGGGACCTCGCGGTCGACGAGCTTCGCCAGGCGGGAGAACAGGATCCCGTCCGCGAACGACAGGTTGATCTCCGACCGCGGCATGTATTGCTCGAGGGCCTGGATCGTCGAGTAATGACTCCCCGACTGGTAGCCGACGGAGATCGGAACGCCGCGCAGATCTTCCGGATTGCGGATCTGCGACTCGGGCGGGACGAAGACCGCGGCCGGCGACACCGAGTAGGCGTCGGCGTACATCTTCCCGTGCCCGCGGGAAGCGGCGACGTTCACCGTCCAGTGGCAGGCGCAGCTGACGTTCGTCTCACGCCCCTCTTCGAAGCTCTGGTAGGCGCCGACCTTGTTCGCGAGCGCATGCGCCTTCTCGAGGTCCTGCCCTTCCCAGACGCCGCGGAACTCGTACTCGAGCCCCACTGCCTTGAAGTACCCCTTCTCCTCGGCGATCCACTCGTGCAGCCGGAAATGCGGGCTGATGACGAACTTGCCCATCGATGCTCCTTCCCGTCGGGAGTTGCACCGATTCTTACCGTTACGAAGGATCGCCCGGCAAGCCCTCTGCGGCAGCGGCGTTGCCGAGCAGTTCGCGAATGCGACGCAGCTCGCCGGCCTTCGCCGGATCGAGCTCGATCTGGAAAGCGCGCATCCGCAACAGGAAGCGATCTCCGGGGCGTGCGTCACCGCCGGCCAGGATCCGGGCAATCTCGCCTTCCCAATGCGATCCCCAGTCCGGAGTCGAGCCGTCCCGATCGGTGAAGCCGTACTCCCTGGCGAGCGTCCAGCTCGCATACACGCCGCCGCTCTTGCGCAGCACCTGCGGGTCGGCCGCGAGATGGACGACGGCGCGCCCGACGAACCAGGGCGTCTCGGAATGCGCGAAGTGCGGGTCCTGCTTCGCGGCGTCGCGCCAGTTCGCCTCCGTCACGCCGAGCCGCTCCAGCATCGCCTCGGAGCGCAAGAAACCGGGTGTGACGGCGAGAGCGGCGATCCCGACCGGACGCAGGTCGTGCGCCATGTCGTGCGCGAGGCGGATCGGGCCCATCTTGGCGAGGTCGTAGGCGAAGTTGCCTCGGTAACCGAGAAAGTCGCCATCGGTGACTTCCACGACGAGCCCCGACTTTTGCGGAATCATCAACGGGACGCCGAGTCGCGCGGTGACGACGTGCGCCCAGACGGAGCTGCGCAGCATCGCCCGCACGTTCTCGAGCGAGAGCTCCCAGAAGGGTTTGCCCCACTCCATGAAGCCGTCGCCACCCCAGGTGTCGTTGACCAGGATGTCGAGCCGCCCTGCTTCCGCGCGGACCCGGGTGAAGAGCGCTTTCACCTGGTTCTCGTCGGCGTGATCGCAGCGGACGGCGATTCCGCGGGCGCCGCACATCTCCGCCGTCTCGTCGATGGTCTCGGGGCGGCCGGTGGTGTTCCCGCGCACGCTGCGGCCGGTGCAGTAGACGGTGGCTCCGGATTCCGCCAGCGATACGGCGATGGCGCGACCGGCGCCGCGGGTGGCGCCGGCGACGAGGGCGATCTTGCCTTGCAGCGAGGGGCGATCCGCCATTTGCGCTACGCCGGCTCCGCCTCGGCCTTGGTGTCCGTCACCGCCACGAACGGGACGGGCTTGTAGAAGAGCGCCACGATCGCCTCCAGCACCGCGCCGCCGAGCATGAAGAGCGCCCAGAATCCGAAGTAGCCGCTCCTGGTGTCGAAGTGCACGTTGTTCGTGACGAAGGCGGTAAGCCAACTCCCGGCGGCGATGGAGCAGAACCAGAGCGACATGATGGTGCTCTTCATCGACTTCGGGGCCTGCGTATAGGCGAACTCCAGCGCCGTCACGCTGATGAGCGTCTCGGCGATGGAGATGATGACGTACTGGATCATCTGCCAGGCAATGCTCGGGGTCTGCCCCGCCTCGATCCAGCGCTGGATCATCATCGCGGCGACGAAGGAAGGAACCGCGACGAACATGCCGGCGACCATGCGGCGCAACAACGTCGGACGCACCCCGATCCGCTCGGCGGCCGGATATACGACGTAGGCGAAAAACGGGACCATGACGAGGATGAGGATCGCGTTGAGCGCCTCCATCTGAGCGGGCTCCATGTGCCAGCCGAACACGTTCAGGTCCATCCGTTTCGCCTGGTCGAACCAGGACGACCCGTACTGGAAGTAGAGGGCCCAGAAAGCGACGACGGGCAGGAAGATGAGCGTGATCTTGAAGACGGACTGCAACGCCACCTCCCCCTCCTCGCCGAAGCGCTGGCGCAGCACCTCGCTCCCCGACAAGCGCGCACGGAACATGTCGAAGAAACCCTTGCCGGTCTTGCCCACCGGCGGGACCCGAACGTAGTCGCGGCGGGCCATCAGGTAGAAGCCGAGCGCAAGGGCCATGAGGACGCCGGGAACGCCGAAGGCGACGGAGACCGCGCTCGCGGCGCAGAGTCCGGCGCAGCCAGCGAGCAGCCAGGGCGTCACGATCTGGGATGTTGCCGACCCGACGTTGATGCCGAAATAAAACCAGGAGTAGACGCGGTCGAGGAGGCTGCGCTGCTCCTTGCGGAACTGGTCGCCGACGAACGCGGAGACGTTGGGCTTCACGCCGCCCGCGCCGACGGCGATGAGCGCCATGCCGAGGTAGAGCCCCGAGATGCGGAACCCGGGCGCGATGTCGGCGATGGCCAGCGTGGCATGGCCCGCCACGTACCCGATGGAGAGCCAGAGGATGGTCCGGTAGCGGCCGATGAGCCGATCCGAGATCCAGCCGCCGAGCAATGTCATGAAGAACGCGGCGGAGACGAAGTAGTGATACGTCGAAAGCGAATGGGTCTCGCTCCATCCGAGCGCCCGCTCCATGTAAGGGACGAGGATGGTGCTCATCCCGTAGAAGCTGAAGCGCTCGCACGCCTCGCTCGCGACGATGTACTTGACCTGGGGTGGGTAGCGCAGCGCGGAATCGCTCATCGGCACATGATGCCATTTCGCTTCTGCCGGCCCCAGGGGGCGGGTACAAGAAGGCGGATGCGTCGTTACGCCGCCGCGCTGCTCGCTCTCTCCGCCTCGTGCGGACCGCTGCACGAGCTGAAGCTCCCTTCCGAGGGCGGCGCTTCCTGGACGGAGTACACGTCCGACCATTTCCGCCTGCAGACCGATATGCGGGACGCCGAGGCGCGGGCGACGCTCAAGGACGTCGAGGAGCGTCGAAGCGGCCTCGTCCGCGCGGCGTTCCACGGCGTCGATGCGCCTTCCCAGCGGACCCGGATGGTGACGTTGCGCGACGCGAACGAGCTCGCCGCGTTCCTGCCCGGGTTCATCCTCGGGTACTTCGTGCTGGACGCGTTCGGCGAGAAGTTCGTCCTCCTCGCGCGCGGCAGCCCGGACGACATGCGGGTCTTCACCCACGAGATGACGCACGATCTTTCCAGCCATTATTTTGCCCGCCAGCCGCACTGGCTCGCCGAGGGCATGGCGAATTTCCTCGAGACGCTGCAGATCGATCGCGAGCAGAACAAGGTGGTCCTGGGAACGCCGTGGATCGATCGGTACTATGATCCGCACATCGATTTCCAACTGCGGACCCCGATCACGATTCCCCAGCTCTTCGCGCGAGAGCAGAAGGGGCTCCCTCCGAGCTACGACACGAGCTGGGCGCTCGTCTTCTACCTCGCGAACAACGAGGGAAAGGCGTTCAACGAATACCAGCGTGCGCTGTTCCGCGGAGAAGATCCCGATGCCGCGTGGAAAGCGAGCTTCCCCGCATATGCGGACGAAGAGGGTCTCGGGAAGCTCGATAGGAGGGTGAACGCCGCGCTCAAGGAACTGCTCGATACCGAGCGCTACAAGACGGCGAGCGCGCCCTACTTCGAATACGCCGGCACCATCGAGAAGCGGCCGATGGCCGAGCCCGAAATCCGTGCGCTGCGCGCGGAGCTTCTCGTCAAATCGCCCCATTACCAAGGCGAGCACTCCTCGATCGAGCAACGCGCGGCGGCCGACGCCCGCGAGGCGCTCCGCCAGAATCCCGGCGAGATGCGCGCCGCGTCGGTACTCATCGAGCTTGCGCAAGACCAGGAACGCAGGCTCGCCCTGGCGCATTCGGCCACGATCGCCGCTCCGGACGATTTCCGCGCGTGGCTCCTCGCCGACACGGCGCTCGACGACGACGCGGGCACCCCGGAGCAGGAATCCGCGCGGGTCTTCGCTCTCGAGCGCGCGGTGGCGCTCGCTCCCGAGAATCCCTGGGCGCTCCAGCGCCTCGCACGCGCGTATGCGAACCAGGGAAAGGGAGCCGAGGCGCTGCCGCTCGTCCGCAAGTCGCTCGACATCTTTCCCGACAGCGCGCCCGCGCTCGACACGTTCGCGCTCGTGGCCTCGGTGCAGGGCAGCTGTCCCGCCGCCCGCGACCTCGAGCGGATGGCGGTTGCGAGGCTCCCGCACGAGGCGCCGAAGAAGGACGCACCGCGGACCGCATTCGAGAAGCGGACCGCGCGCATGCGCGCCCGGCTCGCCACCTACGAGAAGTCCTGTCCGGGCAGTTAGGCCGCGCCGCCGCCCTCGCGGAGCACCTCGCGGGTGAGGTTGCGCACCCCATGCGCCTGCACGACGACGTCGTCCTCGATGCGCACGCCGCCGAGCGGCGCGAGCGCGTCGACGAGCTTCCAGTCCACGTCGCGCGCATGCGGTCCCTCGCGGACCGGACCGAGGAGTCCCTCGATGAAGTAGATGCCCGGCTCGATGGTGAAGACCTGGCCTTCCGAGATGACGGTCGTGTTGCGCAGGAAGGGGTTGTCCGCTCGCGGCTGCACGACGGCGCAGCCCACGTCGTGGGTTTGCAATCCGAGCGCGTGACCGAGCCCGTGCGGGTAGAAGGCGCGGGTGATTCCTTTCGCATCCGCCTCCTCGGCGCTCGTCTTCACGATCCCGAGGTGGTGGAGGATGCCGCCGACCTGCCTGTGCGACTCGTCGTGGAGCGCCTCGTACTTCATGCCGATCTCGGCTCCGGCGCAAAGGCGCTGCTGCATGGCGTCCACGAGCGAAACGAGCTCCGCGAAGCGCGAAGCGGCTTCTCCAGAGCCCTTCACCCACGTCCGCGTCACGTCGGAACCGTAGCCGGCGAACGAGGCCCCCGCGTCGACGAGCATCGACTGCGACGGCCTCGCGTGCTTCTCGTAGCTGATGTGATGGAGCGTCGCTGCGTGCGCGTCGAGGGCGACGATGTTCTTGTAGGGCGTCTCCGCGTCGTCCTGGCGGGTCGCCCCGAGGTAGGCGAGATGGAGATCGAGCTCGGCACGATCACCGCCTGCGAAGAGGCGGCGTAGCTCCTCGTGCCCCGCGGCCGCCCGCCGGTTCGCTTCCGCGAGACAGGCGACCTCGTACGGCGTCTTGTGCACGCGAAGCTGATCGAGCGCGGCGACGAGGGGCGGCGGATTTGTGCGGGCGCGATCCAGCGCTAGCGCCGAGGCGGCTTCCACCTCGTCTCCCACGAACGCCGCGCGCGCACTCGGCACATGATCCTTGATCTGGCGGGGATCGCGCACCTCGATCACGTCGAACGAGTCGAGGAAGTGATCCGATTCGAGGGGCGCCGGCCCTTCCCAGAAGCTCGTCGAGACGAGGCGGACAAGCTTCGGCTTCTTGCCTGGCTCGAAGACGACGGCGCAACCCGGCTCCGCGAGGGGAGCCCAGTGCTGGAAATGGGGCGTCGGCCGCAGCGCCCAGTATTGATCGTCCACCAGGGTCCGCTTGACCGGCATCCCCGAATGGAGCACCAGCGCATCGAAGCCGTTCTTGCGCAGGACCTCGGCGGTGCGCTTCGAGAGCGACGCTATGTGCGCGCGATGAAGGTCCGTGAGCGATTGCTTGTCCATGGGAGCCGTCGAGCATACTCCGCGCGCAGGCGTTTGCGTTTCGCGAAATCCGCGCGATGCTTCCGTCATGACCGACGAAGACGAGGCGCTGGCCGCGAACGCCGCGTTCTACAGCGCGTTCGCCGCGTCCGATGCGGAACGGATGGACGGCATCTGGGCCCGCAAGGCGCAGGTCGCGTGCGTGCATCCCGGATGGGAAGTGCTGAGCGGGAGGGATGCGGTGATGGAAAGCTGGCGGCGGATGTTCGAGACCGGCGGGGCGCCGCCCATTCTTTGCGAAAGGCCCGTCGTCCACCTGCTCGGTCCGGCGGCGTTCGTGACCTGTTTCGAGCGGGTGCCCGGCGCGACGCTGGTCGCGACCAATCTGTTCGTCCGCGAAGACGGAAAGTTCCGCATGGTCCATCACCATGCCGGACCGCTCACCCGCATGGCGCCCGTGCGCCCGACGCGCACCGACGTCAATTAGCAATGCCCATCAGCATCCGCGAACAGTACGGCGGGTGTCCCCAAGCCCGATGAAGTGGCCGGCGCCCTTGGAAACGGTTAGTTCAACTGGTTGAACCGACTGCGGTAGCATTCCGGCGAGCGCCGCAGATGATTTGCAGCGGTCCTTGAACCTTCCTTAGCGCGCACGGGCGGCCGTTGGCCCTTCGTCCCATGGAAGCGCCCTGTCTTCCGGGTGAACCTGCGCGCCGGTGATGATCGAATCGCGACCGGCGTCGTCGCTCACATCGCTGCTCTCCTTCGTCATGACCCGGCGATGGCCAACTTGATTTCCGTCCTCCTCACCGCGCTCGGCGTCCTGGTCGGGATGCTCCTCTCCCTCGAGGCGGGGAGACGGGCCGGGGCGTGGTTGCGCACCAGGGAAGGCGACCGCGTAGAGACCGCGGCGGCGACGATCGACGGCGCGATCTTCGCCCTCTTCGGTCTCCTCATCGCCTTCACCTTCTCGGGCGCCGCGAGCCGCTTCGACCACCGTCGCGACCAGATCGCGGACGAGGCCAACGCGATCGGAACGGCCTGGATGCGCATCGACCTCCTCGCGGAGGAGGCGCAATCCCCGGTCCGCGGGCTCTTCCGCGAGTACGTCCGCTCCCGGATCGCGACCTACCGGGCCATCTCCTCCGATGTGAAGGTGGCGGAGGCGGAGTGGGAGCGGAGCCAGGACCTGCAGACCCAGATCTGGAGGAGGGCCGTCGCCGCGGCGCGCTCCACGGGTAACGGTCCCGTGCTCACCCTGGTAGTCCAGTCGCTGAACGAGATGTTCGACATGGCGACCACCAGGCTGCACGCGTCGCGCACGCACGTGCCCGAGCCGATCCTCGGGCTGCTGTTCGTCCTGGCGTTGGCCTCGGCGCTGGTCGTCGGCTATGCGAGCGCAAAGGACGAGCGGCCGAACTGGTTCCACAACGCGCTGTTCGCGGTCGTGATCGCCGCCTGCATCTTCATCATCCTCGACCTGGAGCATCCGCGCATCGGGTTCATCCGACTGGATGAAGCCGATCGGCTGATGGAGGAGCTGCTCGCGGGGATGAAGTGATCCATCTCTCGCGCATGGCCGCCACGACCTACATGGTGATTGAGCAGTTCAAGCTGGGCGCGGAGCCCGTCTATCGGCGATTCCGCGAGCGCGGAAGGATGGCGCCGGAGGGTCTCACCTACGCCGGCAGCTGGATCGACGCGTCGGTGACTCGTTGCTGGCAGATAATGCAGACCGACGATCGCGCGCTGCTCGACACATGGATGGCGAACCGGGCCGACCTCGTGGAGTTCGAGGTCCACGAGGTGATCACATCGGCGGAGGCCGCTGCACGCGTGCTCCGGAATGCTTGAGGGAAACGCATCTTTGCAGAGGGGATTCCGCCACGCGCATTCGAACTCGCCAGCACGAAAGCTTTCCCCTCGGGCATCGTCATGACTGCCTACAAGGCCGCGGGGCCCTC
>JBJMQD010000391.1:0-13082 GCA_045802855.1 Myxococcales bacterium | reverse complement strand
GCGTGAGGCGCGATCTCGCTCGGCTTGAACACCACCGAGTTCCCGCAAGCGAGAGCGGGAAGCACGTGGCCGTTCGGGAGGTGCACGGGAAAGTTGAACGGGCCGAGGACGGCGAGGACGCCGAGCGGCCGGAACCGGCATTCCGCGCCGGCCTGCCCGGGCGCGGGAAAAGGCGCCACCAACCGAAGACCGTCGTCCGCCGTGATCGTCGCCTTCGCCGCGCACGCCTGCGCTTCCGTTCGCGCTTCCCAGAGCGGCTTTCCGACGTCGAGCGCGATGGCTCGCGAAAGGTCCTCCTCGTGAGCCTTGAGGACGGCTCCGATCCGCTTCACCAGCGCGGCGCGCTCCGCGGAGGACATCCCTGCCATGGACTTCGCACCGTCGCGTGCGGCGGCGACCGCCGCATCGACCTGCCCGAGCGCCCAGGGAAACCGGCCGAGCGCGTGCGAAAGATCGGCCGGCGAAGTGTTCTCGATCGTTCCATCCGCGTGTCGCGGGTCCGCGAAGATTCCGCCAACGAGGTCCATGGTTTCGCGGGCATAGCATGCGCCGCGCGCTCGGGGAGGCGCACGGGCGAAGGGGAATCTCCGCGGAGCGCACTTGTGCTCTACTTCGCGGGTGGAGAACGAACGTCCGGACGCGACGGTGTCCAAGGTGCTTCTGCAGGCGGCGCTCGTCCCGGCGGTCCTCGCTGTCGTCGTCGCAGGCGTGCTCGCGATCGAGGTGAACTCGCTCGTCTCGCTCTCGCGCTGGGTGGAGCATACCGACCAGGCGATCGGAACGGCGCACGAGGTCCAGGGATTGCTCGCCGACCGGGAATCGGGACTGCGCGGATACGTGCTCGCGCGCTCCAAGGATTTTCTCGGTCCCTACCAGACGGCGAATTCAGCCTTGCCCGATCGCTTCCGGAAGCTCGAGCGCCTCGTCGCGGCCAACCATCCCCAGGCGGAGCGGGTCACGGCCATTCGCGATCAGTCGAATCTCTGGGAGGCATATTCGGGGTCGCTGCTAGCCAGCGATCCAGCCGCGGCCGTCGCGAGGATCACGGCCGGCGAGGGCGAGCGGATGATGGCCCAGATGCGCCACGACCTGGAAATGTTCGTGCACGTCGAGGAAGGTCTGCGCGACGAGCGGTCCACAAGGGAGCAGACCGCGGCCCTGCGGGCGGTTTCGGTGAGCGTCGCGCTCCTCGTCGCGGTCGCGGTGCTCCTCGCGCTCTCCGGCCGCAGGCAGATCCGCGAGGTGGCGCGGCGGTTCGGGACCGCGATCCGGTCCCTGCAGGAAGCGGAACGGCTCCGCGACGATTTCCTCACTGTCGCCGCGCACGAGCTGCGCACCCCGCTCACGGCCCTCCTCCTCCAGCTCCAGCGGCTGCGGCGCGAGCTCGAACGCGGCATGGCGGTGAAGTCCTTCGACCAGATCGACACCCCGCTGCGACAGGCGCGGCGGCTGTCTTCCCTGATCGAGTCGCTTCTCGACGCGCAGGCCGTCACCTCCGGCGGCCCCGTCGAGCTGCGCCTGTCCCGCGGCGACCTTGCACTCATCGCGCAAGGAGCGCTTGCCCGCGTGCGCGACAGCCTCGTCCGCCTCGGCTCCGAAGTGTTTCTGCATTTCGGCCCCGGCGTCGACGGGCAATGGGACGTGCAGCGGATCGAGCACGTCGTCGCGACGCTCATCGCCAATGCCTGCAAGTACGGGGAAGGAAGACCGGTGCGGGTGGAAGCGCACGGCGAGGGCGACATGCGCGTCCTCACCGTGCACGACGAGGGAATCGGCATCGCGCCGGAGGTGCAGGAGAGGATCTTCGCCCGCTTCGGCCGCGCCGCTCCGACCCGTTCCTACGGCGGCTTCGGCCTCAGCCTCTTCGTCGCGCGCCGTCTCGCCGAGGCGCACGGCGGGACGCTGACGGTCGTCAGCCAGTACGGCAAGGGCGCGACCTTCACGCTGCGACTTCCCCGCGTCGCGCGGTCACCGGTGCTCGAGCCCCGCGAGCTCCGCGCCGTCTAGGCTCTAGTCGAACGGGATCGTATGAAGGCGTTCGCCCGGTTTCACGCCGAGAGCGTCGATGGCGGGCTGCGGCAACCTCAACTCCGCGTCGCGGAAGCTGCACGACGAGCGCACCGCGCGGAACCGGTTGCGCCCTTGCGTCCGCTCGACGGCGACGAGGCGCTCTTCCACCTCGCCCTCGCGGGCATGGGCGCCCGCATCGAGCGGTTCCTCCGCGAGCCGCCCCCTGCGGTAACGCCGCACCGGGTCGATGTCCTTCGTGGGCGCCGAATAGTGCGGGCCTCCGTCGAACGGGTCGATGCGCTCGTCGTAGCGGAAGCCGATCCGCGTCAGCATCTGCTTCGCGCCCATGGTCTCGGGGCCCACCTCGCCGATGGCGTCCTGGATCTTCTGCGTGAAGATCGTCGTGTAGATCTCGCCCGGCGGAAAGAGCTGCTGGATGAACTCCTTGTTCTCGCGGGAGAGCCGGTCCGCCTCCTGGTAGGAGAGGCCGGTGAACTTGCGCCCGAGCGACTCCCACAACGGGCTTCTGCGGTCCTCGTCGAGCCGGGGAAGAAGCTCGACCAGGATCCGCTCGCGAAAGCGCGACGGGTGCATGGCGACGAAGAGGAAACGCACGTAACTGAGCTGCTTGCCGGGCTTCTCCTTCTGCCGATAGGCGGGATCGACGATGAGCCCGCCGATCTCGGTCGGCCCGTCGAAGTTGTATCCGATGGAGAGCACCCTGTGCTTGAAGTGCCGGTCGACGCTCTGGCTGTAGTGCTCCTTCTCGTACACGTCGAAGAAGATGTGCGGCGCGTCGCGAGTGCCGTGCTGGGCGATGATGAGCGAGCACCCGACCACCTTCTCCCGGGCGACGTCCTCGAGGACGAAGAGGTACTCGCGCTCGAACGGGTTGCGGATGCGTCCGTCGAACGAGCGGCACGACTTGTCGATTGCCTGCCCGAGCTCCTTCTCGTCGTCGGGCAGGTTCACCGTGTCGAGCTCGCCCGCGAGCCGGTGCAGGCCGTGCAAGTCGCTCTTCTGCACGTCGCGCAGCACGTACGAAGGCATCAGTGCCTCGCCCGCGCGAGGCACTAGAGTCCCGCCGTCCCGCACAGCTCGAGCACGATGCGCTGGTAGGCTTCGATCGCCTTCTCGAGCTGGGCGATCTCGATCCGCTCGTTGGGAGTGTGCGCGTTGCCGGTCGAGACGCCGGGGCCGAACACCGCCGCCTCGCATCCCTTGCGCGCGAACACCCCTGCCTCCGTGCTGGTCGGCTTGGCGCGCGGCGACGGATCGAGCCCCACTGCCTGCAGCGCCTTTCCCGCGCCGCGGAGCAAGGCCGCGTCCTGTGGAAGCGACATGCCGCGCGCGTTCCGCGTCGCCTCGACCGTAAGGGTGAGCTCGCCCTGTCCGAGCTCTCGTACCCACGCCTGCGCCCGCTCCTCGAAGCGGCCGATGAGCGCGTCCGGATCGTGCTCGGGAAGGAGCCTTCCGTCGAGCGTCGCGCGGAGCGACACGCGCGCATGAGTCGCTTGCGCGGGCGTTTCGCTCTCATCTTCGCTCTCGATGACGTTGAGGCCACCCACGGCGCCCGCGGGATCGAATCGGGCGTCGGCCCTGGGCTCCGCCTCCCCGAGCACCGAGAGCCAGAGATCCTCGAGGGCGCCGGCGGTGGCGAGGGCGCGCCAGAGATTCGGCCGCGAAGGTCCAGACGGCAAGAAGCGCGATCCGTCCGGACGCGGCTCGCCGTTCTCGCGCGGCGCGGGAACTTCCAGGTGGCAGCGGGCGGGGACGACGTTCGCCGAGCTTCCTCCACGGGCGGCGATGACGGGCGATCCGCTCGCTCGCGCCCAGGCGATCGCGCGCCGGATGGCGTTCACTCCCAGGTGCGGCGTCGAGCTGTGCGCGGCTTTTCCGGCGAAGGTCAGCTCTTCGATTCCAGGTCCCGCGGTCGAGACCAGCCGGGCGCGCGCGTCGACGAGCGTGCAGCGCACGACCACATACCCTTTGTGCGCGCTGATCAGCTCGAGCTTGCTCGGTTCGCCGCAGAGGACTTGCCGCGGCCCGATCTCGGCGAACAGATCGCTCCCCGCGAAGTGGCGCGCTCCTCGCAGGCCCACTTCCTCGCCGAACGTGCCGAGGAGCCAGAACGGCCTGCGCAGCCGGGTTTCGCGAACCCTGCGTGCAGCTTCGATCTTGCACAAGGCGTCGAGCTTCACGTCGGCGCAGCCGAGCCCGAAGAGGATGCCGTCCTCCTCTGTCAGGGCCCAGGGATCGCTTCCGGTCTTCGTCCAGGCCTCGCGCGGGCCGGACGGCACGGTGTCGAGGTGCGTGACGAGCAGGAGGCCCCCCGGAACCTGCGTGCGGGACGGACCTTTGGCGTCGGTTCCCGTACCCCCTGGTCCAGCGAGGGCATTGACGTGCTCGACCGGACCCTCGCGGACTACCTGCCGGCGGAGGGCCAGCCCGGCCGCTTCGTAGAGCGGAGCGAGCGCATCCACGGCGGCCCGCGTTCCGTTGGCCGACACGGTATCCGCGCGCACCAGCGCTCGCGCGGCGTCGAGAAATCCCGGGGGGAGCATGCGCCCGCGCTTCGTGGCACGCCGCGCGCAGACGGTCAACCTCCGACGCGGTTCCGCTGCGAAGCGTCCATTCGAAGGTTACGATGCCCACTCGATCGAACGTCAGGAGGGAACATGAAAGAGCGCACCGCGACACCGTTTCTGAGCGACATCCAGGAGATCCGCCGTCGCGCACGAGAGCACGTGGAGAGAGGCGCGGTGACGTCGGCCTACAAAGGAGACGTCGAGACCGCCATCAAGCTCCTCAACGAGGCGCTCGCGACGGAGATCGTCTGCACGCTGCGCTACAGGCGGCACCATTACATGGCGGCCGGGATCCATTACCAGGCGATCGCCGACGAATTCATGGAGCACGCCAACGAAGAGCAGCAGCATGCCGATCAGATCGCGGAACGCATCCGCCAGCTCGGCGGGGCGCCCGATTTCAATCCCGAAGGCCTCTTGACGCGGAGCCACGCCCAGTACGCGGAAGGCAACTCGCTCGTCGACATGATCAAGGAAGACCTCGTCGCCGAGCGCATCGCCATCGAATCGTACCTGGAGCTGATCCGCTTCTTCGGCGACAACGATCCCACCTCGCGCCGGTTGATGGAGAAGGTGCTGGAGCAGGAGGAGGAGCACGCCGACGACATGGCCACCCTGCTGGAGACGCTCGATCCGAGGCAGGCGCCGGACGGCGGCGGAAAGCAGGGCGGCATCCACTGAGGTCGGATACGCTCGCCCGCATGCGCGCGGTCGTGCAGCGGGTGAGCGAGGCCAGCGTCACCGTGGACGGGAAGGTCGTGGGCCAGATCGGCCCCGGGCTCTGCGTCCTCCTGGGCGTCGCCCAGGGCGACGGTGTCGCGGACGCTACATTCCTGTCCACCAAGGTTTGCGAGCTCCGCATCTTCGAGGACGAGGCCGGGAAGATGAACCGGTCCGTCCTCGACACCGGCGGCGCGATCCTCGCCATCTCCCAGTTCACGCTGCTCGGCGACGCGCAGAAAGGCCGGCGCCCGTCCTTCATCCTCGCCGCCCGTCCCGAGGAGGCGCAGCCGCTCTACGCGAAGTTCTGCGCCTTCTGCCGCGAGCGCGGCCCACGCGTCGAGGAGGGTATCTTTCGCGCGACGATGACCGTGAGGATCGTCAACGAGGGCCCGGTGACCCTCATCCTCGAGAGCCGTAAACAGGAGGCGGCGACGATTCCGGGTTGACGTTCGATAATGATGGACCCGCTCGCCCTGTGCCTACTCCCGTGATACCCGTGCCCCATGCCCGACTGCATCTTCTGCCGGATCGCGGAAGGCAAGATCCCTGCGAAGAAGCTCGCCGAGACCGATCGCGCGGTGGCCTTCCCCGACATCGACCCCCAGGCGCCGGAGCATTTCCTGGTCATCCCCAAGCAGCACGTCGCGTCCCTCGCGGAAGTAAGCGACTGGTCGCTCGTCGGGCACCTCCACGAGGTCGCGGTTCGCGTGGCCAAGGAGCGGATGCCGAACGGCTTCCGCTCGCTGATCAACATGGGCCCCGACGGCTTCCAGACCGTCTTCCACCTCCACCTGCACTGCCTCGGCGGGCGGGCGATGCGATGGCCGCCCGGGTGACGCCGGCGAGGGCTTTCTCCGGTGCGAGCAAAGTTGACGGTTGGCAAACGTTGACGCTACCACCCTGAGTGAAAATGCCATCCGATACCGCGGCCGAGCCGCCCCCAGCGACGACCCCCGCCGAAGCCCGCAAGGGACCGGCCGAGATCCGCGAGGAGTGGCTCGACGCCGACGCGGTCAAGGTCGTCCGCAGGCTGAAGAAGGCGGGTTTCACCGCCTACCTCGTCGGCGGCTGCGTGCGCGATCTGCTGCTCGGCATGCACCCCAAGGATTTCGACGTCGCCACCTCGGCCCATCCGAACCAGGTGAAGGCGACCTTCCGCAACTCCCGGCTGATCGGCCGCCGCTTCCGGTTGGCGCACGTCTACTACAAGGGCGGGAAGGTGGTGGAGGTCTCGACCTTCCGGGCGAACCCGCTCGACGAGCTGACCGACCTGCCGCAGGACTTGCTCATCCGCCACGACAACGTCTTCGGCACCGAGCAGGAAGACGCGAAGCGCCGCGACTTCACCATCAATGCGCTCTTCTACGAGCTCGACGAGGGGCGGGTGGTCGACCACGTCGGCGGGAAGGCCGACCTTCGCGCGCGTCTCGTGCGCACCATCGGCGATCCCGACGTGCGCATGCGCGAGGATCCCGTTCGCATCCTGCGCGCAATCCGCTTCGCGGCGAAGTGCGGCTTGTCGGTGGAAGGCCGCACGTACGCCGCGATGAAAGCGCACGTGGCGGAGATCCCCCGCTGCGCGCCGCCCCGCGTGCTGGAGGAAGTGCTGAAGCTCATGCGGTCCGGCGCGTCGCGGCGCTCGTTCGAGCTGCTCCGAGACGTCCGCGCCCTGCGGGTCCTGCTCCCCCCGGTCGCCGAGCACCTCGAGCGGGCGGGTCCCGAGGCCGCGGAGCGGCACTTGCGAGCCCTCGACGCGCTCGATGCCCACGTGCGCGTCGGCGAGATCCCCTCCGATGCCGTGCTTCTCGCCGCGCTGCTCGCGCCGCTTCCGCGGGGCGGCGCCCCGAAGGGTCCGATTCCGAAAGCGCAGCGCCCGCAGGCACCCGTGCCAGCTGGAGCGGAAACGGAACCGGGAACCGGGGCGGAAGCAGAAGCCCGGGAGGGCGAGCCCGCCGCCGCGGACGACGAGCTCGATCGCGATCTCGAGGCGATGCAGGAGGCGATCGACGAGCCCGACGAGGCGCGCACGACCGACCAGACGGAGGCGCCGCCCTCTACCGCCGCGGAAGTCGCCGCTGATCCCGCCCACGCGCCGCTGCTCGAAGGCGCCCTCCGGGCCGAGGAGGTGCACGACGAGCGCCTCGCGACCGACGGGATCCCGGATTTCTCGGTGGGCGGGGCGGGGGCGACGCCGTGGTCGCTGCCCCAGGGAGTCGTCGCGCCCGAGGTGGTCCTCGCGGAGATGGTCCGCACCGCGCGCCTGCCGAGGCGCATCGCCGAGCGGACCCGGCTCATCCTCGCTGCCCAGCCCCTCCTCTCCGGAGAGCGCAAGAAGCGCCGCTTCTCGGCCCAGGCGTTCGCCCGGCAAAGCATCTTTCCCGAGGCGCTCGCCATCTTCGAGCTATCGGTGGCCGCCACCGGCCGCGGCGCCGAGCAACTCTCCCGCTGGCAGACGGTCTTCTCGTCGCAGGACTTCTCGTCGCTCGGCGAGGAACCCGACCGCAAACCGGCGGCTCCCCGGCGCGGCGGCGGGGGCGGCGGCGGCGGAAACGGCGGCGGAAACGGTGCGCACAAGCGGCGGCGACGCGGCGGCCGCCGTCGCAAGCCGTCGCAGAGCGCGTAGCGCGCTCTTACTGTGGCTTCGGAGGCTCGCCGGCTGGCGGCGTCTGTCCGGGCGCGGGAGGAGCTCCTTCGGGCGTGGGCGCCGCCGCGCCTTCGGGCGCCTGGGCCGCGATCTTCTCCGTCATCATCCCGATGGTCCAGCCAGGCGAGCTGTCGCGGATGAGATCGAGCCCCTTGATGGCCCGCTCGTACTTCGCCTTGTCGTCGGCGTCGAAGAAGATCACCGGCGACCCCTGCGTGGCTTCCTTGCTCTTCGCCGCCCGGTAATAGACCTTCAGCCGATCGGCGGCGTTCTCGTCCGTCAGCGTCTCGGCATTGATGTGGAAGAGCCCCGCCTGGTCGACCTTGAAGACGTACTGGGTCAGATCCGGCGGCGGCGGCTGCGCGAGCTCCTCCGGCGTCGGCTCCTCGGGAACCCGGACCGCGAGCTCCTTCTCCATCAGCGGCGTCAGCACCATGAAGATGATGAGCAGCACGAGGACGATGTCCACGAGCGGGGTGATGTTGATGTCCGAGCGCGGTCCCTTCTTCGCGCCGACGTCCATGCTCATGCGATTCGGCTCCTACTTGTTCTTGATCTCTTCGGCGGCGAGCTGGACGCCCTTCAGCTTCGCCTTCGACGCGCGATCGAGGATCGGCCGCACGTGCGCGTATTCGGTCTGCGCGTCCGCCTTGATCATCACTCTCTTGCCCGCCGCCACCGCCTGCCGCATCGCCTCGGTGAGCTGCTCGGGCGACGCGGGAGTCTTGTCGCTCTCGACGTAGGCGCCGCCGTCCTTCGTCACGCTGATGAAGAGGGGATCGGGCCCGGGCGCCTTGTTCGCCACGGCGTGCCGCGCCTTGGGCAGATCGACGCTCTTCCCCCGCTGGAGCATGGGGGTGATCACCATGAAGATGATGAGGAGGACCAGCACCACGTCGACGAGCGGCGTGACGTTGATGTCCGACCGGACCCCCCCCTTGGTGCCAACGTCCATCGCCATCGTGGATTCCTCCGTATACTCCGGCCTTCGGCCTCCGCCCGTCGCGGGCAGAGCCCGCTCCTCCTACACCTTCGAGGGCGAGGTGGGCGTCGGGCGCGGCGCCCCTGCCGGCGACTGGGCGGCGGGCGTCGGCACCTTGTTCGCGCCGGGATTCGTCAAAGGCTCGTCGAAGCGCCCTTCCTTGAGGAAGAAGTCGACCAGCTCGTTCGAGGCGTCGGCGATGTCGACCGTCATCTCTTCCACGCGGTTCGTCAGGTAGTTGAACATCATCAGCGCGGGAATGGCGACGAGGAGGCCGAACGCCGTCGTCACCAGCGCCTCCGAGATACCTGCCGACACCGAAGCGAGGCCGCCGGAACCCGAAGACGCCATCAGCTGGAAGGCCGTGATGATGCCGAGCACCGTGCCGAGAAGTCCGACGAACGGCGCCGACGAGGCGACGGTCGCCAGACCGGAGAGACCGCGCCGCAGATCGGCCGTGACCCGCAAAGTGGCCCGATCGATCGATCGATTGATCGCTTCGACCAGGTCGAAGTCGCCGACGTCGTGGGGCCCCTTGAGGCGGAGCGCTTCGCGGCCTTTGTTGTACTCGGCGATGCCGCTTCCGAGAACGCGGGGGATGTGACCGTACTTCATGGTAGCCGCCAGGGTGGCAGCGTCGATCATCTGGTGGCCGGGTAGCATGTCGCGGAGCTTCTCCGCGTATCTGCGGCTCTGCTCCTTCGCGCGGGCGTACGAGAAGAGCCGCTCCGCCATCACGCTCAAGGAGTAGATGGACATGATCGCGAGCACGATCACGACCAGGCGGGCAGGGATGCCCATGGTCCTCCACATCCCGAGTAGACTGAAATCCATGACCTGGGCTTCCTCCTGGTGCCGGGGCGTCCCCCTACGCTCGCGCGGCTACTGCGTCAATTGGTCAATTTGAAGACAAAGGGTTGGATGATCTTCACCGGAATGGGGCGGCTGCCCTGCATCGAGGGCTGGAACGAGCAGCTCTCGAGCCATTGCTTGACCGCGCCGAAGAGGATGGGCGGGGCAGTCGGGTTCTTCAACTGCACCTCGCCGACGTGCCCGTCGCTGTGCACGACGTATTCGACAAGAACCATCCCGGTAATCCCCATTTGACGGGCCTGTTCGGGCGTCGGCGGGCGCGGACGCGTGCCGCTGAGCGCGCATTCCCCCTGCGCCGCCGGCCTCGTCATTCCCGCACCGAGGATCATCGGGGGGCCTTCGGAGGGAGCATTGCCGACGGTTCCGCCGATCTGACCGCCCACCACGCCGCCTACCACTCCGCCAACCACGCCTCCCTCGACGCCGCCCTCCACGCCCTCGTCGTCGGCTTCGTTGTCGGGGGTATCCGGAAGGTTCTCCGGTGGTTTCTCCTCCACCTTCGGGACTTCCTTCGGCTGCACCATCGTCCGGGGAGGCGTCTTGGGCGTCTGCGTCTTCGGAGTGGTGCGCGGGGTCTTCGGCTTGCGGCTCGCGGGAGGCGGCGGCGGGGGGGGCGGCGGAGGCGGCGCCGTACGGAAGGTGACGGCGACGGGCTCCTCTTTCACGGGGGCGTGTGCCTTGACGTACGTGGCGACCGCGGCAAGCCCGATGACCGCGCCGTGGAGCAGGACCGAAACTATCATCGAATTCGCGGTGCGCCGGCCTCGTCTCGGTCCGGCGCTCGTGATCTCATCAAACATTCGACTGAATCCGTCCCTGTCCCGCGGGGCGCCGTCGCGCACGCGGCGCGGTGTCCGAGATCCGCGTTGGTGCGCGTCGGTCCGGGCGAAAAGGCGGCGGAGCCTACACACCGCCGCATTCTCTGTCAACGCGCGGACCGCGCCGCGGATCTCTCGCGCCACGTCGGCATCAATGAAATTGTCGCGTTCCGCTTTCGTCTAGCGGGAGCGTTCCCGGTGTCCGGCAGCGCCGCCTTCTCGCGGAGTAAAATCGCGAGAGTGGGAAGGCACGCTTGACACCTTTTCTACCGCCGACCTATAAGCGCGGCCCAGACGTGTCTGGTCGTCGCGTATTTTTTTTCGTCGTGCTTTTCGTCCAGGGTGCGGAGTCGATGCGGGGACACCGTCGATCGGAAATTGAAAGCGCACTCCTGGCGGCGGAGCTTGCGCCGGACGCGGCAAGGCTTCGGGGGGAACCTTCTCGGGAGGAAGCATGCGGTTTCGCAACATCTTGAATGTCGTGGCCGCCGGCGCGACGAGCTTCTTGCTCGCGTTGCCGGCCCTGGCTCAGTCGACTGGATCGTTGTCGGGCCAGGTCGTCGATGCAAACACGCAGCAACCCGTAGGCGACGCTGTCGTCATCGCGCAGAGCCCTTCACTCCAGGGCGAGCAGACTGCCGTCAGCGACACAACCGGGTCATTTGAAATCACGCTGCTTCCTTCGGGCTCGTATAGCCTGACCGTGCAGCGGGAAGGGTATCAGCCCTTCACGCAGCAGGGGCTCAAGGTCCAGATCGATCGCACCATCCGGGTGAAGCTGTCCCTGGTTCCGGAGGCCTTGAAGGAGCAGGCCATCGAAATCGTGGCGCAGCGTCCCAGCATCTCGGTCACCACCACCCAGCAGGGCGGCACCGTGGGCAAGGAGCAGATGGCGCTCATCCCCTACGGCCGCAACTCCCGCACCTTCGACGCGGTAGCGACGTCGATTCCCGGCGTCCAGAACGACGCCAACGGCGGAATCGCGATGAACGGCGCCGGCGGTCCTGAGACGAACTACATCATCGACGGCGTCAACGTCACCGACCCCGCCTTCGGAACCCTCGGCACGACGCTCATCCAGGACTTCGTCCAGGAAGTCGACATCAAGACCGGCGGCTACCAGGCCGAGTACGGCCGCTCGACCGGCGGCATCGTCAACGTCGTCACCAAGTCCGGCGGTAACGAGTTCCACGGATCGGTCTTCGTGAACTGGTCTCCGTTCGAGGCGACGCGCAAGCAGGTCGGCGCTCTCGGGCAGGCAGTCTCGAGCCAGGTCTCCCAGCGCTACAACCTCGACCTCGGAGCCGAGCTCGGCGGACCCATCATCAAGGACAAGCTCTGGTTCTTCGCCGGCTTCGCTCCGCAGTTCGTCTCGCGTAACATCGACCGCGTCATCAGCTCGCAGGCCCCGAATGCGGCCGGGCAGCCGATCCGCGACGCCGCGGGCAACCCCGCCCTCAGCGAGGTCGCGCGCAAGACCTACACGTCCACGCAGACCTCGTACAACCTGAGCGGCAAGCTGACGTATCTCTTGAACGAGAACCACAGCCTCGCTCTCGCCGCGTACGGCAACCCGACCAACAACAACGGCGTGTACGTCGACTCGCGCGGCTTCTTCGTCTCGCCGGCGGTCGGCAACGAGGGCGCGTTCCTCTACAACCACGAACTGGGCGCGTTCGACACCTCGCTGCGGTACTCGGGCAAGCTCTTCAACAAGACCATGCTCGTCGAGGCGACGGCGGCCTACCACAAGCAGCGCGACAACGACGTGCCGGTCGGTCTCGACGGTCTAAACGCGGGCGTCGTCAGGGACACGCCGAGCGTCAGCATCCGGACGCCCACGCGCAACCTGCTCGATCCGCTGATCGCCGGCGACCCGATGACCCCGGATTACCAGAAGAGCACGGCCGTCACCCAGGCTTGCGCCGTCCAGCCGAACGGCTTCAATCCCTGCCCGGTGCTCAACTACTTCACCGGCGGCGCCGGCTTCCTCGGTACCCGCAACCTGGATCGGATCGGCGGTGTCCTCAAGCTGAGCAACTTCGTCGAGGCGGCCGGACACCACCAGTTCAAGTACGGCATCGACGCCTCCCGCGACACGTTCGACCAGACCAAGACCTACTCCGGTGGAGCGGCGCTGCGCCTGAACACCAACGCGACGACTGGCGGGCAGTCGGTCCAGTACTTCCGCGCCTACGGCCACGCCGATCCGAACTCTCCGGGCCAGGCGGCGATCAACCCGGCCGATCCGACCCGGTTCGCGGACGAGGTGATCTCGAACGTCACGCACAACACCTCGGTCGCGGCGTTCATCCAGGACACCTGGAACGTGTTCGACCGCGTCGTCCTCGACATCGGCGTCCGTTACGAGAAGCAGCTCATGTACGCCGACACGAAGACGCTCGACGCGAACGGCAACCCGGTGCAGGGCGCGGGGATCAACC
>JBJMQD010000155.1:0-12053 GCA_045802855.1 Myxococcales bacterium | reverse complement strand
AAGGGGCGCTTCTCCACGACGTGCACGCGCTGGACGTCGCCGGCCGCGGGCTCCGCGTCCGCGAACGCGGCGAGGGGCAGGAGGGCGAAGATCAAGGCGGCGGCGGTTCTCGTCATCAAGACCTCAGAAAAGCGCCGAGGCGCCGAAGCCGAGCATGGTGAGGAGGCCCAGGTAGTGATCGGTCGAGCCCGTCCCGGGCTGGGTCAGGTCGGCTCCCCGGACGACAGTGGCGGGATGGAGGAACGCGCGCAGCTCGGTCCGCAGGCTGATCCTGCGCGTGAGATAGAAGCGCATCCCGGCGCCGATCTCCCCGAGCGGCCGGGTTGCGGTCTCGGACGCGAACGAGGCGCACGCTCCCGTACCGGGCGCGGCGCACAGGTCGAGCGAATCGTGCCGGAACATCCCGACGCCCGCGCCCGCGAGCGCGTACGCCTGGAAATGGACGGTCATCTCGCTGAAGAGGTTGAACTTCCCGTAGATGGGCGCGACCCGCCCCATCGCCAGGACGGCTCCCCGCATCTGGTCCGCGTCCCTCAGATCATCGCCGTGGTTCGGCGTCCCGGTATTCGGGTTGGCGCGGGGCGGAAGCCCGCTCCTGACTTCCTGCCCGAGACCCGATAGCCGTGTGTAGTTCGCGCCGAGCTCGACGCCGAAGTCGGCCCATTCGTTCGGGTGGTACGTGACCGACAGGAGCCCGCCGTAATGATCGACGAGCGAGGCGTTGAGGGCGGTGCCGAGGGTGAGGCCTGCCTCCCATCGTCCGGACATGGTGTGGAGCTTTCGCTGCACGACGGTAGGCGCGCCGTCGGGTCCGTACACGACGTCGGCAGCCCGCGCGGCCGTCGCCGAAAGCGCGACGAAAACGATTGCGGAGAAAAGGGAGCGCATCTCCAGGTGCTCCTGGGGGAGGAGATGCGAGGAGGGTGGGGGCGAGCGAGCGCTCGCGCAATATCCGTGGGATGCTGAACAGAAACGCGCGCAGCGAGTTCAGTATGAAGCTAGGCGACCGTGGGCCTCACCATGACGAGGTTGTTCTTGTGCCCCGGGATGCTGCCCGCGACGAGCAGCAGATGGTTCTCCGGGATCACGTCCACGATCGGCAAGTTCTGGATCGTGCGCCGGTCGACTCCCATCTGCCCCGGCATGCGCTTGTTCTTGAACACGCGCCCTGGCGTCTTGCGCTGACCGATCGCGCCGGGGTGGCGATGCAGCTCGTGCGCGGTGGAGCTGTCTCGCGCCGCACCCTTCATGTGGTGGCGCTTCATCACACCCTGGAAACCGTGACCGCGGGTAGTGCCCGTCACGTCGACCTTGTCGCCCTTCTTGAACAGCTCGACGGTGATCTGGCTCCCGACCGCGTGATCTCCGAGCTCCTTGTCGCCGACGCGGAACTCCTTCACGACCCCGTGAGGCTTGAAGTTCTTCTTCTTGTAGACGCCCGCGTCGGGCTTGCGTGCCCGCTTCGCACCCTTCTCGTCGAGCTCGCCGTGCGCGAGCTGGAGGGCGGTGTATCCGTCGCGATCAGCGGTACGGTGAGCGAGTACGAGGTTCGGAGTCACCTCGATGATGGTGACCCCGACCGCGGTTCCGTCTTCGGCGAAGACGGTGGTCATTCCGATCTTCTTCCCGATGACGCCCTTGGGCATGGCAGCTCCTGCTCTGCCTCCCGCATCGTTGCGCCCACCACGGCCTTGCGCCGGCGGGTGGGGGACCGCGAGGTCCGGAGGTGTTGCTCGCCGGCGATGGACGCCCGGCGGGGTCGGGCTACCTAGCACGAGCCCGCATACGGCGCAATTCGTACGGGCACCTGGGCACTTCCCTTCCAAAACGAGCAGTGCGCGTTCCCAGACCCCGCGCGTCAGCGGATGCCCTCCCGGTCGCCAACCAGGGAACCGGTTTTCCCTCCTGAGAGGTGGCGCTGAACGAACGGGTTTTCCCACCGGCGGCCGCATGCCTGCTGGCACGCCGGGTGCTCAGGGGAGTGTCGGCACGGAACGGTCCGTGTGGCAGTTGGGGTGGGCGGACGGAGACGCGGGCTTTTGCCCGCGACGGGCGAAGGCCGCAGGCCGCAGCATTTGGAGACGCGGAAGCGGGCTTCGGATTCCGGGGGGTCGGGATGGCGGCGGCGGCGGTGGCGGGCCTGGTCCTTGGAGGGGAGGAAACGCTTCCGGCTGGACCGAGGAAGAGGTCCAGCCGGAGGCGCAACCTCGCAGTTGCGCTTCTTTCAGCCATCGGGGCGGCATCGGCGGGCGCGGCGTTCGGCGTGGTCGGCTCGCCCAATCCCCGCGACGACGAGGCGCGCGTTGCCGGCGCCGCGTATACGGCGGCGGCGGCGGTCCAGGCAGCACAGCGCAGCGAGGAGCGCGCGGTCGCTGCCGAACGGGCCTTGTCGGAGGTGAAGGCGCGCCTCGAAGCCTTGCGCGCGACGGGCGCGATCGACGAGCTCGAGCAGGTCCAGGCCGCCGAGAAACTCGGGCTCGATCGGATCATCAAGTCCGAATCGATCCTGCCGAAGGACAGGCGCCGCGTTCTCGCCGCCGTAGTACGCGAGTCGCGGCGCAATGGCCTCGACCCCATGCTCGTCGCCGCGATCATCAAGGTCGAGTCGCGGTTCGATCCGTTCGCCGTGTCCCACGTCGGCGCGCTCGGCCTCATGCAGCTCATGCCGCCGACGGCGCAGGAGCTCGCGAGCGCGAAGCTGAACAAGCGGCACCTCTTCGATCCCGTCCTCAACATCGAGCTCGGCACGGCTTACGTTGGCCAGCTCCTGCGGCGCTTCGACGGCGACCTGAACAAGGCCCTCATCGCCTACAACGCCGGTCCCTCGGTGGCCCGATCGGTCAAGAAGGGCAGCCGCGCCTACCGTCGATTGGACGCCTACCCGCAGGCAGTCATCGCCGCTTACCGCGATTTGACGCAGGGACGGCAAGCGGAAGCCGTCCCGCTCGCCCAGCGATAGGCCCAGGGCCCGTCGCCTGCATCCGCTGCTCCGGAGGCACACCGTGATCTCAGTGAGAGCACGTCCCCACTGGCACACCCCTGTCTCGAAAAGGAGCGGCGCGATGGACAAGAAGAATCTCGAAGGCAAGTTCGACCGGCTCGGCGGCAAGATCAAAGAGGTTGGCGGCGTCGTCTCGAACGATCGCGATCTCGAGGGCGAAGGGAAGCTCGATCAGGTCAAGGGCCACGTGAAAGAGGGCCTCGGCAACCTGCGCGAAGGCATCAAGAACAAGCTCGACGATCTCGACCGCGATCGCGATCTCGACAAGCCGTAACGTCCGACGGCGGGGGGGCGGCAAACGCCCCTCAGCTCTCTAGGTCTTCGGGGGCGGAACAAGCACGAACAGGGCGCCTTCGCGCTCCTCGATCGAACCCCCGTGCGCCCGCACGATCGTTTCGGCCAGCGCAAATCCCAGCACCCCGCCGTTCGGATCCCCCGAGGGTCGGTCCTCAGGCACCGGAGGAGTGATTCGCTCCGGCTTGGGATCGGCTCGCAGCACGATCTGTGCGCCTTCCGGGGTACTCCGTCCGACCACCGAGACGCGGCTCCCCTTGGCGGAGCGGCCGAGGTGTTCGAGCAGGAGCCGTATTCCGCGCTTCAGCATGTCCTGGTCGCCGGCCACCTGGACCTGGGCGGGAACGTCGATGGACCAGCCGTCGGTCGGGACGCCCTCCTTCTCGCCGAGTTGCGCGATGGCGCCCTCGACGATGGCGTGGACTTCGACCGGTTCCGGACGCAACTCGTATCCCTGCTCCTGCAGACGCTCGATGGTGAAGTAGTCGTCCACCAGGCGACGCATCCTGCGCAGGGCACGCAGGGAAGCGTCGATCATCTTGTCCGCGCGCGGGCCCGCGCGGTCCGCCGCGTCCATGCGCTTGAGAAGGTCGCAGGACCAGAGGGCAGTCGCGAGGGGGTTCTTGATCTCGTGGGCGACGAACCCGAGGTACTTCCCGCGGCGCCCGGGTGGCATATCCGGGGAACGTAAGCCGACACTCGCATGCTCGCAAGCACCGTCTTACAGGCTCGGCGGCTCGTCAGACTGAAAGAAGTACCGGATCCGGTGCCCCCTGCACGCTCCCCAAACGGGGCAAGTCCGTTCCTGCCGAGGGAATTGGCGCAGAGCGTAGGAACTGGCATCAGCCTTGCTCCACGCAACCCCGTCGCTTCAAAAGCAACCTGGGAGGAACCGAATGCAGCCGTCTACCGTGCCGTCGAGCGCAGGCTCGCTCGCGATGTACCTGGCGGAGATCAACCGATATCCGCTTCTTACCGTCGACGAGGAACAGCGCCTTGCTCGCCTCTACGCGAAGAACGGCGATCTGGATGCCGCCCATAAACTCGTCACTTCGAACCTGCGCTTCGTCGTCAAGGTCGCCTACGAGTACCGCTCGTATGGCATCAAGATGGCGGACCTCATCCAGGAAGGCAACATCGGCCTGATGAAGGCGGTGCAGAAGTTCGACGCCGACAAGGGCATCCGCCTCATCTCCTATGCCGTGTGGTGGATCCGCGCCTTCATCCAGAACTATATTTTGAAGAGCTGGAGCCTGGTGAAGCTCGGGACCACCCAGGCGCAGCGGAAGCTCTTCTTCTCCCTCGCCCGCACCCGGCGCGAGCTGGAGAAGTTCGACGGGACGGACAACACCGCTTCCGACGAGAAGGCCATCGCGAAGAAGCTCCGCGTGAAGCCCGGCGAAGTGCTCGAGATGCAGCAGCGCATGGAGGGACGCGATCTCTCGCTCGATGCGCCGATGGGCGAGGACGGCGGGAGCTCCCACGTCGACTTCGTGATGGACGGCGCCGATCTTCCCGACGCAGAGCTGGCCGAGCAGGAAGAGCGCCACATCGTGCAGGAGCGCGTGATGGAGGCCCTCGCCCGCCTCGACCCGCGCGAGCGCTACATCATCGAGATGCGCGTCATGCAGGACAAGCCGATGACGCTCAAGGAGCTCGGCGAGCACTTCGGCTTCTCTCGCGAGCGCGCGCGGCAGCTGGAGATCCGCGCCAAGGCCAAGCTCGAGTCCGAGCTCGGCGCGCTCATGCAGGACCTCTTCCCGGAAGACGAGCGCGAGCCCATCGCCGCCGCCGACGTCGGATAGAGATCGCCCGGCAGATTCCGCGGGTCCCCGGAGGTTCTTCGGGGACCCGCTCGTTTTTGCCGCGGTTGAAGCACGCTGTTCATCGCTTTACTGAAAGACCGGATCCTCGCGTGTCCGGCCACGGCGGGAGCGGAAGTTACTTCCGCGCCCGGGGGAACGCGTCCTTTCCGGCATAGCGGGCCGAGAGCCCCAGCTCCTCCTCGATCCGCAGGAGCTGGTTGTACTTCGCGACCCGGTCGCTGCGGCTCGCCGACCCCGTCTTGATCATCCCGCAATCGCAGGCGACCGCGAGGTCGGCGATGAACGCGTCCTCCGTCTCGCCGGAGCGGTGGCTCATGATCGTCCGATAGCCGTTGAAGTGCGCCATCCGTACGCACTCGAGCGTCTCGGTGAGGGTGCCGATCTGGTTGACCTTGATCAGCACCGAGTTCGCGACGCCGTCCTTGAGACCGCGAGCGAGCCGCTCGACGTTGGTGACGAAGAGGTCGTCCCCGACCAGCTGCACGCGCTCGCCGAGCCGGTCGGTGAGCATCTTCCAGCCCTCCCAGTCGTCCTCCGCGAATCCATCCTCGATGGAGACGATGGGGAAGTCCTCTGCCCACTGCGCGTAGAAGTCGACGAGCTCGGCGCGCGACAGCGTCCGCCCTTCCCCTTCCAGCTCGTACGTCCCCTTCGCCTTGTCGAACAGCTCGCTCGCGGCGACGTCGAGCGCGAGCGCGACGTCGGAGCCGAGCTTGTACGTCGTCTTCGAGACGGCCTCGGCGATGGCCTCGAGCGCCTCGCGATTCGAGCGCAGGCTGGGCGCGAAGCCGCCCTCGTCGCCGACGCCCGTGGCATGGCCCCGCGCCTTCAACACGCCCTTCAGCGCATGGAAGATCTCCGCGCCCATCCGGAGCCCCTCGGCGAACGTGGGCGCGCCCCAAGGCACGACCATGAACTCCTGGATGTCGACGTTCGAGTCGGCGTGGGCTCCGCCGTTCAGGATGTTCATCAGCGGCACCGGGAGCGTGCGCGCGTTCACGCCGCCGATCCATCGGTAGAGCGGAACGTTGTGGGCCGACGCGGCGGCGCGCGCCGCGGCGAGCGAGACCCCGAGAATGGCATTCGCGCCGAGCGATTTCTTCGTCGGCGTACCATCGAGCTCGATCATCAGGCGATCGAGGGCCTCCTGTTCGGCGGCATCCATGCCGGTCAGACGCGGCGCGAGCTTGCTGCGCACGTTCTCGACCGCTTTGCGGACGCCCTTTCCGCCGTAGCGCGATTTGTCCCCGTCGCGCAGCTCGTGCGCCTCGTGCTCGCCCGTCGACGCACCGGAGGGGACGGCGGCGCGCCCGGTGCCGCCGCCCGCGACGGTGACCTCGCATTCGAGCGTCGGGTTGCCGCGGCTGTCGAGGATCTCCCGGGCGTGGACGTCGATGATCTCGGTCATGGCGCAACCTCCTTCTCTGGGGCGCGCGCTACCACGCGTGTGATCGCCCGGCAAGCTCGCCTTGAGTCGCCGGGGCGTCCGGGGTAGAGACCGCGCTCCTCACGAGGAAAGGGTTCGAATGGCCGGTCTACTGGAAGGCAAGGTGGCCATCATCACGGGGGCGGGTGGCGGCATCGGCCGCGAGCACGCCCTGCTCTTCGCGCGCGAAGGCGCGAAGGTGGTGGTGAACGACCTCGGCTCGGATCGCCACGGCGGAGGCAGGGGCGCCGAGCTCGCCGACAAGACGGCGGCGGATATCAGGAGTGCCGGCGGCGACGCCACCGCGAACTACGACAACGTGGCGACGCGCGAAGGAGCGGACGGACTCGTCTGGACCGCGCTCAACAAGTACGGCCGCCTCGACGTGCTGGTGAACAACGCCGGCATCCTGCGCGACAAGACGCTCGTCAACATGAGCGAGCAGGACTTCCAGCTCGTCCTCGACGTGCACCTGAAAGGGACGTTCCTCTGCACGCAGGCGGCGGCGCGAATCTTCAAGGCGCAGGGAAGAGGGGGGCGGATCGTGAACACCACCTCCGTCTCGGGCCTCCTGGGAAATTTCGGTCAGGCGAACTACTCCGCCGCCAAGGGCGGGATCTACTCGCTCACGCGCACCGCCGCGCTCGAGCTGCAGCGGATGGGCGTCACCGTCAACGCCATCGCGCCCGTGGCGCTGACGCGGATGACGGAAGATCTCCAGATGTTCAAGGGCCTCACCGCGGAGCAGATCGGTCCGCAGTACGTAGCCCCGGTCGTAGTCTTCCTCGCGAGCGAGCTGGCGGCGGACATTACCGGCACGATCGTGGGGGTGCAGGGTCCCAAGATCTTCGTCTACCGGATGATGGAGGGCGACGGCGTGACCCGCGAAGGCGGCCCCTGGTCTCCGGCCGAAATCAAGAACCGCTGGTCCGAGATCGACAAGATCTGATGGCCAGAGCCGGTTGGGGGCACGGGCACAGCACTCGCTCAAGTCCCCAAAACCAGGACGCGCACGAGCACGGTCGTTCCGCCGTCGAAGCAAGAAGGGCCCCGTCGCCGGAGCCCTCACGAACCGTCGAGCGCTTGCCCGCGCGGCATCTCAAGGGCCCGGGACCGAGTAGTCGATGATGATGACGCCGCGCTGCGGGGCATCGTCGTCGTCCGCCGGGACGTCGTTGGAGGGAAGTGGCCGGCTAGGCTCGGGAATCGGCAATTGCGGCCGCGGGCGGTGGTTCTCCCGCTCCTCTTCGCGCCTGCGGATTTCTTCGATGATGAACGCGTCGAGCAAGAGCCACCTCCTTCCCTATTGAATCAGTGCGCCTTCCCCGCATTCGATGCAATCGAAGGCCCATGGTTTCCCAACCCGCCGCCCGAGGGCCTGCATGCCCTCCCTTCCTGCATAACAGCATCCGCGGAACCGGATCAACTTGCTGACAGCATCCGGATGCTGATCGATTCACACCCGCCGCTCCGGTTGCGTGGGACTGCGTACACCGCGCATTTTCGTCATGGCGCGGCGCGGTGCAGTTGCTCGGCGCGCTGCTTGAAGCGCAAGAGCAGGCCTGGCAGTCCCTGCTCCGCGAGGGCCCGCTCCAGCGCGGCTCCGAAGGGCGGAGCAAAGCTGAGCTCGATGGAGTAGGTCGCGCGCGTCCCTCCTTGCGCCGTGCGCTCGAGGGTCCAGGCGCCCTCGTCCCGGCGGATGAGCTCGCCGCGCAAGAGCTTCCACTCCACCCGGAGCGGCGGCTTCTCGACGTGGAGGAGCGTGAATTCGATGGTCTTCACCTTCGCGTCGAGCCGGTAGGAAACCTCGACGGAATCGCCCGAGCGGGGGCCCACCCGCACGGACTTCACGTCGGGCTGGAATTCCGGGTACCGCGCGTAATCCTGGAGCATTCCGAAGAACGCCTCCGGCGGCACGTCCACCTCGATGGTGCGCTGCGCTTTCGCCATTCCCGTTCGAGTGTAACCCGCGACGGCGTAGAGGCCGCACGATGCCGGGCTCTCTGCCGTCGCTCTCAGGCAGCGAACCCGGGCTTGTACTCGAAGCTGTGGCGGGAATCGATGTACCGGATCGTGTGGCTCTTGCTTCGCATCACCACCGAGTGGGTCTGCGCGCCGCCCTTGAAGAACCGGATCCCGCGGAGGAAATCTCCGGTCGTCACGCCGGTCGCGGCAAAGATGACGTTGCCCTTCGCCATCTCGTCCATGGCGAAGACCTTGTTCACGTCGGGGATGCCCATCTTCTTCGCCCGCTCGACTTCCTTGTCGTTGCGGAACTTGAGCTGCCCCTGCATGTCGCCTCCGCTGCAGCGGAGCGCCGCGGCGGCAATGACGCCCTCGGGGGCGCCGCCAATCCCCATCAGCACGTCCACCCCGGTCTCCGGAAAGCAGGTGGAGATGGCGGCGGAGACGTCGCCGTCGCCGATGAGCTTGATCCTCGCTCCGGTCTGGCGGACGTCGGCGATGAGCTTCTCGTGGCGGGGGCGGTTCAGGATGATGACGGTCAAGTCCTCGATGTACACGCCCTTCTTGTCGGCGATGGCGCGCAGGTTCTGTAGCGGCGTCTTGCGCAGGTCGATGGCGCCGCGGGCGCTCGGCCCGACCGCGATCTTGTCCATGTAGGTGTCGGGTGCGTTCAGCAGGTTCCCCTTGTCCGACATGGCCAGGACGGAGAGCGCGTTCGGGCCGCCCGTCGCGGTGATGGTCGTTCCCTCGAGCGGGTCGAGGGCGATGTCCACCTCCGGATCGTCGTTGGCCCAGCGGCCAACCTTCTCGCCGATGTAGAGCATCGGCGCCTCGTCCCGCTCGCCCTCGCCGATGACGATGGTGCCGCGGATGTGAAGCTCGTTGAACGCTTTGCGCATCGCATCCACGGCGGCCTGATCCGCGCCCTTCTCGTCGCCCTTGCCCATCAGACGGGCCGAGGAGATCGCCGCTGCCTCGGTAAGCCGCACCGCTTCGAGCCCGATGTTCCGATCCATCATTGATTCCCCTCTGGAAGCCGCAGGTGGAGCGTAGACGCCCCTTCCATCGCCTTCACCAGCCACTCCGGCGCCCGGGTCGGCCGCCCCTCGCGGCTGACGCACGCGTGCACCGTATGCCCGAGGATGAGAGCGTCGGGCGTGCCCTGCCGGTAGATTTTGTACTCGAACCTTACCTTGACCCGGGTATGGCTCACGACCATGGGAATTTCCAGGACATCGTCGTACCGGGCCGGCTTGAGATATCGGATTCCGACTTCCAGGACGGGCAGGAAGATGCCCCGCTCCTCGATCTCGGCATAGCTGAGGCCGAGGGCGCGGATCCACTCGCCGCGGGCCCCCTCGAAGAAGCGGAGATAGTTGGCGTAGTAGACGACGCCCATCTGGTCGGTGTCGCCGTAGAGCACTCGATGCCGGTAGGGCTCCACGGAAGAACCGTGTAGCACTTCAACGCAGATGATGGGCGACGAGCTCGAGGTGGACCTGATCGCGGGTCCCGGAAGGGCCCTCGGTCCGGGTGCGCAGATCGACGAGGCCCACCTTCGGCGCGTAGGTCCACTCGGTCACGAGCCTCCCCTGGCTGTTCGGGAGCGGCTGCACGTTGCGGACGATGACGCAGCCCGAGAACCCGCCCGCCTTCGTGTCGATCGTCGCGTCGGTCGCGGTGATCTCGAAGCGTTGCACGACGAGGTTCTCGACAGCGCTCCATCGCGACGACGCCCGCAGGGGCGCGTGCAGGAGATAGCGATCGCCGTCTCGGACGCCTTCGGAATCCACCCGGAGCTTGCCGCGGTGGTCGTCGATGAACCAGGGGCCGTCGCGCCCGACGATCCGGATGGTGTCCTCATGGATGCCGCTCGGATCGGTCACCCGGTAGGTCCACGAATTGCCGACCGCGAGGGGATAATAGAGGGCGGGATTCGAGGTTGCCGGGCTCGCCGCCGACCCGGCGCTGTCGGGCGATGCCTTCGGCTGCGCGCCTTTGCACGCGAAGAGCGCCACGGCCACGAGGGCGAGCGTCGCCCTCAAGGATGCCCTCCGCCAGGCTGCCGTGCGTCGGGGCTCGCCACGGCGGCCTTTTCGGTGCTCTTGTGCCGGAGCTCGTTCAAGGCCTCGGTGGCGGCCCTGCGCACGTCGTCGTCCGCGGCGCCGCTCTCCAGCGTGTAGAGATACGCCTCCGCGGTGGGACCGCCTAGCGATGCGAGCGCATACAGGATTTGCGCGGTCACCTGCGGCTTCGTATGCCGGGTCATCTCGATGAGCGGGTCGACCGCTCGCCGGTCGCCGATCGCGACCAGCGCCCCGACAGCGCGGAGGGCGACGACCGGGTTGTCGTCCGAGAGGCGATTCAGGAGCTGCGGGACGACGGCCGGGTTCCGCCGATCGGCCAGAGCGCGCACCGCGTAATCGCGTAACCGGGCGTCCTGGGCGGTGAGGTCGTGGACCAGGTCGGCGTCGCTCTTCTTCCGCGCCTCGACCTGCCAGACGAGCCCGCGGCTCGCGTCGTCGAGCGCGGCGCGGAAGGCGGCTCCGAACGCCGCCAGGCGCGCTTCCGGATCGGCCGAGATCTCCGTCTCGGTCGGAACGCGGCCCGTCCCTTCCGAGAGCATCTTCTCGATGTCGCCCTTCCCCGATGGTGCGGTCAGCTCCAGCGTCAGCTCCACGTCGGCCAGCTCACGATCGGGGCCAGCGGCGGTCATCAGCGAGATCCGGCGCGCCGCCTCGACCTCGAGCCTGATCCTGGCGTTCCCCTCGGGGCGCAGGACGAACTTTCCCGTCGCCTCGACGGCGTTGGCGAGCTCGCGCCGGGCGCCCTCGCCTGCAATGCCAAGCTCTGGATTTCCCGCAAGATTTGCGTCAGAGATGGAAACCGAGCCCACCGCGATGGCGCCCGCCGGAACCCGGTTGCAAGCGAACGCGAGGAGAAGGGCTGTGGAAGCGAGACGCACCTTCCGGAGATGCTAGAGGGACGGGCCGTCCGGGTCAAAAGCAACGGCCCCACCCTGCTGGCAGCCCTGACACCTCGCGTCGGCCACCGGCGTGCAAGACCGGGCGCCGGCGTCAGAAAGCTCCTTCAGTCGGTCTCGGAAGCCTCGTCGTCTGATTCCGGCAGCCGTGAAGCGGGTTGCTCCGCCTCCGCCGGTGAAGGCGATTTCGGCTCATCGACCGGCGACGGCTCGAAGACGAGCGGCGACGGGGGCTGGGCGCGGCGTGGGGTTCCGATCGGCTGACCCCAGGCCTGTTCCGCCGCGTTCGTCGCGCGCTGTGCCTGCTCGCGGCGGGCTGGGCGGCGCCGGGATTCGCGCTCCGGCTCCCGGACCGGCTCGGGCGGCGCTGGAACGGGCGGGCGCGGCTGGGCCGCAGGAGTCTCGGCAGGCATGGCGGCGGACATGTCCGGCGTGGCTTCCGGGGAGTGAGCGTCCACGGCAGATGGTGCCTCCGGAGCGGGCCCGGCTTCCGGCTCCGATCTCGCGTCCAAACCGGTTTCGGCTTCGCGGTCGGGTTTGGCTTCCCGCTCCGGTCTC
>JBJMQD010000189.1:0-4004 GCA_045802855.1 Myxococcales bacterium | reverse complement strand
CAGACTTGAATCGAGGACCGGAACTCCGTCTTGAAAACCTCTGGAAATCTTGAGAGTTGCGTCGACGACGTGAGCCCGCAGCCTTTGCCTTGCGCGTCGAGAAGCGAAAGGCCCGGACCACAAGCGGTAAGTGCTTGAGATCCGGGCCATATTGGAGCGGAACACCGGGTTCGAACCGGCGACCTTCGCCTTGGCAAGGCGACGCTCTACCAGCTGAGCTAGTTCCGCGAACCGGGGGTCGGGATTAGCCCCGCCCCTCCCCCGTGTCAAGAGTGTAGAACGCCCGGATGTAGTCCACCGCGGAGGCGATTCCGGGGACGAGGGAGAAGTAGAGCAGCGTGAGACCGACCGCCTGGAAGTCGGTCACCACCCGGACGAAGAAGTAGTCGATGGCGAAGTGGTAGTGGACCATCAGCGCGATGATCCCGGAGAGCTGCAGGGAGGTTTTCCACTTCCCTCCCTGCGATGCGGAGATCACCACCCCCTCGCTCATCGCGATGGTACGCAGCCCGCTGATGAGGAACTCGCGGGCGAGGATCACCACCACCACCCAGACGGGCACCCGGCCAAGCCGAAGCAGCATCACCAGCGCCGACAGCACGATGAGCTTGTCGGCCAGCGGGTCGAGGAACTTCCCGAGCGTCGTGATCTTGTTCGAGACCCGCGCGAGCCACCCGTCGAGCCAATCGGAGATGGCGGCTATCGAGAACACGATCGCGGCGAGGAAGCTGTTGTGCCGGTTCTCGTACGCGAGGAGCCCGAGGTAGAGCGGAATCAGCGCGATGCGCCCGAGCGTCATCAAGTTCGGCGCGTTGAGGATCTCCTCGCGGAGCCGTTCCCGCCGCGTCTTCTTCCGTGGCAAAGGCAGCTCCGCGACGAGCTGGGGCGGCGCGAGGCGCGGTTCCACCGCTACCTCCCGTCCGGCGCGTCGACGAGCGCGCGCCCTTCACCCGACAGCTCGAGCGCGACGCCCATCTCGGGCGCCTGCTCGACGATCGGGACGATGCGCGGCTGGATGCCCGGTCCGTGCCAGCCGACGAGCTGATCCATCGGGATGCGCAGCGGCTCGCCCTTCCCCAGCTCCACCGACTTGGGCGTCCCCGCCGTCACGACAAGGAGCTTCCCGCGGCCCCGCACGTGGACGAGATGGAGATCGTACCCGCCGCTCCGCGACGGGACCCTGCCGTTCTCGAAGACGACCGAGTCCTCGAAGGCGAAGAGCGCCTCCTCGCGGAAGTAGGCGGGCTCGTCGCCCAGCTCGAGCGCGGTGAACGTCCGTCCCTCGCGAGAGATGATGAAGCGCCCCGCTCCGCTCGCGCGCAGCATCCGCCTGCCGCCCTCGCCGAAGAACTTGTCCGTCGCCTTCCCGCGGAAGCGCTTGAGCTCGGGCTTGAGCCCGAGCTGTCCCCAGCTCGCGACCAGGCCGTCGAGCCGGGTGAGCATCTCGCCGCGGACCTGCACCACCACCTCGGTCGGTCCGATGGCGAAACCGCTCTCGCCCGCGGGCATGGAGAGACGCCGCTCCGCCGTGTAGTTCGAGAGCACGCTAGGCTCGTCGACAGGAACAGGAACGCCGCCCCCGCCGGCCGGCCGCTTTGGCTCGACGACCGCAGGCTCGGGAGCCGTCGTCGCCACCCAGCGGGTCCCGGTCTCGTTGTTCGCGGGGCCGGCCTCGGACGGATCGAGCGCGCTCTTGAACGGCCGCGTCGCCGCGAGGGCGCCTTCCGCGTTCTTCGCCACGTCGCGCAGCGGCGAGACCGCGAGGTCCCGCTCCATCTTCTGCGCCATCGCCGCGTTGCCCGCCTTCACGAACCACTCGCGCGCCCGGACCAGCTCCCCCTTCTGCGAAAGAGCGATCCCAAGATAGTTCTGCGCCTTCTTGTGGTCGGGCGAAAGATCGAGCGCCGTCTCGAAGCAGCGGACCGCGTCGGAAGCCGATCCGGACTTGAGGAAGACGAGCCCGAGGTTCACCCGCAAGGTGGGATCGGCGGGATGGTCCTCGAGCAGCGACCGGTAGATCGATTCCGCCTTCGCGAGATCTCCCAGCTTGAACAATGAAAGCCCGAGCAGGTTCCGCGCGCGCTGGTGGCCCGGCTTGCGCCGCAGCGACTCTTCGAGGAGCTGGCGCGCGGTTTGTGCGTCGCCGCGCTGCAGCGCCTCGGCGCCGGCGCTCAGAGCGCGTTCGAATTCCTGGTCCGCCGCAGTGTCGTCTTCGTCGAACCGTCCCGCTTCTTTCGACCGCTGCGGGCCGCGGTCCATCAGCGGGAGCCCCCGACCGAGGCTGGGGTCGGTTTCGCGCCCATCCGCTTCAGCTCGGCGTAATACCCGAGCACCTTCTTCACGTACTGCCGCGTCTCCTCGTACGGCGGGACGCCGCGGTACTTGCGGACGGCTTCGGGGCCAGCGTTGTACGCGGCGACGACCAGCATCATGTCGCCGGCGAACTGGTTGGCGAGGTGCCGCAGATACCGCGTTCCGCCGAGGATGTTCTGCGCCGGATCGACGGGATCGTCGACGTACATCTGGCCCGCCGTCTGCGGCATGAGCTGCATGAGCCCGATTGCACCGCGATGCGAGATCGCCGAGGTGTCTCCCGCGCTCTCCGCCGCGATGACTGCCCGGATGAGCTCCGCCGGGATGTTGTACATCGCGGCCGCGCGCTCGATCTGGTCGGGCGGCGCGTCGCTGCGACGCTCCCACCACCGCGCCTTCGTCTTCGACGCCGAGGCGCGCGAAGACGCCCGGGCATTCGGAGCGTCCTCGACGTGGTACACGCCGTCGCGGTCCACCCAGGTCCGCAACGAGGCGGCCTGGAGGGCCATCGGCGCCGCGGCGCAGATGAAGGCGGATGTGAGGGCGAGTAGCAGGCGAGACATAGGTGCCATCCGCACGATAACAAGTCGCCAAGCCGACGGGCAAATCTACCCTCGGCAGCCAGAGACTGGAGGAGCAGGCTTTGCCTGCGTCGCCAGTCGTGAAGGCCTGTAGGCCGGAGCATACGGGGAGGAGCAGGCTTTGCCTGCGACGGGCGGAGGCCGCAGGCCGGAGCATTGGAAGTCCGCGGAGGTGAAACCGATGCGCGAACCGACGGGCGGAGGCCGAAGGCCGGAGCATCCGGTCGATTTCCTCGTCCTCGGCAGCGGAATCGCCGGACTCTCCTTCGCCCTGCGGGCGAGCAAGCAGGGCTCCGTCCTCCTGCTCGCCAAGCGGGGGCGTTCCGAGTCGAACACCGCTTATGCCCAGGGTGGAATTGCAGCGGTACTGTCCCCGACCGACTCCGTCGAGGCGCACGTCAAGGACACCCTCGTCGCCGGGGCCGGCCTCTGCCGCGAGGAGGCCGTGCAAGTCGCCGTCTCCGAGGGCCCGGCCCGGGTCCGCGAGTTGATCGATCTCGGCGCCGAGTTCACGCGCGATTCCACCCCGCTCGGGTTCCACCTCACCCGCGAGGGGGGTCATTCCGCCCGGCGCATCCTGCACGCCAGCGATCTCACCGGCCGCGAGGTCGAGCGCGCCCTCCTCGCCGCCGCCGACGCCGCGAAGATCCCCATCCTCGACGAGCACGTCGCCGTCGACCTGGTGACGAGCACGCGGCTTGGCCTGCAGGGTCCGGACCGGGTGGTCGGCTGCTACGCGCTCGACACGCGCACCGGGAAGGTGGAAGCGATCCCCGCCCGGACGGTGGTGCTCGCCACCGGCGGCGCCGGCAAGGTCTACCTGTACACTTCGAACCCGGACGTCGCCACGGGTGACGGGCTCGCGATGGCCCACCGGGCGGGCGCGGCGATCGCGAATCTCGAGTTCATCCAGTTCCACCCCACCTGCCTCTACCATCCGCACGCGAAGAGCTTCCTGATCAGCGAAGCCCTTCGCGGCGAGGGCGGCATCCTGCGCAACCGGGCCGGCGAGGCGTTCATGGACCGCTACGATCCCCGGCGCGAGCTCGCGCCGAGGGACGTCGTCGCCCGCAGCATCGACAGCGAGCTCAAGCGGCGCGGCGACGACTG
>JBJMQD010000119.1:0-23102 GCA_045802855.1 Myxococcales bacterium | reverse complement strand
AACCTGGCGACCGCGACGGAGAGCGGCGGGACGCTCAACCTGACGCCGCATGCGAACACCGGGGCGGCGTCTTCGTGTCCAGCGCGTCGATCAGCGAGACGCCTTGGGCAGCCGACCATGAGAGAATGAAGAAGGGTGTTGGCGCGGGACCGGTAGATTGGACTGGCATTTCGCCGGATGGCCACGTGATCACGGCAGATCCAGAAAGGGGCGAGGCGTCGACAATGGGCCTGCTGGCGACTATGTGCCATCTGGCCAGCCAAGCGGTGGAGAATGATGGGAACTAAGTTTACAGATAGTGATAACAATACGCTTCGGTACCGCTTCTCATTGGCCCTTCAGGTCAGGCATCCAATGCTCGGCGCCGATATGTGGAATAAAGTTCTGCGAATCAAGCCATTACGGTCGTGGGACGTCGGCGAGCCACGCGCGACTCCGACGGGCAGAAGGCTGGATGGCGCCTACAAGTTGAGCTATGGATGCTGGGACTTGGCAAAAGGGCACGGTGATACATTGGTCCGCAATCTCTCCCGCATAACGAAGAAGCTTGCAAAACACAAGACACTGATTCGCCGGTGGCGAGCGACGGGCGGGTCTCTCGCTTATTACTTGGTACTCTCGGGGGGCCGCACCATTTCCATCGGGCTGCCCCCGAAGCTTTTGATGGAGATGGGCGCCCTTGGGGTTGAGCTCGACGTAGAGATCCTCTTGGCTCATCAGCGACCTCTCAAGAAAGATACCCCGCCGCAGGTACTCCGGATCAGGGCTAACGCGAGAGCGCAAGGAAGGGCCGGACTGTTTACTCGAACCGCAGCGCCATCATGGATCCGCTGAACACTCCGATCCTCGCCTACGACGCCCCGAATGCACTTATCTGTGGACGGGGATGATGATGAGGACCCTGCGCTGCGCCCGCTCGACGGAGCGCTGCCTTGGCCTGGCAAAGACCAAGCGCTGGCGCTGTACGCTGCTCGGCCCCTTCGGCAGTGACCCCTGGGCTAACGCTGATCGTGCGCGACGACGTCCGCCGCCGAGGCGAGCGGGAGGTTCCACTTCTTGCATTCGGACAGCATGGCCGCGAACGCCTGCCCCTCCAGGCCGCGAGAAAAATAGAACCCCTGCGCCGAGTCGCACTTGAGCATCTGCAGCTGCGCCACCTGGCCTTCCGTCTCGACGCCTTCGGCGACGGCCGTCATGCCCAGCGCGCGAGACAAGCTCAAGATCGTCCGCACGATCTCGACGTTCTTCTGCGCCGTGTCGATGCGCGAGACGAACGAGCGATCGATCTTCAGCGTGTCGAAGCGGAAGTTGTGCAGGTACGAGAGCGAGGAGTAGCCGGTACCGAAGTCGTCGATCAGGAGGTGGACGCCGAGCGCCTTCAGCTGGGTGAGGAGCAGCGAGGCCGGCCCGGCGTTCTCCATGATCACGCTCTCGGTGACCTCCAGCCGGAGCTGTCCGGGGACGATGCCGGCGTCGGAGATCGCCGCCCGGACCTGATCGACGAGCTCCGCGTGCAGGAGCTGCCGGGCGGAGAGGTTCACGCTCACCGTCGGCGTCGGACCCCCCTCGCACCTTCCCGCCCACGCCTTCACCTGCTTGCACGACTCCCGCAGGACCCAGTTGCCGATGGGCAGGATGAGCCCCGTCTCCTCTGCCATCGGGATGAAGTCGGAGGGAGGGATGCGGCCGCGGCCCGGGTGCTGCCACTCGACGAGCGCCTCGCACCCCGTCGGCAGCCCCGTCGTGAGGGAGACGATGGGCTGGAAGACGACCCGCAGCTCGTTGCGCCCGAGTGCCCGGCGCAGATCGGTCTCGAACTGCAGCTGCTCGCGGGCCCGGGTCCGCATGCTCGGGTGGTAGACGACGTACCGCGATCGGCCCAGGTCCTTCGCCCGGTAGAGCGCCACGTCCGCGTCGCGCAGCAGATCCTCGGGCTTTCCCAGCTCGGGCCTTCCCACCGCGACTCCAACGCTCGCGGAGGTGAAGACCTCCGTGCCTCCCAGGTCGTGGGGGGCCGCCATCTCCGCGATGATCCGGTCCGCGACCCGCCTCGGCTCCTCCGCGACGGCGTAGTCCTCGAGCAGCACGGCGAACTCGTCGCCCGAGAGGCGCGCGACCGTGTCGCCGGGCCGCACGCAGCGCCAGACGCGCTTCGCGACCGAGGCCAGGAGCCGGTCGCCCATGGCATGGCCGAGGCTTTCGTTGACCGTCTTGAACCGGTCCACGTCGAGCATGAGCACCGCGAAGCGGTAGTCCGATCGCCGGGCCTGGAAGGCCATCGCCTGGCCCACGCGGTCCATGAACAGCGCCCGGTTGGGCAGCCCGGTGAGACCGTCGTGCAAGGCATCGTGGAGGAGCTTCTCCTCCGCCCGCTTGCGGTCGGTGATGTCGGTCTGCGAGCCCGCCATGCGGGTCGCCTTCCCGGAAGCATCGCGGACCGCGGCGCCGCGCACGAGCATCGTCCGCCAGGTGCCGTCCGCGTGGCGGATGCGAATCTCGCTCTCGAGGTGGGCGCTGCGCCCCTCGACGTGCGCGGCGATGTCGGCCGTCAGGCGCGCGTGGTCGTCGGGGTGCACCCGGCCGAGCCACCCCTCCGGATTGCCGCCGATGTCTCCCTCGCCGAGCCCCAGCATCGCCTTCCAGCGCGGCGACAGGTAGACGCGGTTCGCGACCAGGTCCCAGTCCCAGAGGCCGTCGTTCGCGCCCCGCGCCGCGAGCGCGTACCGCTCTTCGCTGTCGCGCAGGGCCCGTTCCGTCCTCCGCCGCTCGGTGACGTCGAGGAGCGTACCGATCACCGCCGGGCGGCCGGAAAGCTCGGTGAGCGCCCCGTGGGCCTCCACCTCGATCGCGGTACCGTCCTTGCGCTTTCCCCGATACGTCTCCAAGAGCCCTACCGCTTCTCCGGCGAGCTCGCGTCGGACCAGATCGCGAACGGCGGGCACGTCCGGCTCGTAGGTGAGCTCCTCGATGGGGATGCCGCCGTGCAGGAAGTCCTCCTGGCGGTATCCGTAGATCTCCGCGAACTTCGGGTTCGCGTAGACGACCTTGCCATCCTGGATGAGGAAGATTCCGACGATCGACTGCTCGACGAGCGCGCGGAACCGATCCTCGCTCGCGCGTAGAGCATGCGCCACAGCGCCTTCGGGCGCTGCACGCCCTTCATCGGCCACGATGCGAATCCTCCTGAAGGGCAGAATTCTCTCCCGGCGGGGCAGAGATGGCAAACGCCCCATGCTACAAGCCCGCGCGAATGGCTCCGTGGGCCCGCGAACTGTTGAGCTTCAGCATTCTCTCGCTTTCGGCAGTGTTCTTCGTCGTCGATCCGATGGGGGTCGTTCCGATCTTCGTCGCGATGACCCGCAACGATAGCGAGGACAAGCGCGCGCGGATGGCGCGGCGCGCCTCGTGGACCGCCTTTCTCATTCTCACCACGTTCGCCATCACCGGGACCCTCATCTTCAAGGTGCTCGGCGTCACCCTGGGAGCGTTCAAGGTGGCGGGCGGCATCCTGCTTCTCCTCACCTCCATCGAGATGCTGCGTGCCCAGCAGGCGCGTACGCGGGTCACGCCGGAGGAGGAGCAGGAGGGGGCGGACAAGGAAGACGTGGCCATCTTTCCCCTCGCCATTCCTCTCCTCGCGGGTCCCGGATCGATCGCGACCGTGACGGCGCTGATGGGACGCGCGGGCCACCTGATCTTCATGATCCCGGTGGTGGTCGCAATCGCCGTCACCTGCTTCGCGAGCTATCTCATGTTGCGGGCGGCCGGCCGGGTCGCGCGTTTTTTTGGTGTGACCGGCATGAGCGTGATGAACCGCGTGATCGGGCTCATCATCGGCGCCATCGCCATCCAGTTCGTGTTCGACGGGCTCAAGGATTCGTTTCCGGGGCTCATGCAGTGAGGTGGGGTTCCTGGGCCGCGCTGCCTCTCGCGGTCGCCGCCTCCTGCGCGATACCCGTAGTGAGCGCCAACACCTTCCTCCCCGCGGGCGATCTGCGTCGCGGCGATTTGCAGACCAGCCTCTCGATGGAGGTGGGGCGCGTCCTCGCCGGCCCCACCGACCTCGGCGAGCGCAATCCCGTCCCGCCGGAGACGCAGCGATGGGAAGTCCTCACCTGGATTGCCTCGGACCTCTCGCTCCGCTGGCAGGCGCTCGACTGGCTCACGCTCGAGGCGCAGCTCAAGCTGACCGATCCGATCTCGCCGGTGTACCTCGCGCCGGTGGGAGGTTCCCTCGGGTTCCGGGTCCGCCTCCTCGATCTCGATCCGGCCAGGGAGGGTCTTGCGATCGAGCTTGGCGGCCGTTTCGTCGGAGTCGGAGTGACCGAAGACCTGCCCCGATCGACCCAGGACGGGAGGAACCAGCTCGATCGCTGGACCTATCGAGCCCTGGGGGCCGAGTTGCCGGTCGTCGTCACCTACCGCGTGGCGCAGCCGCTCGCCTTCACCTTCTCGCCGTTTCTGCGGGCGTACTGGATCCGCGCCTGGCACGACACCTTCGCCCAGGACGGGTCCGAGCAGACCACGACGCTGCAATGGACGCCGGTGCTCTCTGCCGGGTTCGGAGCCGCCGCCGCGCTCGACTTCGGGCCGCTCCAGGTCTCCCCTGGCTGCGCCATCGAGCTCGCTACCCGTGCCGGCCCCAATGCCCCTACGAAGCTCATCATCGAGCCGGGACTCTCGCTAGGCTTCAAGTTCTGATGCCCGTCCTCGCCGCCGTCATCTCCTGGCTCGTCTTCCTGGTGGCGTTGCCAGTCCTCCTGCTCCACCCCCGGGTCCGCCAGGGCGTGCGGCGCCGGCTCGGCCTCTACGACGGCGATCCTCTCCACGGCGCGGGGCCGCGGGTCTGGCTCCATGGCGCCTCCGCCGGCGACATCCTCGGCCTCGTTCCCATCATCCGGGAGCTGAAATCCCTCCGGCCCGATGCGCGCGTCCTGGTCTCCGCCATCACGGACTCCGGCGCGGCGATGGCGCAGCAGCGGCTCGTCAAGAGCGAGCTCGCCGATTACGTGACGTTCCTGCCGTACGATCTTCCCTTCGCCTGCAAGCGCACCGTCGCCGCGCTCCGGCCGGACGTCCTCGTCCTCGAGTACACCGAGCTCTGGCCGCATCTCATCCGGGCAGCGTCGAGCGCCGGGACCAGGCTGGCGCTGACCAACGGGCGCATCTCGCCCGGATATCTCAACCGTTACCGGTTGCTCTTCGGCGTCGCGGGGAACCTCCTCGCGCGGTTCGACCTCCTTCTCATGCGCGCCGAGGAGGAGGCCGAGCGCGCCCTCGCCCTGGGAGCCGTCCGCGAATCGGTCCACGTCACCGGCAACACCAAATTCGACGCGCTGGCGGTGAGCGTGCCCGAGAACGAGGACGAGCGGCTGCGCGAGGCGCTCGGACTCGCCCGGGGTGAGCCCGTCTGGATCTGCGGCTCGACCCATGAAGGCGAAGAGGAGCGCCTCCTCGACGTCTACGCGACCTTGCGCGAGGAAGTCCCGGCGCTGAAGCTCGTGATCGCTCCCCGCTACGTCGAGCGATCGGCGCGCGTCCTCCAGCTCGCCATCGACCGGGCCTTACGTGCCCGGCTGCGCACCTCGCCTTCCGCGGGCGAGCCCGTGGTGATCCTCGACTCCATCGGCGAGCTCGTCCGCGCGTACCAGCTCGCCACCGTCGTCTTCGTGGGAGGAAGCTTCACCGATCGCGGAGGCCAGAACATCCTCGAGCCCGCCGCCTGCGGCAAACCCGTCCTCTTCGGTCCCCGGATGGAGAACTTCCAGGACAGCGTCAACGTGCTCGTCGGCCGGGGAGGGCTGCAAGTGAAGGATCACGCCGCGCTCCTGCGCCTCTTGCGCGATCTGTTCGCCCGGCCCGAGGAGATCCGTACCCTCGGTCAGCTCGCGCGCGAGGCGGTCTCGGCGGTGCGCGGGGCGAGCGCGCGCGATGCCTCCCTCATCGCCGGCCTCTTGCCGGAGGCGGCTTGAGGTTCCTCTGGCGCACCGACGAGCCTCTCTGGCTCGAGGCCGCGCTCTTGCCGCTCACAGTCGTCTCCTGGGCGTACGCCGCCGCCTCGTCGTTGCGCAGGCCGCAACCTGTGCGCGCGCCCGTTCCCGCGATCTCGGTGGGAAACGTGGTGGTCGGCGGAGCGGGGAAGACGCCGGTCGCGATCGAGATCGCCCGTCGCCTCCTCGATCGCGGATTGCGGGTCGCGATCCTGAGCCGCGGATACCGCAGGAAGGGACGCAAGGATCTGGTCGTGGAACGCGGAACGGCATGGGAGGAGGCGGGCGACGAACCGGCGCTCCTCAAGCAGCGTCTTCCCCGGGCGCAGGTCCTCGTCGGGGCCCGACGATCCTCGCTCGCCGTGCGTGCCGCCGGACAGGATGCGCAGGTCCTCGTCCTCGATGACGGGCTCCAGCATCTCGCGCTCGCTCGCGATCTCGACGTGGTGGTGATGGACGCCTCGAATCCTCTGGGCAACGGGAGGCGGCTTCCTCGCGGACCCTTGCGCGAGCGCCCCGAGGCCGCGTTTCGCCGCGCCGGGAACCGGGGCCTGTTGTGGCTCACCCGCTGTGATCTTCCGCGCGATGGCCGCACTGGCACTCTCGTTGCTGCTGCCCGAACGGCCGGTCTGCGCGGACCCGTCGAAAGCGCCTTCGTCGCCGTGGCGCCGATCCCATCGCGGCCCGTCTTCCTCTTCGCGGGCGTCGCGCGTCCGGCCTCCTTCGAGGCCCTCGTCCGCGAAGCGGGCGTGCCCGTCGTGGGATCGCGCTGGTTCCCGGACCACCATCCCTATTCGACCCGCGACTTGCAGGCGCTCCGCCGCGCGGCCGGCGCGGCAACGCTCCTCACCACCGAGAAGGACCTCGTCCGCATCGCCGCGTCCGACCGCGAAGGAATCGATGCGGTCCCGGTGGAGCTCCGGATTCTTTCCGGCGAAGAGGCGCTTCGCTCCGCCCTCGATCTCGCCGTCGGTGCTGCCTCGTGAGCGGGGGATTTTCCCGATTCGGTCTCGGTGTCGGAGCCGGACTCGGGAGGCTCGCGTACCTGCTCGGTTTCCGGCGCCGCGTCGCGCTCGACGGGCTGCGCCGCGCTTTCCCCGCGCTTTCCGACCGGGAGCGGCGCCGGATCGCGCGCGCCGCGTACGGACAGCTGGGGAGGAGCCTCGCCGAAGTCGCGCTCGCCCGGACGGTGCCGGACAGCGATCTCGAGCACCTCGTCCGGTTCCCCGACCTGGATCGATTGCTGGCGGCCCGGGCGCAGGGCAGGGGAGTCGTCGTCGCGGTGGCGCATTTCGGCAACTGGGAGCTTCTCGCCCGGGCAGGGGCCCGGCGCGGGCTTCCGATCACCGCCATCACCCGTCCCTTGCGCGGTGCCGCGAACCGGCAGCTTCTCGCTGCCCGCAGGGAAGGGGGCATGCGCGAGTTGCCGGACAAGAACTCGCTCCTTCTGGCATTGGACGTCCTGCGCCGGGGCGAGTTCCTCGCGATCGTCGTCGACCAGAACATGCGCCCGAGCCGCGGGATCTTCGTGGACTTCTTCGGAGAGCAGGCCTGCACGACGCCTGTCGCCGCCATCCTGGCCCTCCGCGCCGGAGCGCCGCTCCTCGCCGCATTTCCCCTCCGGCAGCCCGACGGAACGCACCTGGTCGAAATCCAGGGCCCGTTCGAGACCTCGCTCCGTGGCCACGCCGCGGTGGTGGCGCTCACGCAGGAGGTGACCCGCGCGGTGGAGGAGATGGTGCGTGCCCATCCCGATCACTGGTTCTGGGTGCACCGCCGCTGGAAGACGAGGCCTTCTCTTGCTCCGGGATCCGGCCCGTGAGAGGTAGCGAAGGGATGCGCAACGCGGATCTGCGCGCGCTCGTCGACGGGTTCGCCGGGGCCCGGATCGCGGTCGTGGGCGATCTGGTGGCGGACGAGTATCTGTACGGCGAGACCGACCGCATCAGCCGCGAGGCGCCGGTCCTCATCGTCCGCTACGAGGACAGCGAGGTCCACCTCGGCTGCGGCGCGAATGCCGCCGCGAACGTGGCAGCGCTCGGGGCGCGGGTCTTCCCGGTGGGCCTCGTCGGCGACGACGCCGTCGGAGAGCGGTTGCGCGGCATGCTCCGCGGAATGGGTGCCGATCTCGCTGGCGTAGTCGTCGTCCCGGGACGGCCCACCGCGACGAAGACGCGGATCCTCGCCGGCGGCAAGAACACCCGCCGGCAGCAGATGCTGCGCATCGACCGCGACGGACCGGGCGTCGTACCCTCGGCGCTTCTCGGGAAGCTCCTGCGCGCCGTGAAGGACGCCGCGGAGCAGGCCGACGCCGTCCTCGTCTCGGACTACGGCCTCGGCACCCTGTCCGAGCCGGTCGTCGAGTCCGTCCTGGCTCTCGCGTCGCGAGGAAAGATCGTCTGCGCCGATGCGCGGTACGGCATCGCGCAGTACCGCGGCGTTACCCTCGTGAAGCCGAACGAGGTGGAGCTGGAGCAGGCGGTAGGAAGGCACCTCGGAGGCGATCCGGCGGCCCTGGAGGAGGCCGGCCGCGAGCTCCTCCGCACCTGCCGCGCCCGGGTGCTCCTCGTCACCCGGGGACGCGCCGGAATGATGCTCCTGCGCGCGAACGGACCCACGGTCGTCCTTCCCGCGCATGGCACGGCCGCCGCCGTGGACGTGACCGGCGCGGGCGATACGGTCATCGCCACCGCCACCGTGGCCCTTGCCGCGAGCGCCGATCCGGTGCAAGCCGCGCGGATCGCGAACGTGGCGGGAGCCCTCGTCATACTGAAGCCCGGGACTGCCACCGTCTCCCCCGCGGAGCTACGCCGCGAGCTCTCCCGAGGCGACGTCGCGGGGGCGGAGACCCTCGAATCTCGCGCCGAGCCGTCGCGCCGGAGGAGGGCGCGGAGGTGAAGGTGGTCCCGCTCGCCGAAGCGGTGCGAGCGCGCGAAGCGGCGCGCGCGCAAGGACGCAAGGTCGCCGTGGCGAACGGCGCCTTCGATCTGCTCCACGTCGGCCACGTCCGCTATCTGAAAGCCGCGAAGGATCTGACGAGCGGCGGAATCCTCGTCGTCGGCGTCAACAGCGACCGCAGCGTCCGAGCATCCAAAGGGGAGGGCCGTCCGGTCGTTCCCGAGCGCGAGCGGGCGGAGATCGTCGCCGCCCTCGGATGCGTGGACCTGGTCGTCCTCTTCGAGGAGACCGACGCCGTGAGCCTGCTCTCCGCCCTACGCCCCGACCTGCACGTCAAGGGCACCGACTACACCGAGGGATCGGTCCCGGAGCGCGACGTCGTCGCCCGTCTCGGGGGACGCACGGTGATCGCCGGGGACCCGAAGGACCACTCCACGACCGACGTGCTCTCGCGAATCCGGGGGCTCCTCCGTTGAGCCTCTCCGCCGTGGTGGTGGCGCAGGACGAGGAGCACCGGATCGCCGCGTGCATCGCCTCCCTGCGCGGATTCTGCGACGAGGTGCTGGTCGTGGACGGAGGCTCGCGCGACCGGACCCGCGCCGTCGCGGAAGAAGCGGGAGCGCGAGTCGTCTCGCGGCCCTTCGACGACTTCGCCCGGCAGCACGAGTTCGCCCGCGGCGAGGCGCGTGGCGAGTACGTCCTCAGCCTCGACGCCGACGAGCGCGCCTCCGACGATCTCGCGCGCGCGGCCCGTCCGGCCATCGAACGTGGAGCGGCGGCGTACGCCTTGCCGTTCCGCAACCATTTCCGTGGGATATGGCTGCGGCACGGCGGGTTCCATCCCGACTTCCACCTGCGTCTCTTCCGCAAGGATCTCTGCCGGTACGATCTCTCGCGGCCAGTGCACGAGAAGCTGATCGTGGACGGCGCGGTCGAGCGCCTCGACGCTCCCGTCTTGCACTACACCTGCTCGTCGCTCGCGCAGTGCCTCGCGAAGATGGAGCGGTACGGCGAGCGAGCCGCCTGCTCGCTGTTTGCGCAGGGCCGCAGGGCAGCGGCCTGGGAAATCGCCTTGCGCCCGCTCTGGCGTTTCGTTCGTGGATATTTCCTGCGGGCCGGGTTTCTCGACGGCGCCGCGGGCGCGGCGATGGCCTGGTCGCGCGCCTACGAGGCGTACGTGAGGTACGCGCGGCTCTGGGAGCTCAGCCGCTTTCCGGAATCGCGCGGCGACGCGATCCGCTGAAGGGCGGGTATACTCCCGGCCGCGATGCCCATCGATGCCGAGCTGAAGGAGATCCTCTGCTGCCCGAAGTGCAAGGGCGAGCTGGAGTTCCGCGAGGAGCAGGAGCGCATCGTCTGCCACCGCTGCAAGCTCGTCTACCGCGTCGACGACGGGATACCCGTCATGCTCATCGACGAGGCGGCCCCTCTGGAAGGGGGCGCGTCTTCAGGAACGTAGGGGGCGGGTCGAGGTCCTGAGCTTGGACGATCCGCGAAGCATTCTCGTCATCCAGCCGGCGTTCCTCGGAGACGTGGTCTTCACGTCCGCGCTGGTGGACTCGATCGGCGCGCGCTTCCCAGCGGCGAGGGTCGACGTCTGCGTCACGCCCCGGGGCCGCGACGTCGTGCTCGCCATGCCACGGGCGACGAGCGCCCTCGTGTTCGACAAGCGCGACGCAGATCGGGGCCCGGGCGGCCTTTTTCGCGCCGCCGGCCGCGCGAAGGATCACGACCTCGCCGTGCTCCCACACCGGTCCGTCCGCAGCGCTCTGCTCGCGCGGATCGCGCGGATTCCGCGCCGGATCGGGTTCCGCGGCGCCCCCGGATCGTTCCTCTACACCGAGCGGGTACGCGCTCTCGGCCAGACGTTCCTCGCCCAGGAAGCGGAGCTTGCCCGTGCGGCCTCCGCCGAGCCGCTCCCCATGCGTCTGCACGTCCGTCCGGCCTGGACTGACGCGGTCGATCCCATCACCCGTCATCTCGGTGCCTTCGCTGCTCTCTGCATCGGCTCGGAGTGGGCCACGAAGATCTGGCCGGCGGAACGGTTCGGAGCCCTCGCGGATGCTCTCTGGCGTCAGGGTCTCGCGCCGGTCCTCGTGGGCGGGCCCAGGGAGCGCGACATCGCGAAGGCCGTCAACGCCGCGGCGCGGGTGGAATGCATCGACACCACGGGAAACTCCGTCGGGGAGGCCCTGGCGCTCCTCTCGGAGGCCGCGCTCTGCGTCGGCGGAGACACCGGACTCGTCCACGCCGCCCGTGCTCTCGACACTCCCACGGTCGCCCTCTTCGGCCCGACCGCGAAAGAGCGCCATGCGTTCTCCCCGCGCACCCGTCCCGTGACCCTGGGCCTTGCGTGTTCTCCCTGCAGCCCGCACGGTCAGGATCACTGCCCGCTCGGCCATCACAGATGCCTGCGCGATCTCGACGTCGACCGCGTGCTCGACGCCTGCGAGGCGGTGGTCGCATGACCGATCCGCGCCTCGACCCCCCGCCGGGCCCGCTCACGACGATCCTGGCGGGAATCGCCCGCCGCGTAGTCCGTCTCGAAGGCCGCGCGCCCGATCCGGAGCGGCTGTCGCGAATCCTCGTCGTCCGCACCGACGACCGGGTGGGAAACGCGCTCCTCACCATCCCGCTCGCGCTGGCGCTGAAGCAGGCGCTGCCCCGGGCCCAGGTCGATCTGCTTCTCGCCGCCCGCCGCGCGCATCTCGCCGAAGGCCTCGGCGTCGGCCTGGTTCCGTTCGAGAAGACAGACGCGTTCCGTCATCCCGCGCGCTTCTTCCGCTTTCTCCGATCGCTGCGAGCGCGCTACGACGTCGTCGTCGACGCCGCTCACTGGCACGCCTTCTCCGCCACCTCCGCGCTGCTCTCCCGCTGGGCAGCGAGGGAGTGGGTGGTCGGATCGCGGCGAGGTCCCGCCGAGATCTATTCGGCCGCGGTCGACCTGCCGCCCGAGGGCGCTTCCGAGATCGAGGCGAAGCTCCTGCTGATGCGCGGCCTGGGGCTTCCGGTGCCGCCCGCCGCGCCGCCGCGCACGCGTGCCGGGGAGCATCTCGCGGGCTGGGCGTCGGGAATCCTCGGGAGCGAGACGGTGCTGCTCAACCCGGGCGCGCGCAAGGCCGATCACCGCTGGCCCGCTGATCGATTCGCGGCGCTCGCCCGCGCCCTGCACTCCCTGCGGGGTACCCCGTCGATCGTCACCTTCGGTCCGGGCGAGGAAGATCTCGCGCGCGCCGTGGTCGAGGCGGCGGGGCCGTCGGCCTTCCTTGCCCCTCCCACCGATCTCCCGCAGCTTGCCTCCCTGTTGCGACGGGCGGCGCTCGCCGTCGTGAACGACACCGGACCGATGCACCTCGCGGCCGCTTGCGGCGCTCCCACGCTCGCGATGCTCCACGCCGCGGAAGGAGCGCGCTTCGCGCATCCCGGTCCGCTCTTCGCCACACTCGTCTGGCCGGACGTCCCCGAAGCGGTCTCGGCGGCGTCGCGGCTTCTTGACACCGCGGATGCTGCACGCGAAGAGGAGCGCACGTTGAAGACGGAGACCACCCGTTGATCCGATCGATGACCGGGTTCGGCGCCGGCCGCGGAGAGCAGGGCGGCGAGGCGGTCGCGGTCGAGGTGCGCGCCGTCAACGGGAAGTTCTGCGAGGTGCGAGCGAGGCTCCCCCGGGAGCTTTCCGCCCTCGAGCCCGCGCTCGGCAAGGTCGTCAAAGCGCGCATCACGCGCGGCGCGGTGGATGTCACCGTCCGCCACGAGAGCGCCTCTTTGACCGGATCGGTGCCGGCGATCAATCTCCCGCTCGCGACCGCATACGCGAAGGCGCTCCGCGAGATGCAGGTTGCGCTCGGCCTCGGCGGAGAGCTGAAGCTCGGCGATCTCGTCGCTCTGCAAGGCGTCGTCGGTTTGACCGATCGTCCACCCGACGCCGCGGCCGCCGAGAAAGCCGTGATGTCCGCCCTGGACGAGGCGCTCTCCGCCCTCGAGCAGATGCGCGACCGCGAGGGCGAATCGCTGGCCCGCGATCTCCTCGGGCGCCTCGCCGCCATCGAAACCTCGCTGGAAGCGATCCGCGATCTGTCTCCTCGCTCGGTCGAGGCCTACAGGGACCGCCTCACCGCCCGCATCGCCGAGCTGTCCCGGGGAACCACCGCCGACCCCGTCCGGCTGGCGCAGGAAGTCGCTTTCTTCGCCGATCGGGTGGACATCTCGGAAGAGCTGACGAGGCTCGCGAGCCATCTTTCGCAGATGCGGACGTTGATCGAAGCCGGCGGTCCGGCAGGCCGCAAGCTCGAATTTCTCGTGCAGGAGCTGAACCGCGAAGTGAACACCATCGGCTCGAAGTCGCAGAACGCGACAATTTCCGCGCGGGTCGTCGAGCTCAAGGCGGAGCTCGAGCGGATCCGCGAGCAGATCGCCAACGTCGAATGACCGTGGCCGCGACCCTCCTCATCCTCAGCGCTCCTTCCGGGACCGGCAAGACGACGCTGGCGCGAAGGCTCGAGGCGGCGCACCCGGGAGCGATATTCTCCGTCAGCTATACGACGAGGGCTCCGCGGGACGGCGAGAAGGACGGCGTCGACTACTGGTTCGTCGACGACCCGCGCTTCGATAACATGATCCAGGCGGGCGAATTCGTGGAATGGGCGCCGGTGCACGGCCACCGCTACGGCACTCCGCGTTCGGTGATCGAGGAGTCGAAGCGGAAGGGGACCCTGGCGCTCTTCGATATCGACGTGCAGGGAGGAAGCGCCATCAAGCGCCAATATCCGGAGGCCGTCCGCGCGCTCATCCTGCCACCCTCGATGGCGGAGCTGGAGCGCCGCCTCCGCGCCCGATCGACCGACGACGACACCACCATCCGAAGGCGCCTTCACGCGGCGCGGGTCGAGATCCTCCTGGCGCGGGCGGAGAGGTACGAGTACTGGGTGGTGAACGACTCCCTCGAGCGCGCCTACCAGGACCTGGAAGCGATCGTCCGGGCCGAAGGCTGCCGGGCGGAGAAGCTGGATCCCTCCCGCCTGCTCGCGGAGTGAGCCGCCATTCGGGCGCACGGCCGGCCTACGGATACTGAACTACACGCACCAAGAGTCCGTTCTACCCGGTGTCATGTATGGCTAGGTTTCTGGCCCATGGAACAAATGACGCCCGCTCGCGAGCCCAGAAGGCTCGCTGATTTCCTGCGTGCACGCCACGACGAGATCCTGGCGCGCTGGGAGCGGGAAGTGTCACGCCTGAGGCCGGCGCGGTTCCTCTCGCGCCCCGCTTTGCTCGATCATATCCCGGATTTCCTCCGACAGCTGTCCGACTACGTCAGCGCGACGCGCGACGGGGTGGCGGTGGTTCCGCCGCAAGAGTTCCCCATCGTCCATGCGATCGAGCGGCTCGACGTCGGCTACGACCTCGACGAGGTGGTCGCCGAGTACGCCGTCCTCCGGGAGTGCGTCACGACGGTCGCATACTCTGAAGGCGCGCCGGCCCGCCTCTCGGCGGAGCTGCCGGTGCTCCACAAGGCGATCGATCAGGCGATCGCCGCGTCGGTCGAGCGCTACAGCAAGACCCGGGAGCGCACCCTCAAGGCCCTCGACCGCATCTCGACCGCGGCGCTCGGGGTCCGGGAGATCGAGGCCTTCCTGCCCCGGACGCTGAACGCCCTTCTGGAAACGACCCCGTCGATCGACTCCGCCAGCATCCTCGTCGTCCAGGACGGGCGACTCCACGTGAAGGCAGCTGCGGGCAACGCGCTGCAGCCCGGGTCCGCGCCCGCGCTCGCGCGTGGGGAAAGCCTCGCCGGCCAGGTCTGGGAAACGCAACGGCCCCAGGCCGTCACGGACGCGCAGACGGATCCCCGGGTCACCTCCGACATCATCCACAGGCACGGAACCCGCGCGATGTACGGGGTCCCCCTCCACTTCGGGACCGAGCTCATCGGAGTCGCCTTGATAGGGTCGTCGAGCGCATCCGAGTTCTCCCACGACGACCAGCTCTTCTTCCGCACCGCGGTCAACCGGATGGCCGCGCTCGTCGCCCAGGCCCGGCTCGACGACGCCGTCCGCCGCCAGAACGCGATGAACGAGAGCATCCTTTCGGCTCTGGGCGACCTCGGCGAGGGGTTCGCCGTCGTCGAGGACGAGCGGCCGATGTCGGTGAACGACACGCTATGTGAAATCCTGGCACGCACGCGGGAGGAGATCCTCGCGCTCCCGAGCGTCCTCGAGCTGGTGGTTCCGGAACAGCGGGAATCGCTCCGCGAGATTCTGTTCCGCCGGCTCGACGAGAGCGCCAAAGGGCGGATCGAGACCACGCTCGTGCGCAAGGACGGTGGCCGCGTCGACGTCGAGCTAGGCGTCAAGCGCAAGCACACCGGCCGGGTGGTGATCGTCGTCCGCGACGTGACCGAGCGGAAGGCGCTCGAGCGGGAACGCCGCGAGCAGCGGGCCCGCCTGGAGACGGTGCTTCGCATCCTCCCCGTGGGAGTGACGATCGCGGAGGCGCCGACCGGCAAGCTCATCCTCCGCAACAACGAGGCGGACCGGGTCTGGGGACAGGTGAAGGATCCGCGCACAGTCGAGGAGTACCAGGCCTTCGAGGGGTACTGGGCCGACGGGCGCAGGGTCGAGGCCCACGAATGGCCTCTCGCCCGGGCCGTGCGGAGCGGCCAGATCACTCCCCCGGAAGAGATCGTCGTCGTCGCGTCCGATGGAACCCGGCGGATCGTCGAGCACGAGGCGGCGCCCGTCCGCGATTCCGCGGGCTCGGTCGTGGCCGGTGTGATGACCCACGTAGACGTCACCGATCGGAAGCGCAACGAGGAGGAGCTTCGCGCGGCCCTCGCCTTCCGCGACCAGATCCTGAACGTGCTCGCGCACGATCTCCGCCAGCCGCTCTCGGTGGTGCGGACTTCCGCTGAGCTCCTCTTGCGCAAGGAAGAGATGAAGCCGCAGGCGCCCACCGTGCAGCGCGTCCTGCGCAACGTCGAGCGGATGGACCGGCTGATCGCCGATCTCCTCGACTTCGCCCGGGCCCGTCCGGGCAGCAACATGCCGCTCGAACGTAAACGCATCGATCTTTGCGCGACGCTCCAGCAGGCGATCGACGGTCTGCAGACGGTGCATCCCGACCGCCAGATCGTCGTCGATCGGCGCGGCAGCTGCGCGGGTTTCTTCGACTCCGACCGGATGCTGCAGGTGTTCGGGAACCTGCTCGGCAACGCCATCGCCTACAGCCCCGACAAGAGCCCGATCGACGTCGTCCTGGAAGAGGACGAAAAGACGGTCATCTTCCGCGTCCACAACCGCGGTCCCCCGATTCCGGCCGACCGGCTGCCCACCATCTTCGAGCCGTTCCGCAGGGGTACGAGCGCCGCCAACAGAAGCGGCCTGGGCCTCGGCCTCTTCATCGTCCGCCAGATCGTCTTCGCCCATGGCGGAACGGTCACCGTCGCGTCGAGCGAGGCGGAGGGCACGACGTTCTCGGTCCGGCTGCCGAAGTCGTGATCCCCGGTTGACGGCGGAGCGGCGTTTCCGGAACTCTTGCCGCCGATGCCCGCCGTCATCCTGTTGCCCGATACGCTCGCGAACCAGATCGCGGCCGGCGAGGTGATCGAGCGCCCCTCCGCGGTGGTGAAGGAGCTTTGCGAGAACGCCCTCGACGCCGGGGCGCGCAGGATCGAGGTCGACCTCGCCGAAGGCGGCTGCGCGCTCGTCCGGGTGCGCGACGACGGCAGCGGGATGGGCCCGGCCGACGCCCGGGCGAGCATCGAGCGGCACGCGACGAGCAAGCTGCGCACGAAGGAAGATCTGTTCCGCATCTCGACGTACGGCTTCCGCGGCGAAGCGCTTCCCTCGATCGCCGCAGTGTCGCGGTTCACGCTCCTCACCTGCGAGCACGGCGCGCTGTCGGGCACCCGGGTGGAGATCGATGGAGGGCGCCTCGTCTCCGCCGGCGAGGCGGGCGCTCCGCAAGGCACCACGGTCGAGGTGCGCGATCTGTTCTTCAACGTCCCCGCCCGCAAGAAGTTCCTCAAGCGCGTCGCGACGGAGCAGGCGCACGCGATGGAGGCGGTGCTGCGGCTCGCGGTACCTCGCGCAGACGTCGATTTCACGGTCCGTGAAGGAGCGCGCCTGCTCCTGCATCTCGGGCGCGGCGAGGGATTCGCTTTCGGCGAGGAGCGCGCGGCGCAGGCGCTCGGGAGCGAAGTCGCGGGAAAGCTGCTGCCCTTCGAGGCGAGCGTCCGTGGTGTGCGTGCGCACGGGCTTGCGGCGTCGCCTTCCGTCGAGCATTCCAGCGTCCGCGCGGTGTGGCTTTTCGTCAACGGACGGGCCGTGCGCGACCGGCAGCTCGGGCATGCGGTGCTGCGCGCGTATGCCGAAGTGATGCCGCACGGCCGGTTCCCGGCGGCGCTCGTCTTCGTCGAGGTCCCGCCGGCGCAGGTGGACGTGAACGTCCATCCGGCGAAGGCCGAAGTCCGGCTCGCCGACCCCCGCGCCGCGTACGAGGCGATCGCCGTCGGCCTGCGCTCGGTCCTCGCTCCCCACAGCTTCGTCGCGCTCGAATCACACCCCGGGCCCCCTCCGCGGACCTACCCGCCGCTGCGCGAAGAAGGCTTTCGCGTCGCGGACGGCGCGTCGGTGGTCCCGCAACGGGCGCCGCCCCCGCCGCCGATTCCCGAGCTGCTCGCGCCTGCCCGGTATTTCGCCGGGCTGCGCTATCTCGGCCAGCTCCACCGCACGTACCTCGTCTGCGAGGGCAGCTCGGGGCTCGTGCTCATCGACCAGCACGCGGCGCACGAGAGGATGAACTACCAGCGCCTCCGCCGCGCCGCCCGGGAACGCGGCCCGCGGCCGCAGCCGCTCCTCGTGCCTTACCTCGTCCAGCTCGACGCCGCGACGGCGAGCGGGCTCGATTGCGCGCTCGCGCCATTGGAGGCGATCGGGATCGAGGTCGAGCCCTTCGGAAACGGCTCCGCGGCGATCAAGGCGCTTCCGGCGCTGCTCTCGCACCTGCCCGCGGCGAAGCTCGCGGGCCTCGTTGCCGACCTCGTCGAGGAGCTGGCGCTGCACGGGAAGGGCGAGTCCGCGGCGTCGCTCGAGGACGCGCTGCTCGCCCGCGCCGCATGCCATGCCAGCGTCCGGGCACACGACGATCTCGCCGACGGCGAGGCGCGGGCGCTCCTCGCCGCTCTCGACGACACCGACTACGGTGCGCGCTGCGCCCATGGCCGCCCCGTCGTGGCCGAGATCGCGGTTCCGGAGCTGGAAAAGCGCTTCGGGCGCGACTACGACGTTCGCCGTGGACTGCTCGACTGAGCTCGAGAGCGTCCGTCCGCCCGCCGGGAGAGCTTCCGCCGGGCCGTCCGCGTGCCTAACTTCGCGCGCCGGGGGCCCGTCGGCGTTATAAGGGCCGTCGAGGCCTCCATTCGAGAGAGCGGCTACAAGCCGCGGGCCGTAGCACCGGCGAGGAACAGGCCATGCTCGTTGCGGTGGAGGGGATCGTCGAGACGCTCCGGGGCGTTCCTGCCCCGCGGTTCCAGCCCGAGGAGATCTGCAAGGTCTTGCAGGGCTTCAACGTCCGTCCGGATACCCTGCAGCGCTACCTGCACTTCGCTCCCCGCCGGTACACCCGCAATCTCATCTATCGCGACGACCTGTTCGAGCTCATCGCCCTCTGCTGGGACGCGGGAAGCGCGAGTCCGATCCACAACCACTCGAACCAGCTCTGCTGGCTCGCCGTGCACAAGGGAGCGCTGCGGCTGGAGAACTTCGACACCCTCGACGGCCCGGGGCCCGGCGATCGCATCCGCCTCGTTCCCGCTGGGGGCCTCGATTACGCGAAGGTCGGCTGCGTCGATCTGCAGCAGGGCGACGCCGCCATCCACCGCGTCTCGAATCCATTTCCGGAGCGGGCGGTGAGCCTGCACGTCTATTCACGGCCGTACGACACCTGCATCGCCTACGACCAGGAAACGCACACCGCCCGCGAGATCCGGCTCTCGTACCATTCGGTCGGCGGCGTCCTGGTCGACCCGCGCCGCGAAGAGAGGGTTTCGTGAGGAAAGCGCTGACGGTCGCGCTCTTCGCCGCCGCTTGCGCCGGAGGGAAATCCGCGGACCGGGCCGCGAAGCCGCCTCCGGAAGGGGCCGTCCAGGTCGAGGACGCCCTGCACGGGGTGTCGTACCAGCTTCCGCCCGGTGCGGGAGGCTGGCAGGTGGCGAACGACGGCAACGCGCGCGTCTCTTCCGGCGTGCAGGTCGAGATCGCCACCTTCCCGCTAGCGGCCCGGCAAGCCTCGGCCCCTGCGTGTCGCGATGCGGCCCGCAAGCGTCTCGCGGCGGTCCGGCAGCGCAGCGACGAAGACGATCCCTGGGCGCCGACCGGCGCCTCCCAGGACCTCCCCCCGCAGGCCGACGGGCCCCGCGACCAGACCATCGGCGATGCCCCGACCGCGATCTGGCTGTTCACCCGCGGACCCGCGAGCGCCCCCGTGCGCAACCGCTGGGCGTTCTATGCCCGCGGCGCCGATTGCCTCTTGCTCCAGGTCAGCGGTCCGCCCGCGGAGGCGTTCGCCGACCAGGTCTTCGAGTCGAGCGCCCGGAGCCTGAAGGTCCTCCCCCTCTCTCCCGAGCGGCAGCGCGAGGTGGACCTGCTCGCCGGGATGGGATTTCTCGAGCGCCGCGAGCCCGCCGCCGCGCTCGATCGATTCGAGGCGCTCACCCGCCGCGAGCCGAAATTCGGCAAGGCGCATTTCGGCGCCTTGATGGCCGGTTTCGAGATGGGCCCGGAGGCGTACGCGCGCGCCCTTCCGCACGGAGAGGCGGCGCTCAAGTCCGAGCACGAGCTCACCCCGGAGCAGCGCCAGCTTGCGCTGCGCGCGGTCGGCGTGATGCAGCTTGCCGAGAACCAGGTGAAGAGCGCCGCGGATACCCTCGCCGAGCTGGTCGTACGCGCTCCCGACCTCGCGGAGGCGCAGTACAACTACGCCTGCGCCTTGGCGCGGCTCGGCGACGAACGCGGCGCGCTCGAGCACCTGCGTGCCGCCATCGACCTCGACGGCGATCTCGCGAGCCACGCCCAGAGCGACGACGACCTCAAGTCGCTGCGCGGGCTCGCCGCGTTCCAGGCGCTCTTGCGCCCGACGGCGCGTTCCCGGTAATCCACGGGCCCCATGAGATCGCTCGCGCTCGGGCTCGTCGTCGCGGCGGCTACGCCGGCGTTCGCGGGCGTCCCCGACAAGGGCGACGGCACGATCATGGTGTTGGGAGGCTTTCGGCTCGTCCCGGGCGGCGACTACGCCAGCGAGACGGGGTCGAGCCACTCGCTCGTCCAGCCCGGATTCCTCGCCAGCTTCGGCTACCAGATCGACGACGATCTGCACATCGACATCCAGGGCGGGTATCTGCCGGACCATTACGGGAGCGGCTCGGGCGAGCTGAAGATCGTGAGCGTTCCGATCCTCCTCGCCCTCGACACGGCGCTCCTCAAGGACAGCTGGTACACGCTCTATGGAGCCGGCGGGCTCGGCTACTCCCTCAATACCTCGACCCGCGGAGGCAAGAACGTGGAGGCGAACTCCACCGCCGGGTTCCTCGCGCTGGGCATGCGGATGCGTCTGACCGACCACCTCGCCTTCGTGGTGGAGGAGCGCTACACGATCAGCTCTGCGCAGCTCGATCCGGCCGCCCGGAGCAGCATCAACGTGGGCGGGAACCTCCTCAGCATCGGGCTCCAGATCCACTTCTTCTCCTCTGACGAGAAGGCTCCGGGCTCCGATTAAGCAGGCGCCCGCTCGTGCGCCCTTCGACCACACCTGGCGCCCACGTGTCCGCCCTCACATGCAAGAAAAATCGGTCCGTGGGATGGTTCCGCGCCCGCCGACCGTTCCGAACGAGGACAAAGAACGAAACCCCTCGCGCCGGAGCTTACAGGAATGCAGATGAGCGAAGAGATCACGCCGCCCCGTCCTTTGAACGTCGTTCCCTCCAGCGAGGCGGGCTCCGATGCGGGCCCCTTGGCCGAGCTCCGCAAGGAAGTCGTCGAGGCGCGCAACCTCGTCATCAAGACCGACAACCTGCTCAAGAACCTGCACGCCGAGCTCAAGCAGATGGGCCGCAAGCAGGAGATGTTCGAGAGCCGGCACTGGATGACGAGCATCGTCGCCTACGTCATCTTCACCGTCCTCATCGGCCTGGGAGCGTTCAGCCTCTCCCGCGCCGAGATCCGGGTCGCCCGTGAGGAGGCTTCCGCCAACGAGTCGAAGGTCCACCAGCTCACCCAGGACCTCGAGAAGCTGCGCGCCGGCGAAGCTGCCCGCCGCGAGGCGAGCGAGAAGGCCGCCCGCGTCTATGACCTGCTCGGCACCGAGAAGGAAGGTCCGGGTCTGAACCAGGCGATGAGCCAGGCCGTCCACCTCGACCGCCAGCTCGTCTCCTCGCTCGAGTCCAAGGCGATCGACGATCGCGCCGCCGGCATGAAGGGCCGCATGGCCCAGGCCGCTCTCGACCGCGGCAACCGCGCTTTCCGCGCCAACGACTGGGGCACGGCCGCCCAGGAGCTCACCCGTTACCTCGAGCTCGAGCCGAAGGCAGAAGACAACGTCGTCTACTTCCGCCTGGGCAACGCGCTGACGCAGACGAAGGACTTCGCCAAGGCGATCGCGCCGCTCGAGACCTTCCTCAAGAACACGGGCGGCACGAAGACCGCGCAGTACGCCGGCTTCCTGCTCGGCACCGCGTACGAGGAGACGGGCAAGGCCGACAAGGCCCGCGCCGCGTACGAGCGGGCCGCCTCCCTCTACCCGGGCAGCGAGTTCGCCCCGATGATCCGCAACAAGCTGCGGCACCTGAACGGCGCGGCGGCGGCCAGCACCCCGGCCGCTCCTGCCGAAGCCCCGGCGCAGCGCTAACGACGTCAGATTAGATTTTTGGTGCGGGCGGTCCCCAAAGGGCCGCCCGCACTGCTTCGTCGAGCTACAGGTACGTGAACCTGAACGTGAACGTGCACGTGAACGGCGACCACGTTCAGGTGCACGTTCACGTTCACGTTACTTTCCGCGCACTTGGTCCCGCGCGGTGGCGAGTGCGTCCTTGACCTGCCTCGCCTCGCTCGCCGCGTCCTCTCCGCTCCGCGACAGCTCCCGCCGCAGGGCCTCCAGGCCGTCCACGGCCTGGGCAAGGGCCCGTCCCGCGTCGTCCTTCGGATCGGAGAGCCCGCAGCGATCGCTCACCTGCGCGACGTCCTCCTCCCACCGCCGCGTCCACGCATCCCACTCGCGGGAGAGGGCGCCGCCTTCGAGACCGCCCGGAGCGGGCTGGACCGCGCGCGCCGAGAGCTGCCCGTAGAGCCGGTCCACCTCATCGAGACACGCATGCGGCGTCTTCGGCGGCCCGGCGGGCGGCGTATGCCCGTAGAGATCCGAGGCGACCGAGCGCACGAGTTGCACGAACAGCAAGGTCGCGAAGAGCCCGTACACGACGTAAAGGCTGACGCGATAGGGCTTGAGCGCGGGATCGCGCGGAGGCACCGGCGGCTTTTAGCAGACTCTATTGCCCCGCGGGCTGGGGCACGTCCGGAAGGATCACCTTGTACTGGCCCGAGGTGGAGTCCGCGACCGCGCTGCCGATCAGCACCGATCGCTTTCCGCTCGCGTCGAGCGCGTAGAAGTCGATGGTCGCTGTCACCGGCCGGCTTTCCGCACGGACCGTGCCGAGCACCTCGTGGGGTGGCGCGATGTGCAGCACGAGCGGCGTCGCGCCCGGGAGATCCACCGTCACGATTGTGCGCGGGAGACCACTATCAGCCGTCGGCGTGATCGCCACGCGGTACCTCCCGCCGTCGACGACGAGAGCGAAGGCGCCGTTCGCGTCCGTCGTGGCCGTCTGCGTTCCTCGCCCGGCGCCGAGTTGATCCTGAAGCCGCGTCGCGTCCACCCGGAATCCGGCAGGAGCCGGCTTGCCGTCGGGCCGGATGACCGTACCCCGCACGGTGATCTTGTCGAGGCACTGGATCGGCGTCCCGAGGTTCGTTCCGGGAGCGAAGACGTTGGGCGCGACGACGGCGCTCATTGCCGGGGCCTGCGAATCCGCGTCCGGCATCGCCTCGACGAGGTAGGCGCCCTCCCGCACGAGAACGGAGAAGCCGCCGTTCGGGTCCGTGGTCACCTGCCGCGAGAGCACGTAGCCCGGAGCCCCGGTGCTGACGACCAGGACGCGGGCCGACGGCA
>JBJMQD010000134.1:0-3722 GCA_045802855.1 Myxococcales bacterium | reverse complement strand
AACGCGCCCGGGGGCGAGGGACCGGTGACATTCCTCTTTGTGGTCATGTCTTCGCCCGTCGCGCCAGGAGGGCTCACGGACATGGTCGATTTCGACGACACGGGGCGCTGCTCCATAACTTCGGTGGCGGCCGAACGGACTCACTTTGTCGTTCATTTTGCACTTGACAAGCTTTGCCCAGTGGTCCCGAGCGTCTCGGCGAACGCACGTCGTTCGCCCCGGGACGAGCCCGCAGCAGACGCTCTTCTGAAATGCGCCTTTCTACGGCAACCTGGCGAAAGGGCAGCAAGCCGTCCTCGTGGCGCGCGGACGTTGCTGAGAGTGCGCCGCCCATTGCCGGCGGGTTGGGCCGCGCAGCACGGATGTGACCAATCGTTTACCCCGGGGCGAGTTCCGCTCTATGCTGGCACGCATCCGGCGGGGCTCGAGATGCCTCAGGCGGTCCGTCTCGTTGTCGTTCTGCTCTTTCTGGCGCTGCCGCTACGCGCGCAGCAACTCGAGCTGCGGTTTCTGGACGTAGGGCAAGGCGACGCGATCCTCATCCGCGAGGGCGGAAAGACGGCGCTCGTCGACGCCGGACACTCCGCGGGGCGGATCATCCCCTATCTGGCCACTCTCCAGATCCACGCTGTGGATCTGATCATCGCGACGCACAAACACGCGGATCATATCGGCGGCATGCCAGCGGTGTTGGGTAATGTCAGCGTCCGTTACTATGTCGACAATGGGGTCGAGCACCGCACCGGGATCTCCCAGCGCACGCTCGATGCCGTGGAGCGTAGCGGCGCACAATTCTTGCTGGCGAGCGATCGCACCATAAGGCTTGGCGACGCTCAGTTGCGCGTCCTTGCTCCATTACCCCAAAAATCCCAGAACAATGCGTCCGTCGGTCTGCTGATTGAGTATGGGAATTTCCGCGCCCTCCTCACCGGGGACGCGGAGGTCCGGGAGCTCCGCCACTGGCTGGCGACGGAACATCTGCCGCGAGTTCAAATCGTGAAGGTCTCGCATCATGGCGCCCGGAACGGGACCATTCCGGAATTGGTGGAGGCGACACGACCCGAAGTCGCGGTGATTTCGGTCGGCGCGGCGAATGCCTACGGACATCCGTCGCCCGAGACCATCGAACGGTGGAGCCGCGCCGGTGCGCAAATCCACCGCACCGATCTCGAGGGAACCATCCTCATTCTGGCGAGCAGGGACGGAAGCTTCCGCCTGGGAGCAGAGCAATTCGGCGCGGCGGGTGCAGCCGCGCAGCGTCCTTCGGTCGAGGTCGTCGGACCTCCGACGGCATCGCGTAGTCTGGATCGCAGTTGCTGCAAGGTATGCAGTATCGGCAAGGCCTGCGGAAACGGCTGCATCAGCCGCAGCTATACCTGTCACCAGCCGCCGGGATGCGCTTGCGACGCATCGCCCTGAGGCGTGGAGGGCCCGATGGCCTACTACGTGGTGGATCGAATCGAGGGGAAGATCGCCGTCGTCATCGCCGACGACGATCGTACGTTCGACGTTCCGCGAAGCGAATTGCCGAAGGGCTCACGCGAGGGCACGGTGCTGCGCGCCGCGGACGAGCCGGACTGGTCGAAAGCGGAGATCGACGAAGCCGAAGGCCGCCGCCGGCTCGAACGATCGCGAGAGACGTTACGCCGCCTGGGCGAGACGGACCCCGGCGGTGACATCGACCTCTAGTCAGATCAACCCGTCCGACCGCTTGCGCTCCCTCTCGAGCCGGTACCGATCTCCCGCCGGGAGCACCCGCTTCCGTAGCCGGACGCTCTTCGGCGTCACCTCCACCAGCTCGTCCTCGTTGATCCACTCCAGCGCCTTCTCCAGGGACATCACGCGAGGAGGGGAGAGGATGATGTTCTCGTCGCGGGTGGCGGCGCGGACGTTGGTGAGCTTGCGGCCGCGGGTGACGTTCACGTCGAGGTCGGTGGGGTGGGCGTTCTCGCCGCAGATCATGCCCTCGTAGACCGGCTCGCCCGCGCCGTAGAAGAGCGTTCCGCGCTCCTGGATGTCGAAGAGCGAGTACGCGACCGTCTCGCCCTCGCGGTCGGAGACGATGGCGCCATTGCTGCGTTTGGGGATCTTTCCCTGCCACGGCTCGTAGCCGTCGAACTGCGAGGACATGATTCCTTCGCCGCGGGTGACGGTGAGGAACTCGTTGCGGAAACCGACCAGCCCCCGCGCGGGAATGCGGAAGCTCAGCCGCACGCGGTCGCTGCCGATCTGCTGCATCTCCACCATGCGGCCCTTGCGCGGGCCCATCCGCTCGGTGACGGCGCCGACCGACGATTGCGGAACGTCGCAGACCATCAACTCCATCGGCTCGTGGACGACTCCGTCCACCTCCTTGGTGATGGGCTCGGGATTCGAGGCGGTGAGCTCGTACCCTTCGCGGCGCATGTTCTCGATGATGACGGCAAGCTGCAATTCGCCGCGGCCCACCACCTTGAAAGCCTCGGGCGTCTCGGTATCGAGCACCCGGATCGAGACGTTGCGGAACGCCTCGCGGATGAGCCGCTCGCGCAGGTTGCGCGAAGTGACGTACTTCCCTTCGCGTCCCGCGAACGGCCCGTCGTTGACGCGGAAGATCATCGACATGGTGGGCTCGTCGACGTGGATCCGCGGGAGCGGGTAGGGATGCTCGGGGTCGGCGATGGTGTCGCCGATGGAGAGCTCCTCGAGACCCGCGAGGGAGATGATCTCTCCCGGTCCGGCCTCGGCGATCTCCACCCGCTTCAGTCCTTCGAAGGCGTAGATCTTCGTCACCTTGCCACGGGGGAGCGAGCCGTCTTCCCGGGTGACGGCGACCGTCATCCCCGCTTCCACCGACCCGCTCGTCAGGCGCCCGATGGCGAGCCTTCCGACGTAATCGTCGTAGTCGAGATTGGCGACCAGCATCTGGAGCTTGTCGTGCGAGGTCTCCGCCTTCTTGGGCGGCGGGATGGTCTCCAGGATGGAGTCGAGCAACGGGTCCAGGGTCCGCGCCCGTGCTCCCGGCGTCTCGCCGGGGTGCGGCTTCGCTCCTGGTGCCGCCGCCTGCCCGACCGGCAGATCGTCGAAGTCGGAAAGGCGCAAAGATGCACGGCCGGCGCGGGCGACCGCGTAGACGACCGGAAACTCGATCTGGTGCTCGTTCGCGCCCAGGTCGATGAAGAGCGAGTAGATGGCGTCGAGCACCTCGGCGGGCCGGGCATCCTGGCGGTCGACCTTGTTGACCACGACCACCGCGGGAAGCCCCAGCCCGAGCGCCTTTCCCAGCACGAAGCGCGTCTGCGGCAGCGGGCCTTCGGCGGCGTCGACGAGGAGCAGCACTCCGTCGACGAGGCGCAGACCGCGCTCCACTTCGCCACCGAAGTCGGCATGGCCCGGGGTGTCGACGATGTTGATCTTCACCCCGCGGTAGTTCACAGCGGTGTTCTTGGCGAGGATGGTGATGCCCTTCTCGCGCTCGAGGTCGTTGCTGTCCATCACGCGCTCGGCGACCTGCTGGTTGTCGCGGAAGGTGCCGCTCTGGCGCAGCAGTTGGTCGACCAGCGTGGTCTTGCCGTGGTCGACGTGCGCGATGATCGCGACGTTGCGCAGGTCGTCACGGGTACGCGTAGGCATGCGGGATGGCCGATCCGGTGGGGGGTAGGGACACCCAATGCTACGCGCTACCCGGGGTGTGCTCGGCGTCACTGCAGGCCGCACGCTCGATCAGCGCATTGATGATCGGT
>JBJMQD010000048.1:0-14800 GCA_045802855.1 Myxococcales bacterium | reverse complement strand
GCGGCAGAAGACGGACACGTCGGAAGTCACCGCCTTGTCCGCGCAGCTGAGCACGGCGGTGCGCAGGCTCTTCGTCTTCGCGACCGTCGCGGCATAGCCGCTTTCCGTCTTGGTCGCCGCGTCGTACCCGTTCTCAGCGCTGCCGTTCACGAGCACTGGACCCCAGAGCAGGTCGTCGCCCGCCGTGGCCGGAGCGGGCCCGTCGATGGTGTCCAGGATCCAGCCACCGGTGTTCGGGTCGGCCATCGGATCGAAGTTCGCCCCGGCCATCGCGGCGCAGCACAGCGACGCCGCCGTCGGGATCTTCGTCCGCGTCGTCGAGGTGAGGCTCTCGATCCGCGCCTGGGCGAAGGCGGACATCACAGTGCGGCGGGCAGCGATCGCGTTGCTGTTGTTCGAGACCACCAGCGTCCCGGCGAGGCCGAGGCTGGCGATCCCCAGGATCGCGAGCGCGATCATGACCTCGATGAGCGTCATGCCGCGGGCCGTCCCGTGCAGATTAGTATTCAAGACCGCGCCTCCGGAAGAACCAGCTGAGCAGGCCGGTGGGTGTGGCTCCGCGACCGTTCACGCTCGGGCCTTTCAGCGTCCCGGCGCCGCCCGGCGGAGGGTCGAAGCGGAGGATCTTCTTGTCGGTGACCACGATCAGCGTCCCGGTGGTCGCGTCGAGCATCGGCGTGCCGCCCGCGCCACCCACCTTCTGGAGTCCGGTCGCGCTCACGTAGTTGTAGAGCGCGTTCGAGCTGGCGGAGAGCAGCAGCCGGTAGCTCGAGCCGTTCAGGCCGCCTCGCGAGTCGATCTGCGAAACCGTGCCGGTGGTGGTGTTGAAGAAGAGCTGGTCGCCCGCCGCCACGATCGAGCCGAACACGCGCTCGCCGTTCGCAAGGAACATCGGATATCCAGCCGGCTCCGTTTTCAAGACGCCCTTCTGCGTGATGGCGGCGAGCAGGTTCGAGTTGTTGAACAGATCCTGCGCCGCGTAGTGGTACCCGGGTAGGAGCGGGACCAGGTGGACCGCGCCGTTGATGCAGTTCGTCCCGCTCGGGCACGGCGCGCCCGTGGTGGCATCCGGGGCGGGCTCCATCCCGCTGATGGTGTCCGTGCCGCCGGTCCCGTACGCGAGCATGGGCTGGAGCTCGTACTTCTTGAGCGGGCTGGTCGAGGGCATGGTGGGAAGGATGAAGATGGTCGAGAGCGAGCTGATCGGCTGCGGTCCGTTCGAGCCGGTGTAGCCGTACGCCTGGCTGAGAGCGAAGTTGCAGAACTGCCCCGCCTTGCAGAACGCGTTGGCGTGGGTGGGATCCATCATCGGCGCGAAGGAGTTCACGTTGACGCCGTCCGCCGCGTCGAGCTCCCAGAGGGCGCCCTCGTCGTCGCCGACATAGGCGGTGTCGATGAGGCTGTTGCCGGCCTTGCTCAAGAGCGTGACGCCGGCGGGGGGAGTGTTGCCCTTCGCGGCCTGGCTCTGATCGGAGCCGTCGTCGGAAATCTTGTAGGGGTTGTTGAACTCCCACACCTTCTGGCCGTTCGTCACGTCGATGGCGAAGACGAAGATTCCCCCGCCCATGCCGGGCTTGTTCTGCGGCTCGTTGGTGGCGACGAACGCCGCGAACAGCGGAGAGTTGAAACGGCGCATCTGCGCGACGCTGATCGACTGGCTCGCGCCGAGGTTGCCGTAGTTGTAGAGGCCGGTAACGACCGGGCTCCCGGCGGGCGGAAGCTTGAAGTCGCTCACCGCGCAAGTGGGCGGAGCAGTGGGATCGGTCGCGTCGTGGCAGCCGTTCTGCCACGCGAACGCCTGGGCCTGGGTGCCGAGGTTCTTGCCGGTCTCGTCGTCGGCGAGCGGCACGGGAGCGTAGGTCAGGTTGGTCGAGTCGAAGCTCGACTGCAGGTCCCAGAGCAGGACCGGCTTCAGAGGGTTCGTCACGTCGAGCGCGAAGAGCTCGCGGTTGTTTCCGCCGGCCGAGGCGACCAGGACGGTGTGCCAGCTACGGATGCCCGAACCGTCGAAGTCGCCGTAGGCGTCGATCACGACCGGCGACGAATCGACGACGGCGTTGTTCGACTTCAAGAACGGCAACTGCCCGGGCGGGACGAACGCCCACAACTCCTTGAGCGCGTCGGTCTGCGTGAGGGTGAACGAGCTGTACGGCGTGTGGCCGTTGAAGGCAGCCGACGCGTCGCCGTTCGCGGTCGCGACGGGGTTCGCCGGGTGCTGGTAGCCGAGATCGAGACCGTCCGAAGGCACGTAGAACGCGTGAAGCATTCCGTCGAGCCCGCCGACGTAGGCGACCGTCGGACGGTGGGTTCCGGTCGGATAATCCGCGACGAACTGACTCGCGGGGACGATGGCGGCCTGCGAATGGACGAATCCGCCCAGCTGGGGCTTGTCGTCCTGGATGGAGGCGAATCCGTCCCGGACCGAGTTGCAGCCCCTGCTGTTGTTCGGATCGAGCGCGCCGGGGGCCTCCGGATGAGCCACGAACGCATTGGTGGTGGCGTCGGTGGCATAGCAATAGCCGCGGACCATCTGCGCCATCTCCTTCGCGTTCAGGAGGTCGCCGAGGAACGCCGTCGGGATGGAGCCGCCGGAGACTCCGTTGGTCGTGCCGTGGTCCGCGCTGCCCCCAGAATCGACCATCAGCCCGCTCACGGGGGTGAGCTGCAAGGTCTCCTGCAGGTCGCAGACACCGTCCGCGCCGGGAAGCATGCCGGCATATTTCGGTCCAGCGTAGTTCGGTTTGGTAGTCGAATTGATTTCGCCGATGTGGAACTTGTCGACGCAGCCGCTGCTCGGATCGACGCTCGGATAATCGATGTCGACCGGCACCCAGCCCTTCTGCGCGACCCCATTCGGCTTCGTCGCGTCCGTCGCGACCGCTCCGCCGAGATAGGTGAAGATGTTGCGCGCTCCGGCGCCCGGCAGCTTGGCCGCGGCATCCGCGCCGTTGAACGCGAGGGCAGCGTTGTAGTCGTTCATGGCGTTCGAGGCCAGGGAGCCGGCACCCGTGACGGGATGCGCGCGGAAGTGCCCGGTGTGGTAGGGGAACTGCCACTGGTCGGCCTGCGCGGGCACGAACGTTCGCCACTGCGAGGGCGCGCCGGGCGTCGTCACCCGCATGTACGTCGGCACGAACGCGTTGTTGTTGTACTCGGTGGCGCCGATGTAGCCGGTCTCCGAGGAATCAGGGACGACACCCAGGGCGAGCATCGTGTTGAGCACGACGCGCGTGCCGGACACGTCCGCGGAGTACGTGTGTCCGCCGAGGTAGATCACCTGCGACGCGTTGAGCTTGCTCGCGCCCACGGGCTGCAACATGAAGTTGAAGTCGTCCGCCAGCGACTGCGTACGAGCGGTCGCGTAGTCGAGCGACGTCCCCGGGTTGGTGACGCCGAGGACGGTGAAACCGAGCGGCGTCACGTTGCTCGCGTAGGTGTTGCCGGTGTTCGGCTTGAAATTGGAAAGCAGTCCGTATCGCGAGAACCACAGGTAATCGCCGATCTGCGCGTACGCGCTGCCGGGCGACGTGTAGTACATGCAGTTCGAACCCTTGGCGAGATTGGGATCGGTGCAGTTGCGCAGCCGCGCCTTGCCGATGACGGTGTAGTTGTTGGGGTTGGTGGTCGGGTTCTTCGGATCCACGTCATGCAGCGTCCCGCGCATGCCCGCGGTCCCGGTATTCGACCCCGAGCAGACGCCCGAACCCGGCACCGTCTCGACGCACGTCATGAGGCGGGTCGGCGGCTCGCCTGGGTTCGTGCTCGTCGAGCTGAACCCGGTGAGCGGATCGGTATAGACCCCCGCCGTTCCCGGCTTGGGCGGATACCACCAGCTCGCCGCGGCGACGCCTTGCTGCGTGATGTCGGGCTGCCGCGAGTCGAACGGGTTCGCGCCTTGCGACCCTTCGATGACGCCGATGCTGCCGCACTCGGCGAGAAGGCCGACCTTGCGCGTCTTGGTGAAGTCCAGGATGGTCTGGCGCGCCTTGTTGATGCAGCTTCCGTCGCAGCCGGGGAAGGTGGTTCCTTCCCAGTGCGGCGTCCAGAAGTTCTGGTAGACGTTCTTCGTCTGGCCGAGGCTGTCCTTGTAGGTCTGGTTCAGCTCGTTCAGGTCCTGCAGGTCCATGACGTCGAACGAGTCGAAGATGTATCCGCTCTTCTTGCCGACCGGACAGTTCGTGGTCGTTCCACCCGCCGGGACCTGCTTGGCGTTGTAGCCGGTCGGAGAGCAGCCCTGCGCGCCGGTGAAGTTGAGTCCCGCGGACTTCAGGTACTGCGGAAGCATGTCGCCGATGACGCCGCCGGGGGTACCGACGCCTTCCTTGCCGCCCGCGGTCTGCAAGAGCGCGATCTTGGCGGGCGTGGAGTTCATCTGACGGCTGTCGGTAGCGTAGAACTGCGCTTGCGCCTGGTGGATGTTCACCCAGTGCGCATTCGCGAAACCGTTGTTGAACGTGGTCGCGAGTCCGTCGAACGAGTAGCTGCACGCGCCGATGTCGGTCTTCTTCGCGAAGGTGGAGAAATCGATCGGATTGCCGAAGGTGTCGTTGACCTTGATCTTCCCGTTGAGGAGCTGCAGGAAGATCGGCGCGTCGGTCGCGTCGATCACGAACGTGCCGCCCATGTACTGGACCCTGGAGACGTTCGCGCTCGGCGTCGTCGAGTGCTGCACGACGACGCCGGGAAAGGTCGGATAGGAAAGCGTTGCGTCCGCGCCCGCGGTCGTATTGCGGGTGCAGAACATGCCCGCCTTGGTGCCGCACCCCGTCGCGGGCGTCATGGCGCTGCCCGTGGTGTTGTCGATCTGCGTGACAGGAGAGGTGAATTGGCTGTCGATCGCGAAGTCGCACCCGTCGTTCCAGGCCGGATCGTCCATCGGCTTCACGGGGCACTTGACCGGATCCGTGTACGGCGCCGGGCAGGTCGACGGCGTCTGCGGGTTCTTGTGCAGGTTGGTCGGGACGCAGCGGTTCGGCGAACCCTTGGTGTCCTTGTAGACCCAGTGCACGGTGACGCGGCCCCGGCCCTGCGCCGCCAGCGCGTCGGAGGCGGCCAGCGTCTTGTAGACGAGGCCGTAGGCGGACACGACGCCGCACGGATCCTGGAAGGGCGCTTCCATCGGAATGATGAGCGATCCCGGATTGAACTGCTGAAGCTGTGCGCGCGCAGAAGCGGCGCTGCCGAGCACGACGAGCATGGCGGCGAAAACGGCCTTGCGGAGGTGCTTCGGGGTGTTCTTGCAAACCATCTTGGAGACTCCTCTCCTGACTTGCCGCACACGTGCGCGCGGCTCGCCGGGCGATGCAGGATGCAAACGCATCGCCATCGCGAAGCCTTCCGTGGTTGCGAGGCTTTCTCCATCTCGGACACGCGCTCACATGCGCGTCTGCGTCGATACTCGTTGCGTGCTCGATCACTTTTGGGGCGGGGCTCTTGTGCGACAGCTCCCGCCTCAGGTGCGGAAGAGACCGCGCACCACCGACGCTATCCCGAGCGCGCCGCCGATCATCTCGTCATGAAAGGGACGCAGCGCCTCGCTGAACTCCGCCGCCGTCTGGTAGCGCTTGTCGGGATCGCGGGCGAGCGCGCGCGAGATCACGTCGGCTAGACCAGGAGGAAGATCGTTCCGGTATTGCTCGACCGGAGGTACCGAGCCTTTGCGAACGACTTCCTGCAGCTCCTCTGCGTTCTTCGAATGGAACGCGCGGCGATTGGCGAGAATCTCGTAGAGGATCACCGCCGCGCCCCACAGGTCGACTCGCGGAGTGAGCGGAACGCGGTCGAGCTGCTCGGGCGCGAGGTAGGAGAGTTTCCCCCACAGCGTCCCGCCGTCGTCGTCGCCGCCCAGCGACTTCACCTTGGCGATGCCGAAGTCGCCGAGCTTGATCTCGCCGAGGCGGGAGATGAAGAGGTTCGACGGCGAGACGTCGCAGTGGACGATGTGCAGGTGCAGGCCGGTGGGCCCGCGCGCTTCGTGCGCGTACCCGAGAGCGTCGAGGACGCGGCGAACGATGTAGAGCGCGAACGGGACGGGCAGGAAGATCTTGCGCTCCCTGCAGCGGGCGAGGACAAGACCGAGATCGCGGCCGTCGACGTACTCCATCGCGACGTAGATCGTCTCTCCCACCAGACCCGTCTCGAGCACCTCGACGACGTTCGGATGCTTGAGCAGGCGCGAGACGTCCGCCTCCACGGTGAAGAGATCGACTGCTTCGGGATCGACCGCGAGCTTGGGGGCGAGTCTCTTCAGCGCCACGATCTCGCCGAGCAGCGAGCCCTCGGCGATGCGAGCTTTGTACACCTCCGCCATCCCGCCGCGCCCGAGCAGCTGCAGGATCTCGAAGCGTCCGAAGCGCGGCGGCGGCCGGCCGGGTTCGCTCACGCGGTACCCGGAATGGGGCAAGGCGTCGTGGGCCTGGCCGCCCGCACGGTAGGCGAGGTCGCGAGCGAGCTGTACACCGCGAACCAATCTACCATCGGTATCGCTCCCGGCAACGTTCCGCGTTGACTTGAGCCCGGCGCAGCCGCACACTCGAAAGCAAGGAGGGTTCCGGGCTCCTGAGCTTTCCCCTGCCTGGATTGCGTGATGGGCTGGTCAACCTCGTGCCCGATAGCTGTCCATCGGGGTTCTGGCCGCCGCCCGCGGTGTGCAAGCTCCCGGCGAAAGCCGATTGGAGAAGCCTGAAGCGGGCCGCCAGGGTCCCACCTGCCTAAGAGCAGGGCACCACCGACGCCACCCACACGGCCGAGGCGGGGGGTTTTCCGGGAGCGGCAGTGCGCGATCACTGCCGCTCCCCGCTTTTTCGTAGCGGCCTCGCCACGCTCCGACGATGACGACGGACCTCGCGGATCGCAAAGCTTCTCTGCGCGCGCTCTTGAAAGGGCAGATGCCTGCCGATCCGGAAGGCGCGTCGCGGGCGGTGCAGGAGCGCCTCTTGCGTTCGGGGCTGTTACCGAGGACGGGCGTCATCGCTCTCTATCGCGCCCTTCCGTCGGAAGTCGGAACCAACCTCCTCGCCGCCGCCCTCCTCCTCGACGGCGCGACGCTGTGCTGGCCCCGCGTCGCGCGCGGGCAGGTCCTCGAGTTCCGCCGGTCCGGAACGGAGTGGACCCGCGGCGCGTTGCGCGTCGAGGAGCCGAACGGAGACCCCGTGCCCCTGCCGCTCATCGACTGGATGGTGCTGCCTGCGCAGGCCGCCGACCTCGAAGGCCACAGGCTCGGCCGCGGGAAAGGCTATTACGACGCCACCCTGGCGGCGTTCCCGGGCCGAACGGTTGCCCTGCTGTTCGACCTGCGGGTGGTGGCGGAAGTTCCTTCGGGGGAGAACGATCGGCGCGTCGATGCATTGTGTACCGAATCCCGTTTGGTAATGGTGGAGGGGTGAAAATCCTCTTCGTCGGCGACATCGTGGGAAAACCCGGCCGCACGGCCGTGCGGCGGTTCGTGCCGATCTTGCGCGAGCGCCATTCGCTCGACCTCTGCATCGGCAATTCCGAGAACTCGGCGGGTGGGGCCGGGATCACTCCGGAGAGCGCCGACGACCTGCTCGAGGCGGGCCTCGACCTGCTCACCGCGGGCAACCACACCTGGCACCGGCGTGAGCTGTTCTCCTACCTCGATCGGCCTGGTTCCCGGCAGCTGCGACCGGCGAACTATCCGGAAGGCGCGCCCGGGCGCGGCCACGGCATCGTCGCCACCGCGGACGGCCGCAAGCTCGGCGTCGTGAACGTGGAAGGGCGCGTGTTCATGAAGTCGATCGACTGCCCGTTCCGCGCCGCCGAGCGCCTCGTCGAAGAGCTGCGTCGCGAGACCGCCTGCATCCTCGTCGACGTCCATTGCGAGGCGACGAGCGAGAAGCAGGCCATGGGCTGGTTCCTCGACGGTCGCGTCTCCGCGGTGCTGGGGACGCACACCCACGTACAGACCTCCGACGACCGGGTGCTGCCCGGCGGCACCGCCTTCCAGACCGACGTCGGCATGTGCGGGCCCTGGAACGGCGTCATCGGCATGAAGAAGGAGAGCGCGCTCGACCGCTTTCTCACCGGGCGCCCCGCCCCGTACGAAGTCGCGAACGGCGAGGCGGTGCTCCAGGGAGCGATCGTCGACATCGACGATCAGACCGGACGCGCGCGGAGCATCCTGCGGGTGCGGGAGAGGGTGGGGGAATGACGGAGCTCCGCAACGCCACCCCCGAGGAGCAGTTCCGCGAAGTGACCCGGGGCGCCGTCGACGTCCACACTCGCGACGATCTCCTGCGCAAGCTGCGCGCGTCGCACGAGAAGCGGATTCCACTGCGGGTGAAGATGGGCTTCGATCCGACCGCGCCGGATCTGCACCTCGGCCACACCGTGCCGCTCGAGCGCATGCGGCGCTTCCAGGACTTCGGACACACGGTCATCTTCCTGATCGGCGACTTCACCGCCTCGATCGGCGACCCCACCGGGCGCAACACCACCCGTCCGCCCCTCAGCGACGAGCAGATCGCCGCCAACGCCGAGACCTACAAGCGGCAGGTCTTCAAGGTCCTCGATCGGGAGAAGACCGAGGTGCGCTTCAATTCGGAGTGGCTGCGGCCGCTCGGGTCGAGCGGAATGATCAAGCTCGCCGCCCGCTACACGCTCGCGCGGATGCTCGAGCGCGACGACTTCAAGAAGCGGTGGCAGAACGAGGTGCCCATCGCGCTGCACGAGCTGCTCTACCCTCTCGCGCAAGGATACGACTCGGTCGCCTTGAACGCCGACGTCGAGCTGGGATCGTCCGATCAGCTCTTCAACCTGCTGGTGGGGCGACAGCTGCAGAAAGAGTGGGGGCAGGATCCGCAGATTTGCCTGACCGGACCGCTCCTGGAAGGAATCGACGCCCGCGAACTCGACGGGAAGATCGTCGGCGACAAGATGAGCAAGTCGCTCGGCAACTACGTCGGGATCGACGAGCCCGCGAACGAGCAGTACGGGAAGCTCATGTCGGTCAGCGACGGGCTCATGTGGCGGTACTACGAGCTCTTGAGCCGTCGCACGACGGACGAGATCGCCTCCCTGCGCGCGGGGCATCCCAAGGCGGCGAAGATGGCGCTCGCGCGCGAGATCGTCGAGCGGTACCACGGCCCGGATGGGGCGCGGGCGGCGGAGACGCATTTCGAGCAGGTGCACGCGCGCCGCGAGCTGCCCGACGAGATCGAGGAGCGCACCGTGGCTCGCGACGCGGGCGCGGACGCGGTCCTCCTGGCGAAGACGATGGCGCAGATCGGTCTCGCCTCCTCCGGTTCGGACGCGCGCCGCCTCATCGCGCAGGGCGGAGTCACGGTGGACGGCGAGCGCGCCGGTGATCCGAACGCAAAGCTGTCGCCCGGGACGTACCTGCTCAAGGTCGGCAAGCGGAAGTTCGCCCGCGTCACCGTGCAATGAAGCGCGCCGGGATCGTGGCTCTTGCCGCGATCGCCGCACTCTACCTGGCCGTCGTCGCCTTCTTCGCCGCCGCGCAGCGTTCGTTTGTCTTTCCCGCGCCGCGCGGCGGCCGCGTCCCGCGGGGGAACCTGGTCGCGGGGCCGGGCTTCCGCGCTCTCTGGATCGCACCGCAGCCGGGCGCGGCCGTGGTCGCGCATTTCCACGGCAACGGCGAGGACCTCGCGGATGCCGGGCCCGTCATCGATCTGCTCCGCTCGATCGGCGCGGGCGTCCTCGCGGTCGAATATCCGGGCTATGGACTGTCGCGCGCGGACGGACCTCCCAGCGAGGAGGCGTGCTACCGCGCCGCCGCCGCCGCCCTCGTGCACCTGCGCGCAACCCTGCACCGCGGTCCGCTGATCCTCGAGGGTCAGTCGCTCGGAACCGGCGTCGCCGTCGAGATGGCGAGTCGCGGGTTCGGCGACCGGCTGATCCTCATCTCGCCTTTCACCTCGATGGCGGACGTCGCCGCGGTCCACTTTCCCTGGCTGCCCGCGCGCCTGCTCGTGCGGGACCGATTCGACAGCGCGGCCAACGCTCCGCGGATCGGGATGCCCGTCCTGCTCGTGCACGGCGACGCTGACGAGATCGTTCCCGCCTCGATGAGCGAGGAGCTCGTTCGCCGTTTCCCGCGGGCGACCCTGCGGATCGTCGCGGACGCCGGGCACAACGACCTCCTCGCGGAGCATGCAGAGAAGGTTCGCGCGGCGATAGCGCAATTTGTCGCAGCCAACCGGTGAGCGAACCTCATCCGGCGCTGCGCGCAAAGCAGATTTTTGCAAAATCCGCTGGTGCAACGCCTGCGCTCATCAGCCCGGCCAATAATTAGATTTTTCTAATGACGGCGGTCGACTACCGAAGCGTCGGCGTCCACCCGGGCATGGCACGAGCACTGCACAGGGCGTGCTTGGGGCCCGGGGGGCCGTCGACAAGAGGCTTCTTGCGCGCTCGCCGCTTGTGCGAGTTTGGAGGCGCAAAATGGTTGCGAGAATGGTGGCGTTGCTCGGCTCTTTTCTTTCCACCGCGGCCTTCGCCGTGCAGAGCCCGCAGGTGCCCATCGTCGGGAACGCGATCCCGCAGTTCGTCCAACCTCTTCCATTGCTTTCCGTCCATCCGCAAGCCGCGGCGCCGAACGTGCTCGACACCCGGGCGGTCTCGGGTCCCCTCACCCTCACCATGTGCGAATTCCGCTCGCACGTCCTGCCACCCGGAACCTTGGCGGCGGGCCAGCAGCCGGAGACCTGGACCTGGGGATACGTCGCCGGCGATACCTGCCCGACCGGGGTACAGGAGACGTACCTGGGGCCGGTCCTGGTAAACACGCGCGGAGTACCGACGGAGATCAACTTCGTCAACAAGCTGGGCAGCACGGCGACGACGCAGGTGCTGGCGTACAAGTACTTCACCGACCAGACGCTCGACTGGGCGGACCCGGCAGCGCCGCAAGAGGACGGCATCGTCAATTTCTGCAACAGCATGGGCGGTATTCCGCTGTTCGGATCCGTTTGCGCGCACAACTACACGGGTGCCGTCGCGACGGTGCCCCACCTTCACGGCGGCGAGGTGCCGCCCGAGCTCGACGGCGGTCCCGACGCTTGGTTCACGAGCGACGGGCTCTACAAGGGACAGGACTACTACACGAAGTCGACCTTCACCCCGACCAGGCTCCCGCCGGCGAGCTACGCCGCCGTGTACCGGTATCCGAACGGGCAGCAGGCCGCGCCAATGTGGTTCCATGACCACGTGCTCGGGGCGACCCGTTTGAACGTCTATGCGGGGCTCGCGGGCGCCTACTACATCGTCGACCCCGCCCAGCAGCTTCCCGCCGGCTTCCCCGGCGTGGCGGAGGTGGTCCCGCTCGTCCTCCAGGACCGGATGTTCGACACCAACGGGCAGCTGTTCTTCCCGGGCGACACCGCGGGCGGGCTGCTCTCGAGCCCGAATCCCGAGCATCCGTACTGGGTGCCCGAATTCGTGGGCGACACCATCGTCGTCAACGGCAAGGCCTGGCCCTTCCTCGACGTGCAGCCGAAGCGGTATCGGTTCCTTCTTCTCAACGGCTCGAATGCGCGCACGTACGAGCTGTCGCTCAGCGGGGCCTCCAACAAGGCGGCGCCGCACATGTGGGTGATCGGCAACGACGACGGATATCTCGACGCGGCGGTCCCGGTCGGCGCGGGCGGGCAGAAGCTCGTGATCATGCCCGGCGAGCGCTACGAGGTCGTCGTCGACTTCGGCGGCGTCGCTCCCGGATCGACGCTGGTGTTGAAGAACAGCGGCAAGACGCCCTACCCCGCCGGCGCGAATCCCGTAGGGCCCTTGGCGGACGTCGTCCAGTTCCGGGTGAACTGCCCCGTGGCCGGATGCCCCCTCGATACGAGCTGGAACCCGGCGGTGAACGCGGCGATCCGGCTGAACCAGCCGATCGCGCGGCTGACGGCGCCTGTCACGGGCACGCTCGCCTCGGGCGTGGCGGTCAACAAGACACGCCAGCTGACGCTCAACGAGGTCCTGCTCCCCCCGAAGAAGGCGATCGACCCGGTGACCGGGATCGCGAATACCAGGTATCCGGGTGGACCGGTGGAGATCCTGGTCAACAACACCAAGACGTCCGGCAACTCGCCGCGGCTCTACAAGGACTTCGTTTCGATCAAGTTGAACGGGATCACCACCGCGTACTCGGAGTTGCCGCGCGAAGGCGACGTGGAGGTGTGGGAGATCGTCAACCTGACGGCGGACGCCCATCCCATCCACATCCATCTCGCGTCGTTCCAGATCTTGAATCGGCAGGGTTTCAACCAGAACAAGTACCCCAGCGCGTATGCCGCGAGCTTCCCTGGGGCGCCCACGCTCGGCTGCCTGCCGGGCATCTTCTGCCCGGGCTTCGGACCGCCGCTCGACTACAACACCGGGAATCCGCGCGCGGCGGGGGGCAATCCCGACGTGACGCCCTTCCTGCAGGGCGCGATTCAGCCTCCTGGCCCTGAGGAGACCGGCTGGAAGGATACGGTGGTCGTACTCCCCAAGTTCGTCACCCGCTTGGCGGTCCGGTGGGCGCCGAACGACGGCCAGCGCGCCTTCCCGTTCGCCCCGGGCGAGTGCTCGGGCTTCCCCTGCGCGATCGCTACCCGGGGATACGTCTGGCATTGCCACATCATCGATCACGAGGACAACGAGATGATGAGGCCCGACGCGATCCAGATCGATCCGACGGCGGCGAGGACCTTCCTGAAGGGGCTCGACTACTGATTCGCAATCGACCGTGAACGACGGGACGCCCTGCCGATTGCGAGGATCGGCGGGGCGTTTCTTCGATACCATTCCGGCCGCGACCTGCACTCGCGCACCGAAACGCTCACGTACGGTGAGCAGGCACGGGGCTATGGGCCCGCTATCAGGTCGTTGATCTGGTGGAGCCGAGCCACCGGAATTCCCTGATGCTGCTCCTTGGAGAGAGCGTGATCCGACGCGGCGAGGACCAGCCTCGGGCGTTCCTTCCTGGGCCCGAAAAACACCGCGACGGGATGGCCCTCGAGCGGGGCATACCGTTTGGGTGAATTCGCGATGACACCCGCCCGGGGCGGCTCCCCCTCCGGCGCGTCCGCCTTGAACAGATCGAGATACCTCCCGAAAGCAGCTCGATCCATCTCGACCCAGAATCCCCATCCAAAGCAGTCCGCAGTCTCGAGAATCGGGACGAAGGCGATCCCGCGCAGAAAGAATCGGGCACCGTCGAGTACGCAGAGGTCGGATGAGGTCTTTGCGCGGCGCTTCCGCTGGTTCGCATCCAGATTCCAAACGACGTCCGGAAGGCTGAATCCCGCGTCGCGTGGATGGTCGCCGAGTTCGCGGCGGCAGTCCCGACATCGCGCCATCGCCATCTCCCTCGCCATCGAAACACTCGGAAACCAGCAACGCCCGCGGCGCGGGGATCGGGCGGCGGGGCGTTTCGATATATTCCATGCGGGATGGGAATGGGTGGGACCCCTGGCGACCGATAAACCGCCGGAAAAGCAACGCCCCGCGGCCCAGGATCGGGCGGCGGGGCGTTTCGATAATATTCCGGCAGCGACCTACTCTCCCACACGGAAACCGTGCAGTACCATCGGCTCTGGAGGGCTTAACTTCCGTGTTCGGGATGGGAACGGGTGGGACCCCTCCGATAAAGCCACCGGAAAACGTTCGCGGCTGATTGCCAGCCACGGAACCTGGGCTCCGCGCGGCCGGTGAAGGGCAGCGGCAGAGCCTGCATATGCGCAAGAGCGTGTGACGGACGATCGAGCTCGACCCTGGCCTCCGCCAAAGACCGCGCGGATAGCGGTTCGAGAAGGAAGAATGACCAAGCCTCACGGGCGATTAGTATCGGTCAGCTCAACGCGTTACCGCGCTTACACCTCCGACCTATCGACGTCGTCGTCTCCAACGGCCCTTCAGGGGGCTTACGCCCCGGGAGGCCTGGTCTTGAGGTTCGCTTCCCGCTTAGATGCTTTCAGCGGTTATCGAGTCCGGACACTGCTACCCAGCGATGCCACTGGCGTGACAACTGGTACACAGGCGGTCCGTCCAACCCGGTCCTCTCGTACTAAGGTCAGATCCTCTCAAGCCTCCTACGCCCACAGCAGATAGGGACCAAACTGTCTCACGACGTTTTGAACCCAGCTCGCGTACCGCTTTAATCGGCGAACAGCCGAACCCTTGGGACCTGCTCCAGCCCCAGGATGCGATGAGCCGACATCGAGGTGCCAAACCGCGTCGTCGATGTGAACTCTTGGACGCGATAAGCCTGTTATCCCCGGAGTACCTTTTATCCGTTGAGCGATGGCCCTTCCATACAGAACCACCGGATCACTATGACCTGGTTTCCCACCTGCTCGACCCGTCGGTCTCGCAGTCAAGCTCCCTTGTGCCATTGCACTCGCCGGCTGGTTTCCAATCAGCCTGAGGGAACCTTCGCGCGCCTCCGTTACATTTTGGGAGGCGACCGCCCCAGTCAAACTCCCCACCAGCCAGTGTCCCCGTCCCGGATCACGGGACCAGGTTAGACACCAAGACTCAACAGGGTGGTATTTCACCGTTGGCTCCACCGGAGCTAGCGCCCCGGCTTCAAAGCCTCCCACCTATCCTACACAATCAAGTCCTAGTGTCACTGGCAAGTTAGAGTAAAGGTTCACGGGGTCTTTCCGTCTTGCTGCGGGTAAACTGCATCTTCACAGCTATTTCAATTTCGCTGAGTCCCTGGCCGAGACAGTGCGGAAGTCGTTACGCCATTCGTGCAGGTCGGAACTTACCCGACAAGGAATTTCGCTACCTTAGGACCGTTATAGTTACGGCCGCCGTTTACCGGGGCTTCGGCTCA
>JBJMQD010000131.1:0-4682 GCA_045802855.1 Myxococcales bacterium | reverse complement strand
TCATGAGCAGATGGACGGTGTGGCGCGGCTGCGCGCTGCCAGAGATACGGTATTGGTCAATTGGGCAAGCCGCGCGACAGCGCGACTGCCCGAGGCGGCCCGCGAACATCCTCTCGCGCTGGTGGACGCGCTCCCGCATTTCCTCGATGAACTGGTAGACGTGCTCGCGAGCCCAGCGCCCCGGGACGCGCTTGTCCGCCTGGACGGCATACTGGCAATCGAGCACGGCCGCGATCGCGCACAGCGGCAAAGTTGGTCGCTCGCGGAGGTCGTCTCCGAGTACGAGATCCTCCGCGAAGTCATTCTCGAGGTCCTCGAAGCCGATCAGCCGCTCGGGCGCGAGGAGCGCGACATCATCCTCGACGGTATCGGGGCGGCGGTGCGCAACGCGGTCACCGAGTTCGAGCGCGTACGCAACGCGGAACGGGAAGAACGCGCCTCCTTCGAACAGGAGCGGTTCGCGCAGTTCGTCGAGGCCGTACGGGACTACGCCATCTTCACCGTGTCGCCGGAGGGCATCATCACCAGCTGGAATGTCGGCGCCCAGCGCATGAAGCAATACAGACCGGAAGAGGTGATCGGCCATCACTTCTCCATGCTCTATCCGGAGGAAGGACGCAGGCGCGACGAGCCGATGTCGCACCTCAAGGCGGCTGCCATCGAGGGGCGTTTCCGCGGAGAGGGCGTCCGCTTGCGCAAGAACGGCGAGCAGTTCCTCGCCGACGTCTCCATCACCCCCATCTACGCCGAGCAGAAGCTGCGCGGCTTCTGCAAGGTCGTGCAGGACCTGACCGAGCGGAACCTGCTCATGCAGGAGCGCGACCTGTCGCGCGGCGAGGCCGACCGGTTGCGCATCGAGGCGGAATACCGCGAGCGATTCGTGCAGATGCTGACCCACGACCTGCGCTCGCCGCTCTCGACCGCGAAGGCCTCCGCAGGCCTCATCGCGCGCTTCGTCGACCAGCCCGGCAAGGTGGGCACCTCGGCGCAGCGCATCGTGCAGGCCGTGGACCGCTGCGATCGGATGATCTCCGACCTGCTCGACGCTGCACGCCTCGACGCGGGCGAGCAGATCCAGGTCCACGTCGAGGAGTGCGATCTGAAGCGCATCGTCGCGGACGCCTCGGACGAGATGAGCACGCGCCATGGCGACCGCTTCCACGTCGAGACGCACGGGGAGACCAACGGCCGCTGGGACCCGGAGGGCCTGCGGCGCGTCGTCGAAAATCTGCTCACCAACGCAATCAAGTACGGCGACCGGGCGACGCCGGTCTCGATTGCCATCCGGCGGATCGATCAGCGCATCCTCGTCACTGTCCACAACCAGGGCACCATCATCCCGGCGGAAGAGCAGGCGAAGCTCTTCAAGCCCTTCCACCGCACGCAGGAAGCCAAGGCCGGCGGCGAGCGCGGCTGGGGCCTCGGGCTGACGGTGGTCCGCGGGATCGTCGAAGCCCACGGCGGCATCGTCAAGGTGGAGAGCTATCCGAAGGAAGGGACGACGTTCACCATCGATCTGCCCGTGACGGCGCCACGCGCGATGCCGGCTCCGGAAGCCACGCCCTGATCAGGAGATTGAGCGCGTAGACCGGTCCGGACATGCGTTGCCTCCAGCTGGGGTAGGATTCCCGTCGATTCCGGGAGCATGCGCGAATGGCCGTGCGCTTCGCCGTCTTCATCGCCGTGACCTTGGACGGCTACATCGCCCGGCCCGACGGCAGCATCGACTTTCTCGCTCCCTTCCACGACGAGGAGCATGGCTACGGGGCGTTCTTCGCGGGCGTCGACGCTCTGGTGATCGGGCGCGGCACGTACGACACGGTGCTCGGCTTTCCGGAGTGGCCCTACGGGGACAAGCGGGTGATCGTGTGCACTACGCGGCCGGTCCCGGCGACGCACGGCGAGGAGATGTGGTCGGGCCCGCCCCGCGACCTCGCCGCGCGTCTCGAACGGGAAGGCGTCCGCACCGTCTATCTCGACGGCGGAGCGCTGGTGCGCGGCTTCTTGCGGGAGGACCTGGTCGACGAAATGGCCATCAACGTCATCCCCATCCTCCTCGGGGCGGGACGTCCGCTCTTCACCAGCGGCCTTCCCGAGATTCCTTGGCGCCTGCTCGACGCGAAGAGCTTTCCTTCGGGGGTCGTACAGCTGCGCTATGCGAGGCGTTAGCGCAACCTGCACCCTGGACCCACGACCTGACTCGCTAGCGCGACTCGCCCGCTCGCGTGTGCGCGACGGGCGTCGAGGGGCGGAACCTCGGCGCCAGCACGGCGAGCGCGAGCGCGGCGATGATGGCGCCGATGACCGCTGCCGCTATCGAGGCCACCGCGACGGACCGCCCGGCCCGCGACCGCTGCGCCTCCGCCGCCATCTCGGCCTTCTGCGATCGGACGTCGAGGTCGGCGACCTTCGCCTCCACCTCGCGCTGCTCGCGCTGCACCTCGGCCATGCCGCTGCGCACCGCTTCCATCTGCCGATGCAAGTGGGCGACCTGCTCGATGAGCTTGGCGATGGCGGCGCGGTCGAGATCCGACATGCCGGTCCACTTCTCGCTACGGGCGACCAGCGCCGCGAACGCGAGCCGCTCCTTGTCCGCGCCCACGCGGCGCTGGAGGGCGTCGATCGCCTGGCGCAGCTCCTCGAGCGAAGCGAACCGCTCCCGGCGGTCCCTGGCCATCGCCATCCGCAGGACGTCGCCGATAGGGCCCGAGAGCTCGGTTCCGGGGCCCACGCGAGGATCCGGGGGCGTCTGTCCCGTCAGCAACTCGTAGCCGAGCGCGCCGGCGGCATAGACCTGCACCCTCGGCTCGTCCATCGGCGGGGCGTCGGGACCGAACAGCTCCGGAGCGCGATAGCTCAGCTCCTCGTCCCGCCGCGAGTCCGTGAACGGAAGCACCGAGACGTTCCCATTCGCGTCCAGCTGGACGAGCCTGCTGCGCAGCGTCGTGTTCCGCGCCGCGGCGATGCGCACGACGGCGGCGAGGAGCCAGGCGGACTCCCCCGGCGGGATGCGCTGCTGCGCCGCGCGGGCGCGCTCGAGGATTTCGTGCAAAGTCGCCAAAGATCGCTCCGGGCGCAGAATACACGCTTCGCGCGGTCCCCCGGCCGTGTTCTTTACGAAAAAGAAAAGGAGGTGCGCATGCGCTGCGCGGCGATCGTACTGCTCCTCACCACCTCGTACCCCCCGGGTCTGTTCGCCCAGGGCGCTCCTTCGCCCGGACGGGGCGAGATGTCGTTGCAGGTCGATCTACGCGAGGCGCCGCGGCGCATCTTCCACTCCCGCCTGCGGCTCGCGGCGAAGCCGGGAACGATGGTGCTGCGATATCCCAAGTGGATTCCGGGAGAACACGGACCGAACGGCCCCATCGGCGATGTCGCGGGACTCGTCTTCACGGCGTCGGGCAAGCGACTGCGCTGGCATCGCGATCCCGACGAAATGTACCGGATCCTCGTCGAGGTGCCGCAGGGCGTAACGGAGCTCGAAGCACAGCTCGACCTCATCTCGCCGCCTCCGGAGACCCGCGGCTTTTCCGGCGGAGCCTCCGCGAGCGCGCACATCGCCGTGCTCTCCTGGAACCAGGTCCTGCTCGAGCCCGAGGGCGCCGCGCCCGCGCAGCTGCGGGTCGCGGCCTCGGTCCGGCTACCGGCCCGCTGGAAGTTCGCGACGCCGCTCCGCACCGCCTCAGGCAGCGGCGCGGAGGTCTCCTTCGCTCCGGTGTCGCTGGAAGAGCTGGTCGACTCGCCGGTGCTGGCGGGGGAGTTCCTGGAAGAGATCCCCATCGGCCCGGCGGGCGGCGCGCCCCACTTCATCGAGGCCGCCGCCGAGTCCGCGGACCTGCTCCACGTCGACCCGCAGCTCAAGTCCCAGTGGGACGCCCTCGTCGCCCAGGCCCAGCTCCTCTTCGGCGCCCACCACTACCGCTCCTACCGGTTCCTCCTCACGCTCTCGGACGACGTGGCTCACTTCGGCCTCGAGCACCACGAGTCGAGCGACGACCGCGTCCCGGAGCGGGCCCTCCTCGATCCCGACCTGCGCTTGTCGCGGCTCGCGGGCCTGTTGCCGCACGAGTTCACCCATTCCTGGAACGGCAAGTTCCGCCGCCCGGCGGGCCTCGCGACCGGCGATTACCAGAAGCCGATGCGCGGCGATCTCCTCTGGGTCTACGAGGGGCTCACCAACTACCTCGGCAACGTCCTCAGCGCGCGCAGCGGTCTCTTCACGCCCGACCAGGCACGCGGATCGTTCGCGTTCTCGGCCGACATGATGACGGCGCATCGGGGCCGGACCTGGAGGCCCCTCGCCGACACCGCCACCGCGGCGCAGATCCTCTACGGCGCCCGGGACGACTGGGACTCCTGGCGGCGCGACGTCGACTTCTACCTGGAGGGCGATCTCCTCTGGCTGGAAGTCGACGCGACGATCCGCGAGACCACGAAGGGGGCGCGCTCGCTCGACGACTTCTGCCGGGCCTTCTTCGGCGGCAAGAGCGGCATGCCGGCCCTCGAGCCGTACACGCTCGACGATCTGATCGCGGCGCTCTCCCGGGTCGCGCAGCTCGATTGGGCAGGTTTCTTCCGGAAGCGGGTCTACGACGTCGCACCCGACGCGCCAGTCGCCGGAATCGAGCGCTCGGGCTGGAAGGTCGTCTACGGTCCCGAGGAGCCGGAATTCCACCGCGCGT
>JBJMQD010000450.1:0-9729 GCA_045802855.1 Myxococcales bacterium | reverse complement strand
GTGCTCCGGATCGAGCGCGTGAATCCGAGGAGCCGGTAGGCCTCGCGGCGACTATCCGACAGCACTGGTAGATCCGGAGGCAGACCCATCCGCTCGGCGAATGCCTTCGCCATCGCGGGCGTGCCTGATCCGATCACGGCGACGTTCCCCTGGCTCCGCAGCCCTTCGACGTGCGGCCGCAACTCGGCCACTTCCTCCCGGCAGGACATTCAGCCGAAGTGGCGCACGAACACGAGCGCCGCCGGCCGGTCCTGCCAGAGGGATCCCAGCCGCACGGGGCGGTCGTCCGAATCCTTGAGCGTCACGTCGGCGAGCTTCGCGTCGGCCTTCACGTCACTCCTCGTCCGGATTGAAGGTCTCGTGCCCGACCTGCGTGTCGTAGGCGAGGACCGCCTGGTTCTCCTCGATGCGCGACGACTTGCGCAGCCGATCGAGCCACGACTGGTACAGCTCGTTCTGCTTCTGCTGCTCGAGGCGTGCGCGAAGATCCGTCTTGTCGGCGTCCGTCATCTTGGCCGGGTTGGCGCGCTCGCGCGTGTTGATGACGAAGACATAGGAGGTGTCGCCCTCGTCGATGGGAGCAGCCGGGGTCTCTCCGGGCTTCGAGAGCGAGAAGACCGCCGCCGAGAGCTTGGGCGCGAGGCCGATGCCGGGGACGTATCCGCCCATCGGATGGAACGGCTCCGTCGTCTTCGTCTGCGGCGTGAGGAACGACGAGATGTCGAACTGTCCCGACTGCTGCTTCTTCTCCGGGTACAGATCCTTGAGCGACTTTCCCGCCTTCACCTGCGCGAGCGCGTCCTGCGCCTTCTGCCTGGCTACGGCCTGCGACTTCTCGGCGCGCACCTTCTCCGCGGCGATCTGCTTGCGGACCTCGTCGAGCGGCTTCACGCTCTCCTCGCGCCGCTCCTCCGCCTTGAGGATGTGGAAGCCCGCGCGGTCCTTGAATACGGCGGAGATCTCGCCGGGCTTGAGCTTCGAGGCCTGCTCCTCCAGCGTCGCCCCGTAGGGCGATCCGCCGCGGGCGACGAAACCGAGATCGCCGCCCTGGATCTTGGTGGCGTTGTCCTCGCTCTTCTCCTTCGCCACCGCGGCGAAGTCCTTCCCCGCCTTCACGTCCGCGAGCGCCGCGTCGATCCGCTTCTGAGCGGCCTGCTCCTGTTCCGGCGTGGACCCGGGCGGCAGCGGCACCGTGATGGCTCGCACCTTCACCGCGGCGGGCTGCTTGTAACGGGTGTCCTTGTCCTTGTTGTACGCGTCCTCGATTTCCTTGGCGTGGTCCTTGACGTACGCCTCGGTCTCCGCGTCAGAGGGCTGCGCCTGGTCGCGGAACATGAAGCCCGTGAAGCGCACCCAGTCGATCGCAGCCGACTCGTGCTGCGCGACGTAGAAAGCCTTCACCTCGTCGTCGGAGAGCGCGGCGCCGTTGAGGGCCGCCTGCACGACCTTGGCGCGGAGCAGATCGCGCCGGAGCGCGTCCTCGAACCTCGGGACGCTCATGCCGTATCCGTTCTCGACCAGGCGCTTGTAGTATTCGAAGTCGAACTTGCCGTCCTGCTGGAACTGGGGCGAGCGGGCGATGTAGTCGGAGAGCTCCGAGTCGCTCACCGCGATGCCGACCTGCTTGGACTGCTGGGCGATCAGTTGCTGGTCCTCCAGGCTGCGGAGCGTCTGCCGCCGCAGGTCGTCACGCTTCGCGTCATCGATCGTGTACTTCCCGCCTCTGGCGTTGGAGGACTGCCGGAACCGCTGTGCGTATGCCTGCGCGAAGTCGCCCGCCGTGACCAGGTCGCCGTTCACCGTCGCGGCCCAGGTCTCCGGGGTGCGCGTCCGGAAGCCCGAGGAGCCTCGTCCGAAGGAGAAGATGAAGGTGACGATGATCGCGCCGAAAATGATGACGATCAGGGATGATCGTGCGTTGGACCGCATCACGTCGAGCATGTCGGGAAGACTCCTGCATCGGCGCGGAACAGGCGCAAAAGTGCCTAGGCGTACGGGCGCCGGAAGGCTTGACACCCTAGGAAAAGCGTGACGGTGATGCAAGAGGAAAACGCCGGGAATGCGCAGCGTTCGGCAGCGCTTCTTGGGGTGTCGTGCGATCCCTTCTACGTCGATACCGCGAACCGCTCTTTGTCGCCTTCCTGCTGGCGTTGCCCTTCACCGTCTTCGCCGTCAAAGCGAAGCAGAAGCTGGCGCTGAACGTCTTCGACCGTACGGTCATCTCCATGACCGCTCCGGTGGAGAAGTTCATCGTCTGGTCGGTGCAGGGCGTCCAGGACGAATGGCACGGCTATTTGGCCCTGAGGTCCGTCCGCGAGGACAACCTCCGCCTACGCCGGGACCTCATCCGGGAGAAGAGCCAGTCGAGCGCCTTCGCCGAGACCAAGGCGGAGAACGACAGGCTGCGCCGCCTCCTCGACTACACGGACAAGCAGGGGCCCATCCGCTCGCTCGTCGCCCCGGTGGTGGCGGTCGGCGCCTCGCCCCATAGCCACGTCCTGCGCATCGCTCGCGGCTCGGAGGAGGGCGTCCACCGCGGCATGCCGGTCATCTCGCCGGACGGCGTCGTGGGTACCATTGCACTCACCACGGCCCACTACGCTGACATCCAGCTCGTCATCAGCCCGACGTCGGCAGTGCCTGCGCTCAACGAGCGGACGCGCGCCCGCGCCACCGTGAAGGGAACCGGCGACCTCGCCCGCTGCAAGCTCGAGTACGGCCAGCGCACCGAGGAGTGGCACGACGGCGACCTGCTCCGCACCGCGGGCACGGTCGGCTTCTTCCCGCAGGGGATGCCCATCGGACGGCTGGTGAACGTCTCCAAGAAGCCCACCGGCATGTTCGTCTCGGCCGAAGTGGTGCCGGTCGTCGACTTCGCCCGGCTCGACGAGGTCATCGTCGTGCTCGGGTCGCAGGACGCCGCCGCCACCGGTGGCAACGCCTTCGTGAATGCATCGAGCGTCGGGGCCAACCAGTGATTGTTCGCGCGCTTCTCGTCATCGCCCTCTGTCTCGCCGCCGCCATCCTGGAGTCGGTGTTCCCGTTCGTGTTCCACATGAGCGCCGCCCGCGCCGACATCCTTCTCGTCGTGGTGCTCTACCTGGCCCTGAACGACGAAGTGATCCCGGGCGCCGCGCTGTCGCTCGCGGCCGGCTACATCTCGGATATCACCTCGGCGACGCCGAGCTGCCTCTATGCCTTTCTCGCGGTCTTCACCTTCGCTGCCGTCCGCATCGGCGGCAACGCCGTGAAGACGGATGGCGGCCCGCAGTCGATGGCGGTCGCCTTCGCGGCAAGCCTCATCCATTCGACGCTCGCGGCGGTGCTCTTCTACTTCGTCGCTCCGGGCAGCGAGGGTCTGGTCCTCAAGTTCTCCCCGCTCATCTGGTCCGCGGTCGCCACCGCCGCCGTCGCTCCTCTCGTCTTCTCCGTCCTCCGCCGTCTCGACAAGGGCTTCGTGCCCGCCGATGCGGCCCTCCGGGTGCGTTGATGCTCGTTCGCCGCGATGCCGACGACATTCGCGAGATCCGCCCGCGAGCAGCCCTCGCGGCGCTGGTCGTCGTCGGCGCCATGCTCGTGCTCGTCGGTCGTCTCTACCAGCTCCAGATCCTGCGCGGGACCGACTACGTCGCGCAGTCGGTGCAGAACTTCCGCAAGTCCCTCTTCGTGCCCGCCGATCGCGGATCGCTCGTCGACCGCAGCGGCAAGGTGCTCGTCGACAACCGTCCCTCCTTCGACGTCTACATGACCCCTGCCTACTGCAAGGGGAAGGCGAAGGAAGAGGTGATGAACAAGCTCGCCGTCTACCTCCAGATGACTCCGGAGGACGTCGAGCAGATGCGGCTCGCCTACCAGAAGTCCTGGGTGAAGGACCGCCTCGAGCGCTTCAAGCCGTTCCTCGTCGAAGTGGACATCCCGCGCGACCAGGTGGACGTGCTGGAAGCGCACCACGCCGAGTTGACCTGCGTCGACCTCATCCCGACCCCGCACCGCAACTACCGCGTCGGGCCCTCGCTCGGACACGTCATCGGCTACATGAGCGAGGTCACGCCGGACGAGATCGAGAACAGCCAGAACGACAACGACGATTACGCCTACCGCCGCGGCCAGTCGATCGGGCGAGGCGGCCTCGAGAGGCGCTGGGAGCGCGAGCTTCGCGGCAAGGACGGCAAGGAGAACATCGCCGTCGACGCCAAGGGCCAGCACCTCGGCAAGGAGATCGACGAGCTGCTCATTCCCGAGAACGAGCGGCGCATCGAGGCGACCCCCGGCAACAATCTCGTCCTCTCGCTCGACGCGCGCCTGCAGGAAGCGGCCGACACCGCGTTCCCCGGCCGCGCCGGAGCGGTGGTGGTGATGGAGGCGAAGACGGGGTTCATCCGCGCTCTCGTCTCCCGCCCGTCGTTCGACCCGAACCAGATGTCGATGCGCATCAGCCGCGCGCAGCTTTCCAAGCTGACGAGCGATCCGCTGAAGCCGATGCTGAACCGGGTGATGACGGAGAACTACCACCCCGGATCGACCTTCAAGGTGGTCACCTCGCTCGCCGCCCTGGAGAAGGGCGTCATCGGCCCCAACTCGAGCACGTTCTGCGGCGGCGGCTACACGATGGGCAACCACCGCTGGCGCTGCGACAAGCCCACCGGCCACGGGGCGCTCAACGTGGTGTCGGCGCTCAAGTACTCCTGCGACGTCTTCTACTACTCGGCTGGCGACAAGGCCGGCATCGACGCCATCTCCGACATGGCCCACCGGCTCGGCTACGGCCAGCCCACCGGCCTCGACCTGGGCCGCGAGATCACCGGAATCATCCCCAGCTCGTCGAGCATCGATCCCCGCACGGGCTCTCTGCGCGCGCACGCCATCAACGCCTCGATCGGACAGGGCGAGATCAACGTGACCCCGCTCCAGCAGGCGGTCGCCTACGCCGCCATCGCGAACGGCGGGACGGTCTGGAAGCCGCAGATCATCCAGCGCATCGAGTCGCCGGACGGCAAGGTGCTGCGCGAGTTCAAGCCGGAGCCGGACGTGAACAACGGCCACGAGGGCAAGCTCGGCGTGAAGCCCGAATACCTCGCCGCCGTGCGCGCCGGTCTCGTCGCGGTCGTCAACGAGCCGGGCGGCACGGGATATCGTTCGCGCCTTCCCGACATCAAGTTCGCCGGAAAGACCGGAACCGCGCAGGTGGTGAAGCTCGGCCAGAAGCAAAATCTAAAGACCGACGCGCAGCAGTACTTCTCCCGCGACCACGCCTGGTTCGCCTCCTTCGCTCCGGCGGAGGACCCCGAGATCGTCGTCATCGTGCTGAACGAGCACGGCGGATGGGGCGCGGAGGCCGCGGCTCCGGTCGCGTCGAAGATCATCAAGGCCTGGAACGACCTCAAGAAGCAAGACGAAGCGAAGACCAGCATGACGCTCAGCACCAAGGTGGAACAGTAAAGAATGTCGACGGCGACGGAAAAGAAGCTCGATCACGTCAATTGGCCTCTGGCCCTTTGCACGGTCATCATCTGCGCCCTCGGCGTGTGGAACCTCGCCTCGGCGACGAAGAGCCTGGCGGATCCCCTCTGGGCGAAGCAGGCCGTGATGATGGGCGGCGGCGTGGTGGCCATCGGCATCTTCCTCTTCATCGATTACCGCTGGCTGCAGACGCTCGCCTGGCCCGGCTACTTCGCCGCCCTTCTGCTCCTCGCCGGAGTCGCGTTCAAGGGCAAGAAGGTGCTCGGCGCGAGGCGCTGGCTGCAGGTCGGTCCGATGCAGCTGCAGCCGAGCGAGTTCGTGAAGCTCGCCGTCATCGTCCTCATGGCGCGCTACTTCAGCCGCGACGAGACGGGAGCGCGCAAGGGCCAGTACGGCATTCTCGATCTGTGGCGGCCCTTCTTGCTCATCCTGGTGCCGGTCGCCCTGGTCATGAAGCAGCCCGACCTCGGCACGGCGCTGGTGACGTTCTTCATCGCCTTCACCATGATCATGTTCGCGAAGGTGCGCTGGCGCGACCTGGGCATCCTCGCGGTCTCCGGCGCGGCCGGCTCGGTGTTCGCCTGGAACCGGCTCCTCAAGCCGTACCAGAAGGACCGCGTGATGACGTTCCTGAACCCGCAGGCGTACGCGAAGGGCGCGGGGTACCACGCCATCCAGTCCGTCATCGCCGTCGGCTCGGGACAGTGGAGCGGGAAGGGCTGGGGCGAAGGAACGCAGAACCAGCTCTCGTTCCTCCCCGAGCAGCACACGGACTTCATCTTCTCGGTGTGGGCGGAGGAGCACGGGTTCCTCGGCGGGCTCTTGCTCATCTCGCTCTACGGCTTCCTCGTCCTGGCGGCGATCGACGTCGCCTCGAACGCGCGCGACAAGTTCGGCAGCTTCCTCGCCGTCGGCGTAGCCGCGTTGTTCTTCTGGCACGCGTTCATCAACATCGGCATGGTCAGCGGAGCGCTGCCGGTCGTGGGCGTGCCGCTCCCGCTCTTCAGCTACGGCGGGTCGAGCGTGCTCGCGGACATGCTGGGAGTCGGGATCCTGCTGAACGTGTCGATGCGACGGTTCATGTTCTAGCTGGCTTCTTCTCCGCCTCGAGAAGATCCGCAAGCAGGCGCGACCGGGCGGCCAGGAATCCGCCGCGCGTTCCGCTCGGCTCACGGTAGTATCCGCCGCCTCAACCTCACTAGAGGGAGGACAGCTACCGTGCAGAGATCGATTCGGCTGCTTGCCATCGCTGTAGCGGTGTCCGCAATGCCGGCGTCCGCGCAAACGCCGGAAGTGACGCTGACGCGCCTCGATTGCGGCAACGGCTTCAACGATCAGCGCCGCTTCAGCGACACGTTCGCCTACACCGAGCCGAAAGTGCCGTTCACCTTCAGCTGCTACCTGATCAAGCATGGCGACGAGTACATGCTCTGGGATACGGGCTACAAGCCGGGATCCAACGCCAACGCTCCGAAGGTGAGCCTTGGTGATCAACTCGGGCAGCTGAAAATCAAGCCCGAGCAAGTGAAGTACGTCGGCATCAGCCACTTCCACGCCGACCATTCCGGCCAGCTCGATACCGTGCCGAACGCGACGCTGTTGATCGGCGAGCGCGAGTGGGCGGCGCTCACTGCGCCGAAGCCCCCGCAGGGCGCGAACGTGGGCGGGTTCACGCATTGGATGAGCGGCGGCGGCAAGGTCGAGCCGCAAGCAGTCGACAAGGATGTGTGGGGCGACGGCTCGGTCGTCATCCTTCGAACGCCGGGCCATACCCCTGGTCATCAAGCGCTGCTCGTGCGCTTGAAGGAGAAGGGGCCGGTGATCCTGAGCGGCGACGCGGCACACTTCCACGAGAACTACCAGAACGACGGCGTGCCGGGGTTCAACTACGACCGCGCGGAGACCATCGCCTCGATCGAGCGCCTCAAGCAGATCGAGAAGAACCTCAAGGCGACGGTCATCATCCAGCACGACCCGCGCGACGTGTCCAAGCTTCCGGCGTTTCCGAACGCGGCGAAGTAGGCATTCAAGAGGAAGGCGTAGCGCGGAGCCACAGGAACCAGGCGATGGCCGCCGCAATGGCGAGGAGCGCCGCGGCGGCCATCGGCCAGCGTGCCGGTCTTCCCGGGTCCCGCTCGCGGCGCGTAGCGAGCCAGGCGGCCGCCGTCCAGCTGGGCGCGAGGTCGGCACCGGGCACGAGCTCGAGCGCCGCTCCGGGGAGATACGACCAGTGGAAGCCGACCAGCTTCGTCAGCAGAAGCGCCATCAGGCCGTCGAGGATCCAGTCCGCGGGCGACGCAAATCCTTCGCCGAAGAGCGGGAAGAGCAAGATTTGCAGCGCGTCGGCGGCGGCGGCGAGTCCTCGCGCGAGGAGCACGCGCCGCCGCGAGCGCGGCTCGTGGCGGATCTCTAGGTCCGCCATTTCAAGTCCGGAGGGATGCGCTCTCAGCCCGGGATGACGGCGGCCGACTCCACGTGCTTCTTCACGAAGGCGTCGAGCTTCGCCTTCGGTTGGTTCCCGACCAGCTCCTCCGCCACCTGCCCGTTCTTGAAGAGGAGCAGCCGTGGGATCGAGACGATCCCGTACTTCTGCGCCACGTTCTGCTGGGCGTCGACGTCGAGCTTGCCGACCTTCAGCTTGCCCTTGTACTCCTTCGCCAGGGCATCGACCGCGGGAGCCAGGGCCCGGCAGGGTCCGCACCACTCCGCCCAGAAGTCCACCAGCACCGGAACGCTGGAGCCGAGCACCTCGGCCTGGAAGTTGTCATCGGTGAAGGTCGCGACTTCGGACGAGGCCATCTCTGTTCCTCCGGAACGCGGCGCCCGCCAAGGCACGGAATGTGCTGGGACTCCCCCGGGCGTGATATTCCCCTGGGGAGGCCCTTCGAGCGGCCGGCGATAGGATGCCAGAGCGGCCCGGCGGATGCAGCAACATGGCCAACGACTCCGACGTACACGCGAGCGACGCCCGTCCGGAATGCTTGCGGCGGGGCGCTCGCTCCGCAACGCTTAGCCGCCCATGACCACCACCCTGGTCCACATCGCGCTCGTCGCGTATGTCGCCGCCGCGACGCTGTTCCTCGTCTGGCTGGTCAGGCCGCAGCGGCTTTCGGCGCCCGACGCCATCTCCCCGCTCATCTCCGCAGCGCGCGCCTTGCTTCTCGTCGGAGTCGTCCTGCATCTGGGCTCGTTCGCCTACGCGCGGGCGCAGAGCGGTATCGCGGCGGCGGGGCTCGGATCCGACGAATGGAAGGGCGGCCAGCTCTTCAGCCTCCTCGCCGCCGTCACCGTCGTCGGCTATCTGATCCTGGACTTCCGCTACAAGCTTCCCGTCGCCGGCGCTTTCGTCGCTCCTTTCACCGTGGCGGTGATGGTTCCCGCCCACCTGGTGCACACCGGCAGCCGGCAGATCGCGCCCCCGTTGGTGCACTCAGCCGAGCTGACCCTCCACGTCGGAGCCGCCGCGCTCGGGACCGCGGCCCTCGGTCTCGCCTTCGCGATTTCGCTCCTCTATCTGCTCGGCGAAAAGCAGATCAAGACGAAGCACCCGGGGCGGCTCTTCTCACGGCTGCCCTCGCTCGACCTCATCGACCGCGCAGGCTGGCGGCTATCGGTCTGGGGGTTCGTCTTCCTCTCGGTTGCCATCGCCACGGGGTCGCTCGTCTCGAAGGAATCGACCGGGTCGAGCTTCCCGCTGCAGCCGAAGGAAGGATTCGCGGTGCTCGCCTGGGCGCTGCTTGCCGGGCTCATCCAGGCGCGGCTCGTGGCCGGGTGGCGCGGGCGGCGGGTGGCGCTCCTCGTGGTCGCGGGATTCCTGCTCCTCGTCGGCACCTACGCGGGCCTGTTGTCGAGGCCGCAGCAGGGATCGACGGTCAGCATGCTCCTGGGGGGGCATTGATTGGGTGGGCCGGTCCTCCTCTGTGTCGGGCTTTCGCATCGCGAGGTGCCCATCTCCGTCCGCGAGCAGGTGGCGGTTTCGGGCGAGGAGCTTCCCGAGCGGCTCAGGCGGCTCAAGTCGATCCCCGGAGTCCAGGAGGCGTTTCTCGTCTCCACCTGCAACCGGCTGGAGATCTTCTCCATCGCCGAGTCGCGCACCGTCGCGGACGATCTGCTCCGCGAGATCGGACCGGCGGGCGCGCCCCATGCCGTGGTGCGCAGCGACGACGACGCGCTCGCCCATCTCTTCCGCGTCGCGGCGAGCCTCGACTCCATGGTCGTCGGAGAGGCGCAGATCCTCGGGCAGATCAAGGAGGCGCACGAGCTCGCGAG
>JBJMQD010000449.1:0-12980 GCA_045802855.1 Myxococcales bacterium | reverse complement strand
GCGAGGGAGACGCCCAGCTCGAGGAGCCGCCGGTTCAACGATCCCTTCCGCACGGACGCCGCGAAGGCGAGGACGCGCATCGATCCACTCATTTCAGCCGTTTCAAGAGCGCACCGGCATGGAAGTAATACACGGCGGTGTCGTCGACGCGGGGGCCGGACCAGACGGTCAGGTCGGAACCCGTCTCCACCGGGGTGAATCCGCTGCCGTCGGCGTTCGCGTGGAACAGGCCCTTCGTCGCCGCCCCCGTCGAGTCCATCCACGTCCACCAGACCACGCCGGCGTTCACGTCCAGGTCGAGCGGTCCGGAAACGATCCCGCTGTTCGGCGCGGAGAGCAGGAGCGGCGCGCCGCCGGACTTGGCCATCGAGAACACGGCTCCGCTCGTATCACGGTAATAGACGTTCTGCGGGTCCAGGCGGATCGCGACGACGGGGGCGGCGGTCACCGCGACCGGTTGCACGGATCCGCCGGTTCTCGGAACCCGGAGGATTGCGCCACCGTTCGCCGAAGCTTCGCCCGCATTGCCGAAGTAGACGAACGCGGTATCGACCGCGATCGCTCCGGTCGGCGCCTGCTCGGGGGTGATCGGGACCCCGATGCGGTTCTCCATCCGATGGACGAACCCCTTGTCTCCCGAGTCGACCCAGTAGAGCGCGCCTCGCTCGTCGAGAGCGAGCCGGTCCGCGCTGGAGCTGGTGGTGAGTTGCGAGGCGGTACCACCCGCGACGGGCGCGGAGTAGATGCCGGTGCCGTCGGTCCAGTAGACGAACCCGTCGTCGGCCACGATGTACTTCGGGAGTCCCCCGGCGACCAGCGTCGGCGTACCGCCCGTCTTGGGCACCGACCAGATGGCCGACGCGCCGTCGGCGGTACGTCGTCCGAAGAAGACGTGCGTCGAGTTGAGCGCCAGGACCGGCATGTTGGTGCCGTCGTTCGGCACCACGGTCTGCATCTCGAACTCGAAGGCGGCGGTGACCTGGGTATCTACGTTCGCGACCACCGAGCAGGTCGGCGCCGTTCCGCTGCAGGCGCCTCCCCATCCCATGAACCGCGACAGGTTGCCCGGGAACGCAGTCAGGGTGGTCGTGCTGCCCGGCACGACGGTCGTGTCGCAGACCGCCGACGGCGGAAGCCCGCAATCGATGCCGCCTCCTTGCACCTGGCCCGGGCCCGACACCGCGACGGCGACGTGGATCTGCTGCGGAGGGTGCTTGGTGAATCGCGCCGTGAGCTGCTGGTCGTCCTTGAGCGTGATGGCGCATGCGCTGGTTCCGGTGCACGGACCTGCCGTCCAGCCGTCGAAGACGAACCCCGCCGCGGGCGTCGCGTTCACCGTGATGGTGCCGCCATCGGTGAAGTCCGCGCTGCAGGTGGTGGAGTCGCAATCGAGACCGGCGGGCGTGGAGACCACGTGGCCGGAGCCGTCCACCACGACGGTGAGGTGATGGAACCCGAGGGGGGGCGGGTGGCTGTCGAACGTGGCGGTGACCGCGGTCTCGTGATCGACCGTCAGCTGACAGGGACCGGTTCCGTTGCAGGCGCCCGTCCAGCCGACGAAAGTGGCCCCCGGATCCGGAATCGCCTGGAGCCGCACCTGGCTTCCCATCGGGGTGAGCGTCGCGCAGGTGCCGCGGCAGTCGCCACCGTCGCTCCCGCCGCGGACGAGTCCGTCTCCGATGGTGGTGACGCGCAGAGTGGTCTGCGGGAGCTGGGTGTTCCCGCCTCCGCTCGATCCTCCACACGCCGCGGCGACCGCGAGCAACATTGGTGCGACGAAACGTTTCACGGATGCATTCCCCGAGTCCGAGCGCGAGCGCGCACGACGACCTCCCCCGGGACGAAACTTCGGTAGTCGCTCGCAATTGGACAACTGGAAAAGGATTTCCCGGACCCCGGCACCGGCCACCGTTCGGGCGGGCGCTCGCTCGAACGCGCGCTAGCGCTTGCTCGGTCGCACATTTGACGGGCTCGTCAGGCGCGGCCTACAGTCCGGACTCTGCCCGGGGGCGGAATGCAAACTCGCTACCTGCGGCTCACCCATCCACTCGTCCGGACTCGCGGCGTGCTCCGGCAGGCGTCGTGGGACGAGGCGCTCGACCTCACGGCCGAGCGATTTCGCAAGACGCTCGCCGAAAACGGTCCCGACTCGCTCGGGATCTTCAGCTGCTCGCGGGCGACCAACGAGGTGAACTTCCTCGCCCAGAAGCTCGCCCGGGTGGCCTTCGGCACCCACAACATCGACAGTTGCAATCGAACTTGACACGCGCCGAGCGTCGTCGGTCTGGCGACGGTATTCGGGGCGGGCGGCGGGACGAGCTCCTACCGCGAGGTCGAGGAGACCGACGTCGTCTTCTTGTGGGGCTCGAACGCCCGCGAGACGCATCCCATCTTCTTCCATCACGTCTTGAAGGCGGTGCGGCGGGGAGCGCGGCTCTTCGCCATCGACCCGCGCAGGACCGCCTCGGCGCAGTGGGCGGACCGTTGGCTTGGCCTCAAGGTCGGGTCGGACATCGCGCTCGCGAACGCCATGGCGCGCGAAATCATCCATGCCGGCCTCGCCAATACCCGCTTCATCCGCAACGCGACCACGGGCTTCGAGGCATTCGCCGCGTCGGTAGAAGACTCGACCCTCGAGCTCGCCGCGATGGAGACCGGGCTCGATCCGGCCACCATCCAGGACGTCGCCCACGCCTACGCGCAGGCGGACCGCGCGATGATCTGCTGGACGCTCGGGATCACCGAGCACCACACCTCCGTCGACAACGTCCTCGCGCTCATCAATCTCGCGCTCCTCACCGGGCACGTCGGACGGTATGGGTCGGGGCTCAATCCGCTGCGCGGCCAGAACAACGTGCAGGGCGGCGGAGACATGGGAGCCATCCCGAATCGCCTCCCCGGGTTCCAGGACGTCCTCGAGCCGGAGATCCGGGCGAAGTTCGAGCGGGCCTGGGACGTTTCGATCCCCGCGAAGCACGGCTGGAACCTGACGCAGATGTTCGAGGCGATGGAGAAGAGAGAGCTGAGGGCGCTCTTCATCATCGGCGAGAACCCATGCCAGTCGGAGGCCGATCGCCATCGCGCCGAGTCGCTCTTGCGGAGCCTCGACTTCGTCGTCGTCCAGGACATCTTCCTCACCGCCACCGCCCAGCTCGCCGACGTGGTGCTCCCTGCCACCGCCACCTGGTGCGAGGCGGAAGGCACCGTGACGAGCAGCGAGAGGCGCGTGCAGCGGGTGCGCAAGGCGCTCGACCCGCCCGGCGAGGCGCGCGACGAGCTGTGGATCATCTCGCAGATCGCCAAGCGGCTCGGACGCGACTTCGGCGATCCCACGGCGGAGGAAGTCTGGAACGAGGTCCGGTCGCTCGCGCCGATGGTGGCGGGAATGTCGTATGCGCGCCTGGAGAAGAACTTCGGTCTCCAGTGGCCCTGCACCGACGAGAGCCATCCGGGGGAGCTGTTCCTCCATTCGCGCCTCTGGAAGGAGCCCGTCGAAGGGCGGCCAGCTCCGTTCTCGGTGGTCGAGCACCGGCCGCCCGTGGAGGCCCCCGACGCCGAGTTCCCGCTCGTCTTGACCACCGGCCGAAGGCTCGACTCGTACAACACCGGCGTGCAGACCGGATCCCTTCCGTCGCCGCTCCGGCGAGGCGAGACGCTCGACATCTCGTTCGCCGACGCGCGCAGGCTGGGCCTGTCGGAGGGAGATCCGGTGCGGGTCTCTTCCCGCCGCGGAACCGTCCTCGCTCCCGCGCACATCGATCCTGGACTGCAGGCCGGGATCGTCTTCATGACCCCCCACTTCCAGGACGAGGTGCGCGTGAACGTCCTCACCATCGACGTGACGGATCCGAGATCCGGCACGGCGGAATTCAAGGCCTGCGCCGTCCGGGTAGAACGGGCGGAGCGCTAGTGGACCTGCGGCTGCTCACGGCGCAACCGACCGACGACGAGCGGGACGCGATCGACGGTGTCGTCGGCGACGCCGACGGGCGCCGCGATCTGCTCCTGCCGGCGTTCCAGGCCGCGCAGACGCGGGCTGGATTCGTGAGCGAAGGAGCCCTCGCGCACATCTGCGATCGGCTGCGGATTCCGCCCGCCGAGGCGTACGGAGTCGCGAGCTTCTACGCGCTCCTCGCCCTCGAACCGCGGCCGCGGCGCGTGCTGCACGTCTGCGACGACATCGCCTGCCGCTGCGCGGGCGCGACCGAGCTCTGCGCGGAAATCGAGGCCACGGTCGGCCCGCCGGGCGCCGCCACGCAGCGGCCCGAAGATGCGATCTGGCTGCGCTCGGCTTGCCTCGGACTTTGTGAGCAGGCCCCGGCAGGGTTCGTGACGGTTGCCGGGCGAGCCCCGCTGGAACGATCGATCGCCACGCTGACCGCGAAGGTCGCCCGAGCGGTGCTCGCTGGCGAAGCGCCGCCGCCTTCGCCTGCGCGTCCGTTCGTTCCGCAGGCGGGCGATCCCGGCCTCCATCTTCTTGCTCGCGCCGGCGCGACCGATCCCGCGAGCCTCGACGACTACAAGGCCCACGGCGGCTACGAGGCGCTGCGCAAGGCGTTCGACATGGGGCCCGACGGCGTCGTCCGCGAGCTTCTCGATTCGAAACTTTCCGGCCGCGGCGGTGCCGCGTTTCCGACCGGGCGCAAATGGGAAGCGGTGGCGCGCCAACCGGTCCGCCCGCACTACCTCGTCTGCAACGCCGACGAGTCGGAGCCCGGCACGTTCAAGGACCGCATCCTGATGGAGGGCGATCCGTTCGCGGTGCTCGAGGCGATGACCATCGCCGCCTACGCCACCGGCTGCGAGCGCGGCTTCGTCTACGTGCGAGGCGAGTACCCGCTCGCATTCGAGCGCTTTTCCGGCGCCGTCGAGCAGGCGCGGACGCGAAGGCTCCTGGGCTCCGACGTGATGGGGCGAGGCCTCGTCTTCGACGTCGAGATGCGCAAGGGAGCCGGCGCTTACATCTGTGGCGAGGAGACGGCCCTCTTCAATTCGATCGAAGGGTTCCGCGGCGAGCCGCGCAACAAACCGCCCTTCCCGGCGCAGGCAGGTCTGTTCGGCAAGCCCACCCTGGTGAACAACGTCGAGACGCTGGTGAACGTCCTCCCCATCGTGCTCGAAGGCGGGGCGGCGTTCGCGCGCATCGGAACCGCCGAGTCGAAGGGCCCGAAGCTCTTCTGCGCGAGCGGGTGCGTTGCGCGGCCGGGGATTTACGAGGTGCCCTTCGGAGCGACGCTGCGTGACCTCATCTCCCTCGCCGGCGGAATGCGCAAGGGGCGGACCTTGCGCGCGGTCCTCCTCGGGGGCGCGGCGGGAGTGTTCGTCGGTCCGGACGAGGTCGATCTGCCCCTCACCTTCGAAGGAGTCCGCGCGGCCAAGGCGACCCTCGGATCCGGCGTGGTCCTCGTCTTCGACGATTCGGTCGATCTGGTGCCGATCGTCCTGCGCATCGCAGCGTTCTTTCGCGACGAATCTTGCGGCCAGTGCGTGCCCTGCCGGGTCGGCACCGTGCGGCAGGAGGAGGCGCTGCAGCGGCTCGCCGCTTCCCAACCACGAGGATCGATCGCCGAAGACATCGCGCTCCTCGACGAGATCGGCAGGGCGATGAAGGATGCCTCCATTTGCGGCCTCGGCCAGACCGCGTACGGCGCGGTCGAGTCCGCCGCCCGGCGCCTGCGCATCTTTGACGGGAGGCCCGCACGATGACCGAGCGCAGGAGCGTCACCGTCCAGGTCGACGGCGCCGAAACCGTAGTGCCCGAGGGCGCGACGCTTCTGGACGCGTGCAAGGCGCGCGGCATCGCGGTGCCGACGCTCTGCTACCTCGGCACCCTCCATCCCGTGAACGTCTGCCGCCTTTGCGTGGTGGAGGTGGAGGGCTCGCGCGTCCTCGTTCCGGCCTGCTCGCGGAAGGCGGAGCCGGGAATGGTCGTGCGGACCGGGTCCGATCGGGTCCGCCACAGCCGCAAGATGGTCCTCGAGTTCCTCGCGTCGTCGGTCGATCTCTCGACGGCGCCGGGGCTCGATGGCCTCCTCGCCGAGTACGGATGTCACCCCGAGCGCTACGGAGCGGCGGAGACCGTCGCCCAGGCGGCGAAGATCGACAACGATCTGTATGTCCGCGATTACTCGAAATGCATCCTTTGCTACCGCTGCGTCGAGGCCTGCGGCACCGACCACCAGAACACGTTTGCGATTTCCGTAGCGGGCAGGGGGTTCTCGGCCGGGATCTCCACCGAGCTGGGCGTCCCGCTACCGCGTTCCGCTTGCGTCTACTGCGGGAACTGCATCGCGGTCTGCCCGACCGGCGCGTTGATGGACAAGATCGAGTACGACAAAAGGCGCGAGGGGACCTGGGACGAGGCCCGCCAGAAGCAGGTGACGACGGTGTGCGGCTACTGCGGCGTCGGCTGCAGCGTCAGCCTGCACGTGCAGGACAACGAGATCCTCAAGGTCACCTCGCCCTTCGACCACGACGTGACGCTCGGCAACCTCTGCATCAAGGGCCGCTTCGGGTGGCGCTACGTGCAACAGCGCCCCGAGCCGTCGGACTAGCCCCCAGCCGCGCGGTATGCGCGGCAGAAGGCTGGTCCAGCGAGCGGCGTCGGGGACGCGCGCGAGTCGGAGTGGCTCAGAAAACCGATTCGGGAAGTTTCTGCACGGAAGGACCGGCCGCGCTCCTGTCCTGCTCCGAAGGATTGGCCGCGCTCTGGCCCTGCTCCGGCGGGGTGCTCGTGTCGAGGCAGACGATCTGCTCGCGATCGTCGCTCGGCTCCCAGGCCTTTCCCTCCGCCCGGCAGCGCCGGACGTTCTTCATCCCCGTGCTCCAGCGGGAGCGCGAATAGTCGAGCTTGTCCTTCGTGTCGGGGAACGCGAAGGTGTACTGGAAGGCGTTCGGCGCCCAGCAGCGGCACAGATCTCCCTTCGGAGACAGCTCGATGTAGGTCGCCTCCTGGCAGACGGCGAGACAGCCGGCGGCAAGGTGCGGCTGTCCACCCACGCGCTGCATTTGCGCCTCGGCGTTCGGCGCGCTCTGGTGCGCGCAGCCCACGGCAAACATCGCGGCCATCGCCGCGAGGGTTGGAAGGGGGGCCAAGAACCGCATCGGAACCTCCTGGAGGAGGGACAAAGATTGCTTCGCGATCCGGCCGCGCCATCCGCAAAATTTCGCGGTTGCAAGTGTACCGAATCCTCCTAATAGGCACGGGTTGCATGCGTGCCCAGATTGGGCCGGTACCAAGCGCCCCCCTGCACGCCATGCGAACTTCGACCATCGGAAAGTGCTGGATCGATTCCTACGAACGCGACGGTCGTCGCAATGCGGCGTACGTGACCGTCCTGCAGCGGCACCCGATGCTGGGCGTCGACCACTGCACCTGCGGCTCCGAGGTGGCCGGCGGCACCCTGGTCGTCGTCCTTGACGACGGCAGGACCCAGAAGGTCGTCGGGTGCTGGCGCTGCGGCAGGGTCTAGAGCGGCACTGCAGCGGTGAACGCCCGCCGGCGAATGTCGGCCGGGCAGGCTTGCCATTGTCCGACAGTTGATGTATTCGCATCGTGGGTGGCGTAAGCCCGACCTACTCCAGTCCTCTGGCTGGCGCGTGGGCGGGAACCGAGGGAGTTCGCCATGTCGTGGACGAAGCCCGCTTTTGTCGAAATCAAAATGGACGCCGAGGCGAAGTCGTACAGCGCCGAGGCGCCGTCTAAGTAACCGCTGGTGCTCGGGGCCCCGTCTCGGGGCCCCGGGAGCACAACAACAGTGCGAATCCAGGTGCTGGGCTCGTCGGCCGGTGGCGGTTGCCCGCAGTGGAATTGCGCCTGCACGAACTGTCGCGGAGCGCGCGACGGATCCGTTCGGGTCGAGGCACGAACGCAGGAATGCGTCGCCGTGTCGTCCGACGACGGCAAGGCGTGGTTCCTCGTCAACGCGTCGCCGGAAATCCGCGCCCAGATCGAATCGTGTACGGCGTTGCACCCGAGAGAAGTACGGGACTCGCCGATCGCGGGGATCCTCCTCACCAACGGCGACCTCGATCACACCCTGGGTCTGCTCTGCCTGCGCGAATGGCAGAGGTTGGTCATCTACGCGACCGACACCGTTCGCCGCGGGTTCGTCGAGAACAACGTCCTCTATCGAACACTGCAGCGGTTCGCCGGCCAGGTGAGCTGGCGGAGCCTGCCGCCCGGCGAGGAGGTCGACCTAGGGACGGCGTCGGGCCTGTGCGTCGAGGCGTTTCCCGTTCCGGGAAAGCCCCCGGTCCATCTCGAAGGGCTCGGCACGCCTTCCCCGGCCGACAACGTCGCCTTGCGCATCCGGGAGCCGGCTACCGGACGAGTCCTCGTCTACGCCTCCGCGGTCGCGCGCGTCACCCCGGAATTGCTCGCCGCGGCCGACGCCGCGGACTGCCTCTTCTTCGACGGCACCTTCTGGTCCGAGGACGAGCTGTGCGAAGTCGGATCCGACAAGCGCGCCAAGGACCTGGCGCATCTGCCCATCGGAGGCGAGAGCGGGAGCCTCGCGGCGCTCTCGCCGCTCCACAGGCCGCAGCGCATCTACATCCACCTGAACAACACGAACCCCGTCCTGCGCGAGGATTCCCCGGAGCGCGTCGCCGTCGAGCGCGCCGGCTTCCGGATCGCCTGCGACGGGATGGAGATCGCCCTGTGACCGACATCGTCCCGCAACGGGAGCCGCTCTCCAGATCGGAATTCGTCGCCTGGCTGTCGAGGGAGGGCGAACGCCGTTACCACGACCACCACCCCTTCCACGTCCGCATGCACGAAGGGAACCTGACCCGCGCGGAGCTCCAGTCGTGGGTGCGAAACCGGTACTATTACCAGACCCGCGTTCCCATCAAGGACGCGATCATCCTTTCCAAATCGGACGATCCCGCGTTCCGCCGGATGTGGATCCAGCGCATCCACGATCACGACGGCGACCGCGAAGGCGAGGGTGGGCTCGCGCTCTGGCTCCGGCTCGCGGAAGGCGTCGGGCTCGACCGCGAAGAGGTTCTGCGCTGCACGAACGTTCTCCCCGGCGTCCGCTTCGCTTGCGACGCCTACGTCCAGCTGGTCGAGAAGCGCACCCTCCTGGAAGCGGTCGCGTCCTCGCTCACGGAGAGCTTCGCGCCGGACCTGATGTCCAAACGGATCGCTGCCTGGGAGAAGCACTACCCTTGGGTGAAGCCGGACGTCCTCGAGTACTTCCGCACCCGGGTGACCAAGGCCCGGCGCGATTCGCAGCAGGCCATCGATTTCGTGTGCAACGGCGCCACCACCTACGAGCTGCAGGAGAAGTGCGTCGCGGCGCTGGTGAAGAAGACGGAGATCCTCTGGCACCTGCTCGATTGCCTGACGCTTCCCGCCGGGCGCGAGCAGGCGACGTGATCCCGCCGAGCGGCAAACCCGCCCTGGCTCCCAAGGCCCGACTCCGCTTCGATCGCATCTCGGGCGGATACATGCTCTTGTACCCGGAGCGAGGTCTCGCCTTGAACGCCACTGCTGCCAGCATCCTCAAGCTCTGCGATGGCGAGCGAACGCTCGAAACCATCGTCGTCGAGCTCCACCGCGAGTACGTGGACCGGTCCGGCGACGACGTGCGGGACGAGGTGATGGGGTTCCTCGAGGAGCTCCTCAAGCGCGGCCTCTTGCGGGTGCTCGGATGAGCGGAGCGCCGAGGCCGTACACGCTTGTCGCCGAGCTCACGTACGCCTGTCCGTTGCACTGCGTCTACTGCTCGAATCCGATGGATCTCGCGCGCCACCGGACGGCCCTCGACACCGCCGCCTGGGTGCGAGTGCTCCGCGAAGCCGAGGCGCTCGGCGTCATGCAGGTGAACTTCACCGGCGGCGAGCCGCTGCTCAGGGACGACCTCGAGGAAATCGTCGCGGAGGCGAGCCGGCTCGACCTGTACACGAACCTGATCACGAGCGGCATGCCTCTCGAGCGCGATCGCCTTGCGCGGCTCCGCGACGTCGGCCTCTCCAACGTGCAGGTCTCGATCCAGGACTCGCGTGCGGAGAAATCGGACCGCATCGCCGGGGTCGAGGCCTTCCACCGCAAGCTCGCGGTCATGCGCTGGGTGAAGGAGCTCGGGTTCCCGCTGACCGTCAACACCGTGCTGCAACGGGAGAACATCGACCACGTCGACGAGGTGATCGCGCTCGCCGAGGAGCTCCGGGCCGATCGCCTCGAGCTCGCCAACGCGCAGTATCTCGGATGGGCGCTCGCGAACCGCACCGCGCTCCTCCCCGCCCGCGAGCAGATCGAGACGGCGCGCGCGGTCGCGGCGGCGGCCCGGGCGCGCCTCGAAGGCCGCATGGAGGTCCTCTTCGTCGTACCGGACTACTACACGGAGTACCCGCCGTCCTGCATGGAGGGGTGGGGCCAGAAGTTCATGGTGATCTCCCCCGACGGGCTGCTTCTTCCCTGCCTCCTCGCGCACACGCTTCCGGGGCTTTCGTTCGGCAACGTCCAGAACGCTCCGCTCGCCGAGTTGTGGGCGGACTCGCCGGGGATGAACGCCTTCCGCGGCGAGGAGTGGATGCCCGCGCTGTGTCGTACGTGCGACAAGCGCGCGGTCGACTTCGGCGGCTGCCGCTGCCAGGCGTTCCACCTCACGGGCAAAGCGGCCGCGACCGATCCCGCCTGCACGCTCTCGCCGGACCACGGGCTCGTCGAGCATGCCCGCGAGGAGGCGAAGGCGGGCGATTCGCGTCTGGTAACGTTCCGTTACCGGTGGCCGAGAGCGTAGCGTGGCGAGGCCACCCGCGTCGTCATTTTGCAGTGGCGTAGATTTGTTTTTGTAGCAACTCCCAGCACCATCGTCGTGTTTTTGACGCGCTGTTACTTGACGCATGGTGTGTTCGAGGCCTAACGGTTTGCGCGGGAGGCGGTTCTTCCAGGGCCGTCGAGCACTCTCCAGGATTCGTTGCTGCTCCTCCTGCGAGACGGTCAGCATCTTCGTTCCGCTTCTTTGACCCGGAGTCCGGATCGCCGTGCGCGGCCGATCCCGCCGTCTTTTCGCTCGTGGAGCGAGTTTTTTTCGAAACCAGCACGGAAGCACCCCGAAAACGGAAGGGGGACTGGATGAGAATCGTCAGAGGAATGTTCAGCTGGCGAGCAGGCACATGCGCCGTGGCCCTTGGCGCGCTGCTCGTGTCCACCGTCGCGTTCGCCGAGCAGAAGGGCGAGTGGACGATGACGGGTCGTACCTACGACCTGCAGCGCTTCAGCCCGTTGGATCAGATCAAACCCTCGAACGTCGCCGGCCTGGTACCAAGCTGGACGTTCTCGACCGGCGCACTGCGCGGTCACGAAGGCAATCCGCTCGTGATCGGCAACGTCATGTACCTCCACTCCGCCTTCCCGAACACGGTGTACGCGCTCGACCTGACCAAGCCGGGCGCGCCGATGCTCTGGAAGCACATTCCCGCCCAGCCGTCGGAGACGATCCCGGTCGCCTGCTGCGACGTCGTCAACCGCGGTCTCGCCTACCACCCGAGCGGGAAGCTCTTCATCGAGCTGCTCGCGGGTGACCTCCTCGCCCTCGACGCCAAGACCGGCAAGCAGCTCTGGCGCGTGAAGAACGCGGACTACAAGGAAGGCTCGACGATGACCAACGCGCCGATCGTGATCAAGGACACGATCATCGCGGGCATCTCGGGCGGCGAGTTCGGCGTTCGCGGACGCGTCACCGCGTTCGACGTGAACACCGGACAGGAGAAGTGGCGCGCCTACAGCACCGGCCCGGACGCCGACGTGCTGATCGGCCCCGGCTTCATCACGAATTACGCCTCGCACAAGGGCCCCGACCTCGGCGTCACCACCTGGCAGGGCGAGCAGTGGAAGCGCGGCGGCGGAACGACCTGGGGCTGGTACTCGTATGACCCGGAGCTGAACCTCTTCTATTACGGCACCGGCAACCCCGGCACCTGGAACCCCGACCAGCGGCCCGGCGACAACAAGTGGTCGATGACGATCTTCGCCCGCAACCCGGACACCGGGCAGGCGAAGTGGGCGTACCAGATGACGCCGCACGACGAGTGGGACTACGACGGCGTCAACGAGATGGTCCTCGCGGACCTCAACGTCAACGGAAAGCAGACCAAGGCGCTCGTCCACTTCGACCGCAACGGCTTCGGCTACACGGTCGATCGCACCAACGGCAAGGTGCTGGTCGCGCAGCCGTACGGGCCCGGCGTGAACTGGGCGTCCAAAATTGACCTCGCGACCGGTGTCCCGGTACGGAATCCGAAGTACGGGACCACCGCGAAGGAGAACACCACCGGCATCTGCCCGGCGGCCATCGGCTACAAGGACCAGCAGCCGTCGGCGTTCAGTCCCAAGACAGGCCTCTTCTACGTCCCGACCAACAACATCTGCATGGATTACGAAGGCGTGGAAGTGAAGTACGCGGTCGGCCAGCCGTACGTCGGCGCCATCGTGCGCATGTTCCCGGGACCGGGCGGCAATCGCGGCCGCTTCATCGCCTGGGACGCCACGAAGGGCAAGGTGGTCTGGGAGATCAAGGAGTCGCTCGCGGCGTATGGCGGGGCGCTCACCACCGCCAGCGGCCTGGTCTTCTACGGAACGATGGAAGGCTGGCTCAAGGCGGTCGACGGGAAGACCGGCAAGGAGCTCTGGAGGTTCAAGACTCCGTCCGGGATCATCGGCAACCCGATGACGTACCTGGGACCTGACGGCAAGCAGTACGTCGCCGTCCTCTCAGGGATCGGCGGATGGGCCGGGATCGGCGTCGCCGCCGGAATCAGCAACGAGGACCCGACGGCAGGCCTGGGCGCTCTCGGCGCGTTCGGCGATGCCGACAAGTTCAGCACCCAGGGCGGAGTGCTGACGGTGTTCGGCCTGAACCAGAAGGTTGCGTCGAAGTAGCGGATTCGTCGATCCAGTACGGTCGGTGCCGGCCACCGGGCCGGCACCCGCGAGTCGCCCCGCCGACCCGGAGGACCATTCGTGAAGG